>NZ_JBHMIR010000021.1:0-108493 GCF_048060285.1 Micromonospora sp. LOL_025 | reverse complement strand
CGAGGTGGACTGCGGCAGCCACGTGCTGCGCCAGTCCGAACGCCTGCCGGACACGGCGATCGCCTGCCTCCCGTACGCCCCGAGCCCGTCCCCGCCACGACCGGGGCCGACCCGGGGCCCGCCGGCCCGCCCGCGGCTGCCGGCGCTCCGTCCGGTGCCGCGGCCGCCCGTGCCGCGGCTCTGGCCGCCGCCGGTTCCCCGGCCGCCACCGGTTCCCGGGCCGCCGCCGGTTCCCGGGCCGCGGAGGCCGCCCCGGGTGCTACCGAACCGGTGGGTGCGACCACCGGTGGCCCGCCTGCCGATGCCCCCGCCCGCCGGCAGGTGCCGCCCTCGGCGGTGATGCCCGACCCGGCCACCCCCGCCCCGCCCCGCCCCGGCGCGGCTGCCGCGGGCACCCTGGACGCCGTCGCGGTGCGCCGGGTCTGGCCGGACATCGTCGCGAAGGTCAACCGGATCAAGAAGCCGGCCGCCGCGCTGATGCGCGACGCGGTGGTCCGCGACGTGGACGGCGACACCCTGGTGCTGACCGTCAAGTCGCCGGTGCTCGCACAGATGATGGGCAACCACACGTCGGTGCTGGCCGAGGTGCTGTACGAGGAGTTCGGCGGCCGCTGGCAGATCCGCTGCGAGGTGGCCGGCGAGCGGGGTGGCGCGTCACTCGGTGGCCCGTCCCGTCCCGCCGCGCCGGCCCGCCCGGCGTCCCCGCCGCCGGCAGCTCCCGCCCACCAGGACCGAAGCGGTACCGGCCCGTCCGGCGCCGGCCCGTCCGGTGGCGGTGTAGGCGGCGGCGGCATGTCCGGCGGCCCGAACGGCCCGGGCGGCGTGAGTGGCCCGAACGGCCCGAATAGCGCGGCCGGCCCGAGCGGCGTGTCCGGCTCGAACGGCCTCGCCGGTCCGAATGGCCTCGGTGCGGCCGGCGGGCCTGGTGGGGCGAGCGGCGCGGGTGGTGCCGCTGCCGGCCAGGGCGGGGCGACCCGGCCCGCCTCCGGCGCTGGTGCGTCGGGGGCCGGCGGTGCTCCCGCCACCGACGCGGCCGAGGACTGGCCCGAACCGGCCCGCCCGGGTGGCGCGGCCGGGGACACCGACGACTGGCCCGAGCCGGCCCGCCCGGGTGGCGCGGCCGGGGACACCGACGACTGGCCGGAACCGGCCCGCCCGGGCGGCACGCCGGCCGTCACGTCGTCCGGCGGCGCGGCAGCCGCCGCCCCGACGGCGCCCGGCCTGCCCGGCGCAGCGTCGACCACCCGGCCGGCGGGCGCCGCCACGGCGTCGGCGACCGCCACGCCCGTGCCGAAGCCGGCCGGACCGTCGGGGGTGCCGCAGCAGGCCGCGTCCGCCGGCCCCCCGGTGAGCAGCGCGATCGCGGCGGCGCGGGCGGCTGCGGCGGGACGTGGTCCGCGTACCGGCCAGCCGGCCCGGAAGACCGCGGACGCCGACTGGGCCGGCGAGCCGCCGTACGACCCGGACTTCGACGGCCCGGTGCGCGGCGGCGGGGGACGTCCCGGCGGCGCCCGGCCGGCGGCGCCGAACTTCGAGGGCTTCGACCCGGGCGACGAGCCGCTGGACGAGGTCATCGACGAGCAGACCGCGCGGGAGTCCAGCGAGGAACAGGCGGTACGGCTGCTGCGCGAGGCCTTCGGCGCCGAGAAGATCGACGAGGTGGACGCCCGCTGACCCGCTGCGGCGGATCCTGGTAGGAAACGGCCCTCTCCGGGGCACTTCCGCACCGAGATCTCCACGGGGGGTGACCCGCCGGGCAGGGGCGGTCAGGCGGGCCAGGCGGGTAGGCCGTGGGGGTGTGCCTCCGCCAGCAGGCGTTCCGGTCCGGTGCCGAGCCGGGCGCGGAGCTGGAAGTCGTCGCGGGCCTCCCGTGGGTGCGGCTCGAAGGACAGGTGGGCGACCGGCGCGTCGGCGCTGCCGGCGGCGGCCAGCCGGTCCAGCTCGACAGTGACCCGTGCCCACTCCTCGGCCGGGACGTACTGCCGCATCACCGAGTGCCACACCACCGTCAGCCTGCCGGGGCGCGGGGTGATCCCGGCGAGGAAGTCCGCCGCCCCCGCCGCGACGACCCGGACCGGCAGCCGCCCGGCCAGCTCCAGCGCGCCGGCCAGCCGGGCCGCGCGGGCGGTGTGCTCCGGCCAGAGGTACGCCCGCAGCGCGAGCGCGCCGTCGGGGTCGCCCGGGTCGATCGGGCTGACGTCGCAGCCGAGCCGCTCCACCACGGTCAGCTCGGGGTACGCGCCGGCAGCCGCCCGCAGCCAGTCGGGCGGCCCGCCCCGCCAGGCGTCCGGCAGCCGTACGGGGGAGTCGGCCGGCCCCCAGGCGAAGCCGGCGGCCTCGACGCGGAACCGGTCGGCGCGCAGGTTCAGCCCGGCGCTCGCGCCCAGCTCGACGAGGCGCACCGGCAGCCCGCCCACCTCGTGGACGGCGTGCAGCAGGCCGGCCAGCAGCAGGTTGGCCCGACCGGTCTCGTTGGTCTGGGGCGGTCGGCGCAGCCAGCCGCGCAGCGTGTCGTGTTCGGCCTCGACGACCGCCCGGAACGCGGCCCAGCAGGCGGGGGCGTCCGCCGCCCGGTACGCCCCGCCCGCGCTGGGATAGTGCCGGGCCAGCGCCGGCGCCCGGCCGGAGAGCACCAGCGCGTGCACCCCGCCGAGCAGGCGTAGCGACACGAGGGCGTCGGGGTCGGCGTCCTCGTACCCCGTGATGACGGTGGCGCACGGGCCGCCGGCGCGCACGTCCCCGGCGGCGCGCGCCAGCAGGTGGGCGTAGAGGGCGGCGCCCATGTCGGCGCAGGCGCGGGCCTGCCGTTGCATGGCGGCCGCGGCCTGTTCCCGGGACATCCCCCACCTCCGTCCGGTCGGTCCCGTGATCGTGCGCCCGGACCCGGCGGGTGCAAAGCACCGGGCGGGGCGAGTCCGCTCCCAGCGGATAGGCTGAGCGGCGGCCGAGCAGACGAGTGCGAGAAGGAGCCATCCGTGCGCCCAGGTGGACAGCCGAACATGCAGCAGATGCTGAAGCAGGCGCAGAAGATGCAGCAGCAGATCGCCAAGGCGCAGGCCGAGCTCGCCGAGGCGGAGCTGACCGGCACCGCCGGCGGTGGCCTGGTCACCGCGACCGTCGCCGGCACCGGCGAGCTGAAGTCGATCAAGATCGACCCGAAGGCGGTGGACCCGGAGGACGTGGAGACCCTGGAGGACCTCGTCGTCGCGGCCATGCACAACGCCGCCGAGGCGGCGCGGGAGCTGACCGAGAAGAAGATGGGCCCGGTCACCGGCGGCATGGGCGGCCTCGGCCTGCCCGGTTTCTGAGCGGCAGATGTACGAGGGCGCCATCCAGGACCTGATCGACGAGTTGGGGCGGCTGCCGGGCGTGGGCCCGAAGAGCGCCCAGCGGATCGCCTTCCACGTCCTGTCCGCCGACCCGGCCGACGTCAACCGGCTGGCCGGGGCGTTGCGCAAGGTCAAGGAGCTGGTGCGGTTCTGCACCAGTTGCTACAACGTGGCCGAGTCCGACCGGTGTCGGATCTGCCGCGACCCGCGCCGCACGGACGAGGTGCTCTGCGTGGTCGAGGAGCCGAAGGACGTGGTGGCGATCGAGCGGACCGGCGAATTCCGGGGCCGCTACCACGTGCTCGGCGGCGCGATCAATCCGCTGGAGGGGATCGGGCCGGACAACCTGCGCATCCGTGAGCTGATGGCCCGGCTCAGCGACGGCACCGTGCGGGAGCTGATCCTGGCCACGGACCCGAACACCGAGGGCGAGGCGACCGCGACGTACCTGGCGTTGATGGTCAAGCCGATGGGCATCTCGGTGACCCGGTTGGCGAGCGGCCTGCCGGTCGGCGGCGACCTGGAGTACGCCGACGAGATCACGCTCGGCCGCGCCTTCGAGGGCCGTCGCGCCGTCTGAGTTCCCGACGACGGCCGGCACCGGAATCCGGTGCCGGCCGTCGTCGTACGGGCGCCCGCGTGTCCACTGTGGCTTCTGACATGCAGGTGATGCTGGCGACGATCGATGTAACAAATCGGCATCGCCCAACCCGGACATAATGCCCCTTTGTCGGCGGTCCGGAACGGCCTCTGCGGCGGGGTGCGTCGGTTAAGACACGATCCGGTACCAACCGGTTCCTCGATGGTTTCCCGCCGGTCCGAACGGCGGCTAAGGTCACGGCGATCGGTGACCCCTGTCACCACGATTGTCCGTAACCCCAAGGACGAGGTGAAGCACCCATGCGTGCATCCAGGCCGAAGGTCGCCCTCGCGGCCGTCGCGGTCGCGGCCCTCGCGGTAGCAGGCTGCGCCGAGAGCGACCGCGATGACAGTTCCGGCGGTAGCAAGAAGGACACCCTCGTCTTCGGCGTAGCCGGAGACCCGAAGGTGCTCGACCCGAGCTTCGCCAGCGACGGTGAGTCGCTGCGCGTGGCACGTCAGGTCTTCGAGACGCTGGTCCGTCCGGAGGAGGGTGGCACCAAGGTCACCCCCGGTCTGGCCGAGACCTGGACCCCGGACGCCGCCGGCACCACGTGGACCTTCAAGCTGCGCTCCGGCGTCAAGTTCCACGACGGCACCGAATTCAACGCCGAGGCGGTCTGCAAGAACTTCGACCGCTGGTACAACGCCAAGGGCCTCATGCAGAGCCCGGACGTGACCCCGTACTGGCAGGACGTCATGGGCGGCTTCGCCAAGAACGAGAGCGCGGACCTGCCGCCGAGCCTCTTCAAGTCCTGCACCGCCAAGGACGCCACGACCGTCGACCTGGCCTTCACCCGGGTCTCCAGCAAGATCCCGGCCGCGCTGATGCTGCCCTCGTTCTCCATGCACAGCCCGACCGCGCTGGAGAAGTACGACGCCAGCAACGTGGGCGGCACCGCCGAGGACATCAAGTACCCGGCCTACGCCACGGCGCACCCGACCGGCACCGGCCCGTTCAAGTTCAAGTCCTGGGACATCGCCAACAAGACGCTCACCATCGAGCGCAACGAGGACTACGCCGGCACCAAGGCCAAGCTGAAGACCCTCATCTACAAGACCATCTCGGACGAGAACGCGCGCAAGCAGGCGCTGCGCTCCGGCGACATCCAGGGGTACGACCTGGTCGGTCCGGCCGACGTCGAGCCGCTGAAGGGCGAGGGCTTCAACGTCCTGACCCGCCCGGCGTTCAACATCCTCTACCTGGGCATCAACCAGAAGGGGAACCCGAAGCTCGCCGACATCAAGGTCCGCCAGGCCATCGCGCACGCGCTGAACCGGCAGGCCCTGGTCGACTCGAAGCTGCCCCCGGGCGCCAAGGTCGCCGACAACTTCATGCCGGACACCGTCGAGGGCTGGAACGGCGACGTCACCAAGTACAACTACGACCCGGCGAAGGCGAAGGCGCTGCTGGCCGAGGCCGGCGCGACGAACCTGACCCTGCGGTTCCACTACCCGACCGAGGTCACCCGGCCGTACATGCCGAACCCGAAGGACATCTTCGAACTGCTCTCGGCGGACCTCAAGGCGGTCGGCATCAACGTCCAGGCCATCCCGCTCAAGTGGAGCCCGGACTACCTGAACGCCACCACCTCGGGCAACAAGCACGACCTGCACTTCCTCGGCTGGACCGGTGACTACGGCGACGCGTACAACTTCATCGGCACCATGTTCGACCGGCCGAAGGCCGAGTGGGGCTTCACCAACAAGGCCCTGTTCGACCAGTTCAAGGACGCGGACAGCACCGCCGACGTGGCGGCCCGGACCGAGAAGTACAAGGCCCTGAACAAGGCCATCATGGACTTCCTGCCCGGTGTCCCGGTGTCGCACTCGCCGCCGGCGATCGTGTTCGGCAAGGACGTGACCGGGGTCAAGGCGAGCCCGCTCACCGACGAGCGCTTCTCCACCGCCGAGTTCAAGTCCTGATCTGACGCTCCGACCGCGGGCGGGCGCTGTTTCGGCAGCGCCCGCCCGCGACCCTCCGTACCCCTTACGAGGCCGCCGTGTTCCGGTTCATCGTCAGACGCCTGCTCCAGCTGATACCCACGCTGTTCGGGCTCTCCCTCCTGCTGTTCATCTGGCTCCGCCGACTGCCCGGCGGTCCCGAGACCGCCATCCTCGGTGAGCGCGGGACGCCCGAGATGCGTGCCGCGATCCGGCGCAACATGGGCCTCGACGAGCCGATCCTGGTGCAGTACGGCCGGTTCGTGCGGCGGCTGGTCCGCCTCGACCTGGGCACGTCGACCTCCACCAAGCGGACCGTCGTCACCGAGTTCGTCGAACGCTTCCCCGGCACGGTGGAGCTGTCCATCACCGCGATGCTGATCGCGATCGGCGTGGGCATCCCGCTGGGCTACCTGGCGGCCCGCCGCCGCGGCCGGATGCTGGACCACCTCTCGGTCGGCGGCTCCCTGATCGGCATCTGCATCCCCGTCTTCTTCCTCGCGTACGTGCTGAAGGCGATCTTCGCGGAGAACCTCGGCTGGTTCCCCGCGAGCGGCCGGCAGGATCCGACGCTCGGGGCGACGCGGATCACCAACTTCTTCGTCCTCGACGGGATCATGACCCGGGAGTGGGACGCCGCCGCCGACGCGCTCTGGCACCTGGTGCTGCCGGCCGTCGCGCTGGCCAGCATCCCGCTGGCGATCATCGTCCGGATCACCCGCGCGAGCGTGCTGGAGGTGCTCAACGAGGACTTCGTACGCACCGCCGAGGCGAAGGGCCTGACCGAGAGCACGGTCCGGCGCCGGCACGTGCTGCGCAACTCGATGCTGCCGGTGGTCACCTCGATCGGCCTGCTCACCGGTGGCCTGCTCTCCGGCGCGGTGCTGACCGAGACCGTCTTCGCCTTCAGCGGCATCGGAGCCTTCATCTACGAGGCGATCAGCCAGCGTGACTATCCGGTCCTGATGGGCTTCATCCTGATCATCGCGGTGGTGTACGTGCTGGTGAACCTCCTGGTCGACCTCTCCTACAGCCTGATCGACCCGAGGGTGAGGGTCCGATGACGATCACCGGCGGCACCAAAAAGGAAAAGATCGACCGGCTCGCCGAACTGGCGGCCCGGGAGGACGAGCGCGGCGTCAGCCTCTGGAAGGAGGCGTTCCGCCGGCTGCGGCGCAACCCGGCGGCGATCGTCGGCGCGGTGATCCTCAGCCTGTTCCTGCTGGTCGCCATCCTCGGGCCGTTCTTCGTCCCGCACCCCCCGGACGCCCAGCTCTGGAAGAGCGAGATCCGCCTCGGCGACTTCCCCGGCTTCCGTGGCGAGAACTGGTTCGGCGTCGACCACATCGGTCGCGACGAGTTCAGCCGGATGATCGTCGGTGCCCGGCAGACCCTGCTGGTCGGCGTGGTCTCCACGCTGATCGGCCTCGCCGTCGGCTCGCTGATCGGCGGGGTCGCCGGCGCCGCCGCCGGCCTCGGCGGCCGGTGGGGCCGGGCGGTCGACAACGTGCTGATGCGTTTCGTCGACATGCTGCTGGCCATGCCGAGCCTGCTGCTGGCGATCAGCATCGCCGCCCTGCTCGGCGCCGGTCTGACCACGGTCATGATCGCGGTCGGCGTGGTGTCGGTGCCGGTCTTCGCCCGGCTGCTGCGCGGCTCGATGATCTCGCAGGCGAACAGCGACTACGTCCTGGCCGCCGTCTCGCTGGGCGTGAAGAAGCCGAAGATCGCGCTGACCCACGTGGTGCCGAACTCGCTCGCCCCGGTCATCGTGCAGGCGACCCTCACCCTGGCCACCGCGATCATCGAGGCCGCGGCGCTCTCGTTCCTCGGCCTCGGCAACAACGACGCCTCCATCCCCGAGTGGGGTGTGATGCTCGCCGACGCGCAGCAGTACCTCGACTCCGCGCCCCGGCTGGCGATCCTGCCCGCCCTCGCCATCATCGTCACCGCGCTGGGCTTCACCCTGCTCGGCGAGGCGATGCGCGAGGCACTCGACCCGAAGCTGCGGAAGTAGGGCCGGTGAGCGCGAGGAGTGAGCTTGCGAGCCCCGCAGTCGCGAACGAAAAGGCCAGCACGGTGAGCGCGAGGAGTGAGCTTGCGAGCCCCGCAGTCGCGAACGAAAGGCGGGCCCGACATGGCTCTGCTTGATGTCGAAGATCTCTCCGTCACCTTCGCCCGGCGCGGTCAGCGCACCGTGCACGCCGTCGACGGCGTTTCCTTCTCCGTCGACGCGGGCGAGGTGGTCGGCCTGGTCGGCGAGTCCGGCTGCGGCAAGAGCGTCACCTCGCTGGCGATCATGGGTCTGCTGCCCAAGCAGCCGGGCCTGCGCGTCGGCGGCAAGGCGGTCTTCGACGGCACGGACCTGCTCCAGCTCGACGACCGGTCCCGGCGGGACATCCGGGGCCGCGACGTCGCGATGATCTTCCAGGACCCGCTCTCGTCGCTGAACCCGGTGATCCCGATCGGGTTGCAGGTCACCGAGGTGCTCACGCGGCACCGGGGGATGAAGGGCGCGGCGGCCGAGAAGGAGGCGGCGGCCCTGCTGGACCGGGTCGGCATCCCCGACCCGAAGCGGCGGCTGAAGGAGTACCCGCACCAGCTCTCCGGCGGCATGCGGCAGCGCGCCCTGATCGCGATGGCGGTGGCGTGCAAGCCCCGGCTGCTGATCGCCGACGAGCCCACCACGGCGCTGGACGTCACCATCCAGGCGCAGATCCTGGAGCTGCTCAAGGAACTGGTCCGGGAGTCCGGCACCGCCCTGGTGATGATCACGCACGACCTGGGCGTGGTCGCCGGCATGTGCGACAGCATCAACGTGCTCTACGGCGGCCGGGTGGTGGAGACGGCCCGCCGTCGTCCGCTGTTCCGTGAGCCCCGGCACCCGTACACCGTGGGGCTGCTCGGCTCGGTGCCGCGCCTGGACGCCGGGCGCGGCGAGCGGCTGAACCCGATTCCCGGCTCGGTCCGCGACCTGCTGCCCTGGCCGGACGGCTGCGCCTTCGCGCCGCGCTGCACGCGGCGGATCGACGAGTGCGTGGGGGAGCCGCCCGCGCTGGTGCTCGCCCACGACGGCCGCAGCTACCGATGCGTCAACCCGGCGCCGGTGCCCGGCACCGTGCCCCGGCCGGCCGCCACCGGCACCGCCCCGGCGGAGGCGCCGGCCGCCACCGCCCCGGCGGCGGAGGCGACCGCGGGCCCGGTGCCCGCACCGCGCGAGGAGGAGAAGCCGTGACCGAGAGCGAATTCCTCGTCGAGGTCCGCGACCTGAAGGTGCACTTCCCGATCCGGCGGGGGGTGATCCTCGACCGGACGGTCGGCCACGTGAAGGCCGTCGACGGCGTCGACCTGAGCATCCCGCGCGGCAAGACGTACGGCCTGGTCGGCGAGTCCGGCTGCGGCAAGTCGACGCTGGGTCGGGCGCTGCTCCAGCTCACCCCGCCCACCGGGGGCGAGGTCCGGTTCGACGGCGTCGAGCTGACGAAGCTGTCGTCGGGCAAGCTGCGGTCGATGCGCCGCCGGATGCAGATGATCTTCCAGGACCCGATGTCGAGCCTGGACCCCCGGCAGAACGTCGAGTCGATCCTCACCGAGGGCCTGCAGGCCCACGGCATCGGCGGCAGCCGGGACGAGCGGCGACGGGTCATCGGCGAGACCCTGGACAAGGTCGGCCTGCCCCGCTGGGCGCTCTCCCGCTATCCGCACGAGTTCTCCGGCGGCCAGCGGCAGCGCATCGGCATCGCCCGGGCGCTGGTGCTCGGGCCCGACCTGATCGTCGCCGACGAGCCGGTCTCCGCGCTCGACGTGTCGATCCAGGCCCAGGTGGTCAACCTCCTCGACGACCTCCAGGACACCCTCGGCCTGACCTACCTGGTGATCGCGCACGACCTCGCGGTGGTCCGGCACATCTCCGACACCGTCGGCGTGATGTACCTGGGCGCGCTGGTCGAGGAGGCGCCGAGCGACCGGCTCTACACGGAGCCGATGCACCCGTACACGCGGGCGCTGATGTCGGCGGTGCCGGTGCCCGACCCGGACGTGGAGGACCGCCGCGAGCGCATCCTGCTCGCCGGCGACCTGCCCTCGCCCGCCAACCCGCCGGCGGGCTGCCGGTTCCACACCCGCTGCCCGTGGGCGCAGCCGACCCGCTGCGCCGACGAGCGGCCCGCGCTGCGGGATGTCGGCGGCAGCCGGGTCGCCTGCCACTTCGCCGAGCGGATCGCCAGCGGGGAGTTGCGCCCGCACAAGGTCAGCGTGCAGCTCACCCGCCCGGTCGGCGAGGGCGAGGAGCCGCACACCGTCTCCGCGCCCAACGAGCCCGGCTCGTACGTCTGATCCGCGTCGCGGACGCGGCCTCTCGGCGGGGCCGCGTCCGGGCGGGCGGGCGGTCGGTGGGTCAGCCCTCGGGGCGGTGCAGCAGGGCGACCGCGATGCCGTGCACCGCGTCCAGCCCGGCCGGGTCGGCCAGCGCCACGCTGCCGCCGGTGACCGTGTACCACTCGTCGGCGTCCCGGTACTGCACGGTCAGCGTCGCCCGGCCGTCGGCGTACCCGGTGCGCAGGGTCAGCTCGCCGGTGACCACCCCGACCTCGTCGGTCATCACCCCGCCCGGGCCGGGCACGACGTCGGCCGTCAGCTCCCGCGCGGCGGTCGAGGTGCCCTCGGCGTCGGCGGCCATCCCCGCCCCCGGCACCCCGGTGGTCGTGCCGGCCGCGCCGTCCGCCGTCATGCCGGCCGTGGCCGGGCCGGCCGGCGCGCTGCCGGTGGCCGCCGCCGCGTCCTCCCCGGTGGCGTCCGGCGTCTGCTCCGGGGCGGGGGTGGCCCCGGCTCCGGTCACGGCTTGCTCGCCCATGTGCAGCCCTCCAGCATGTCGGTCAGGGCGGCCTTCTCGGCACTGGTCACCGTGAGCCGCCAGTGGTGCTTGACCGTCACCCAGTTCTCGGCGTACTGGCACCAGAACGACCGGTTCGCCGGCTTCCACTGGGACGGGTCCTGGTCACCCTTTGCCCGGTTCGAGGAGGCGGAAACCGCGATGAGCTGCGGCCGGTCCAGGTCGTTGGCGAACTCGCCCCGCTTCGCGTCGTCCCACTCGTCGGCGCCCGAACGCCACGCGTTCGCCAGCGGCACCATGTGGTCGATGTCCACGTCGGACGGGTCGGTGAAGGCGCGGCCGTCGTACACGCTCTCCCAGCGGCCGTCGACCACGTTGCAGCCGGAGAGCTTGATGTCCTCCCCGTCGCGCTTGAGCACGCTGTCGCGTACGTCGCAGTTCTTGCCGGTGTCGCGCCAGTGCGGGAAGCGCTCCCGGCTGTAGCCCTTCATCGACCCGGCGGTGGCCACGGTGAGCTGGGTCAGCTTCTGCGCGGCGTTGCCGCCGCCACCACCGCTGCTCGGCGCGACGTCCGGCTCGTCGACGGCGACACAACCGGCCGCGCCGAGCGCCAGCGCCGCCGCGAGCGCGGCCGTCACCGCGGCGCGCGGTCCTGATCTGGTACGCACAGACGACACCTCTCCAGCTTGCGGGCTCCCGGCGATCCCGCACAGTACCCGGGCCCGGTTTCGGCGATTCGTGGCGTCTCTCATATCGCGCGGGGCAGATTGGACGGCATGGCCGAAACCACGCCCGCGCTCCGGCTGGGCACCGCGCACGGGCGGGGCACCCTGCTCGCCGCCGTCCTCGCCTCCGGCATGGTCTTCCTCGACACCACCGTGGTCAACGTGGCGCTGCCCCGTCTCGGTGCGGACCTCGACGCCACCGTCGCCGGTCTCCAGTGGACGGTCAACGGGTACCTGCTGATGCTCGCGGCCTTCGTCCTGCTGGGGGGCGCGCTCGGCGACCGCTTCGGGCGGCGGCGGGTCTTCCTGCTCGGTGTGGTCTGGTTCACCCTCGCGTCGCTGCTCTGCGGCCTGGCCCAGGGCACCGAGTGGCTGGTCGCGGCCCGGTTCCTCCAGGGCGCCGGGGGCGCGCTGCTCACCCCCGGCTCGCTGTCGGTGCTCCAGGCCAGCTTCCACCCGGACGACCGGGGCCGCGCCATCGGCGCCTGGTCGGGGCTGTCCGGCGTCTCCACCGCGCTCGGCCCGTTCCTCGGCGGCTGGCTGATCGACGCGCTCTCCTGGCGGTGGATCTTCTTCCTCAACCTGCCGCTGGCCGTGCTCGTGGTGCTGGCGGCGCTGCGCTGGGTGCCGGAGAGCCGGGACGAGGCCGCATCCCGCGCCGGGGGGCCGGGGCGGCACCGCCGCCGGTTCGACGTGGCCGGCGCGCTGCTCGGCGCGCTCGCCCTGGCCGGCGTCACGTACGCGCTGATCGACGCCCCCGTACGGGGCCCCGACTCCGTGCCGGTGCTCGCCGCCGCGCTGGCGGGCGTGGCCGGCGCGGTGGCCTTCGTGCTGGTCGAACGGCGCCGGGGGGACGGCGCGATGCTGCCCACCGGCCTGTTCGGCAGCCGGCTCTTCTCGGTGCTGAACGTCTTCACCGTGCTCGTCTACGCGGCGCTCGGCGGCTTCACGTTCTTCCTCGCCGTCTACCTGCAGAACGTGGTCGGCTGGTCGGCGCTGCTCACCGGGGTCGCGTTGCTGCCGATGACGGTGCTGCTGCTGGTCGGCTCGGCGCGGGCGGGCGCGCTGTCGGCGCGGATCGGACCGCGACTGCCGTTGACCGTCGGGCCGGTGGTCGCCGCCGCCGGGCTGGTGCTGCTGCGCGGCGTCGACCCCGACGCGTCGTACTGGCGGGACGTGCTGCCCGGGGTGGTGCTCTTCGGGATCGGGCTGACGCTGGTGGTGGCGCCGCTGACCGCCTCCGTGCTGGCCGCGGTCGACGACCGGTTCGCCGGTGTGGCCAGCGGCTTCAACAACGCGGCGTCCCGGGCGGGCGGCCTGCTGGCGGTGGCCGCGCTCCCGCTGCTGGTCGGGCTCTCCGGCTCGGGCTACGCGCAGCCGGCCGCGCTGACCGGCGCGTACCGGGGCGCGATGCTCTGGTGCGCCGGCCTGCTGCTGGCCGGGGCGGCGATGGCGGCCCTGCTCATCCACCGCCCACCCCGGCGTCGGGAGGGGCACCCTGCCTGAACGGGGGGCCCCTCCCGGCCCGTCAGGCGCGGGCGCGGTTGACGGCGCTCGTCACGGCCTTCACGGAGGCGGTGACGATGTTGGCGTCGGTGCCGACGCCCCAGACCGTACGACCGTCGACCTCGCACTCCACGTAGGCGGCGGCCTGCGCGTCCCCGCCGGAGGAGAGCGCGTGCTCGTGGTAGTCGAGCACCCGTACCGCCACGCCCACCGACTGGAGCGCGTTGACGTACGCGTCGATCGGGCCGTTGCCGACGGCGGTCAGCGAGCGGGGCTCCCCGCCCAGGCCGATGCGGGCCTCGATCTCGACCTTGCCCTCGGCGGTGCCGATGGCGTAGCCGTCCAGGGTGAGCGCCGGGTCGACCTGGTGGTCGAGCAGGTAGTGCGTGGCGAAGATCTCCCACATGGTGCCCGGGTCGACCTCGCCGCCGTCGTGGTCGGTGACCTGCTGGACCACGCCGGAGAACTCGATCTGGAGCCGGCGCGGCAGGTCGAGCTGGTGTTCGCTCTTCATGATGTACGCGACGCCGCCCTTGCCGGACTGCGAGTTGACCCGGATGACCGCCTCGTAGGTGCGGCCCAGGTCCTTCGGGTCGACCGGCAGGTAGGGCACCGCCCAGGTGTGCTGGTCGATCGGCACCCCGGCCGCCGCCGCGTCCTTGGCGAGCGCGTCGAAGCCCTTCTTGATCGCGTCCTGGTGGGAGCCGGAGAAGGCGGTGTAGACCAGGTCCCCCGCGTACGGGTGGCGCTCGTGCACCGGGAGCTGGTTGCAGTACTCGACGGCGCGCCGCACCTCGTCGATGTTCGAGAAGTCGATCATCGGGTCGACGCCCTGGGAGAAGAGGTTCAGCCCCAGCGTCACCAGGTCGACGTTGCCGGTGCGCTCGCCGTTGCCGAACAGGCAGCCCTCGACGCGGTCCGCGCCGGCCAGCAGCCCCAGCTCGGCGGCGGCGACGCCCGTGCCCCGGTCGTTGTGCGGGTGCAGGCTCAGCACCAGGCTGTCCCGCCGGGGCAGGTGCCGGTGCATCCACTCGATCGAGTCGGCGTAGACGTTCGGCATGGCCATCTCGACGGTGGCCGGCAGGTTGACGATCAGCTTGCGGTCCGGGGTCGGGTCGATGACCTCGATGACCTTGGCGCAGACCTCCAGCGCGTACTCCAGCTCCGTGCCCGTGTAGGACTCGGGCGAGTACTCGTAGTGGATGTCCGTGTCCGGGGTGTGGATCTCCGCGTACTTGCGGCAGAGCCGCGCGCCCTGGGTGGCGATGTCGGCGATGCCGTCGCGGTCCAGCCCGAAGACCACCCGCCGCTGGAGCGTGGAGGTCGAGTTGTAGAAGTGCACGATCGCCCGCCGCGCGCCGCGCAGCGACTCGAAGGTGCGGTCGATCAGGTGCTCCCGGCACTGGGTGAGCACCTGGATCGTGACGTCTTCGGGAATCAGGTCCTGCTCGATGAGCTGCCGCACGAAGTCGTAGTCCGTCTGGCTGGCCGAGGGGAAGCCGACCTCGATCTCCTTGTAGCCCATCTGCACGAGCAACTGGAACATCCGGCGCTTGCGCTCCGGCGACATCGGGTCGATCAGCGCCTGGTTGCCGTCGCGCAGGTCCACCGCGCACCAGCGCGGCGCGGCCTCGACGTGCCGCGTCGGCCAGGTGCGGTCGGGCAGGTCGAGCCGGAACTGCCGCTGGTACGGCTGGTAGCGGTGGTACGGCATCCGGCTGGGGCGCTGCCGGGCGATCGGATCGGTCTCAGCGTCGGTGACGGGTTGAGCCATGACGGAGTGCTCCCTGGAACATGTGGCGTCAGCAATCGGAAGGTGTCGGCCAGCTGCCGGGCGACGGTGCCCGGGCGGTTGCCGATGGGAAGTTCGGATGTGCTGGACGGCGCGGTCCGACTCCGCGACGAGGTGCCGGCCTTCAGGCCTCGTCGCGGCGACCAAGGAGAAGGTACGCCCGCCACATGACCAGACAACCCTACGTTGCGGGCCGGGGGGCGGGAAGGCCGGTCCGGACTATGGGACGCACTTCGCAGCCTGGCTGGTCAGCAGGAGTTCGGCCAGGGGGAGCCGGCGGCGCAGCCCGGTCTCCGAGCGCAGCAGGTCGGCGGGGAGGCTGAGCGGGTCGCCGAGTTGCCCGACGGCCGCCACCACGTGCGGCCGTACGCCCGCCGGCAGGTCGAGGTCGGCGGCCAGGCCGGCGTGGTCGAGGTCGTGCAGTTGGCGTACGTGCAGGCCGAGCGCCGTGGCCTGCACGGTGAGGTGGGCGACCGCCTGGCCCAGGTCGTACGCGTGCCCGGCGGACCCGGTGCGGTGCGCGCCGAGCAACAGGGCGGCGGCGCGCTGTGCCCAGCGCTGTTCCCGTTCCGGCAGGTTGACCAGGATCCGCTTGAACGTCTCGTCGTCCCGGTGCCCGAGCGCGAACCGCCACGGTTGGGCGTTGCCGGCCGAGGGCGCCCAGCGGGCCGCCTCCAGCAGTGCGGAGGCATCCTCGCGGGACAGCTCCGCCACCGGGTCGAAGGACCGGGGGCTCCAGCGGAACGCGAGCAGCGGGGTGAGGTCGGCCATGGGGCGAGTGTCCCGTAAGGGCGATTCAGCGGTTAAGGGCGGGATGTCCGAATGTGGCGAACGGCACCCGTAACGTCGCCGGCGGTCAGGGCGTTCCCGCGTCCGGGCTCTCGGTCGCCTCCGCGGTCGGTTCCGGCGCCGCCGTGCCGAGCGGCTCGGCGTCGACCACCGGCCCGGCCAGCTGCACGGTGGCCGGGGCGGGCGCGGGCGTCCCGGCGAGGAGCAGCGTGCCGGACGTGGTGCGCACCGCCGTGGGCGTGCCGTCGGGGCCGTAGCAGTAGATCCCCACGTCCAGCGGCGCGTTGATCGACGCCGAGGTGGTCTCGACCGAGTAGCACGCGCCGGACGCACCGGGTGGCGGCTCGGCGGGGGACACGGCGAGCGGGGCCCGCCGGTCGGTCAGCACGTCCAGCCAGTCGGTGAACGGGTGCTGCACCCGGGGGTCGAGCCGGCGGGGTACGGCCTCGTCCCGGTCGCCGAGGCGTACGCAGGTCGCCGGCTCGGGTCGGGCCGCGGACGGCAGGGCGCACTGGAACAGCCCGTCGGCGGTGGCGGCGAACGAGACGTCGGCGGTGCCGCCGAGCGCGCCGCCCGGCACGTCGACCCGCCAGCTGCCGTCGTTCGCGCTGGTCACCAGGATCGTCCGGTCCGGCGACTCCGGGGCGCGCAGCGTGTAGCTGGCGACCAGGTGCCGATCCTGCGCGGCGGCCGCCAGCGCCGCCAACT
The DNA here is from genome assembly GCF_048060285.1 of Micromonospora sp. LOL_025. Taxonomy (NCBI): domain Bacteria; kingdom Bacillati; phylum Actinomycetota; class Actinomycetes; order Micromonosporales; family Micromonosporaceae; genus Micromonospora; species Micromonospora sp. LOL_025. The sequence continues at coordinate 92,230 of NZ_JBHMIR010000021.1, read as the reverse complement.
CGTCGCGCGCCGCGTCCACCCCCGCCGGCGCCGGTGTCGAGGTGGGCGTGGGCCGGGTGACCGGTTCGTCGCCGGTGCAGGCGACGAGGAGCGCGGGCAGGGCGAGCGCGAGCGGGCCGGCCAGGCGTCGGGCCGGACGCGCCGGCGGGCGTGCGGGCTTCGCGGGAGGGCCGGCGGGGCGGAGATGGGCGTGCACGGGGCCATTCTGCGGCCCGGAAACGACGCGCGGGGGCCCTGCCACGCGCGCCGCCCCGGCGTGTCGCGAACCACCCCGCCCCGGGCGGCCGGGCCGGATCGTGGGATCACCCGACCCGGCCGGGTCGGCCGACCGATACCCTGGGTGCGTCTGACACGCGCCGCCGGCTCCTATCCGGCGGCGCCGGCACGCTCAGGGTCGTCGCTGGGAGGGAGCGCACCGTCGTGGCACTCGTGGTGCAGAAGTACGGCGGGTCCTCCGTCGCCAACGCGGAGCGGATCAAGCGGGTGGCCGAGCGCATCGTCGCCGCCCGCAAGGCCGGCGACGACGTCGTCGTGGTGGTCTCCGCCATGGGGGACACGACCGACGAGCTGCTCGACCTGGCCAACCAGGTCAGCCCGCTGCCGCCGGGCCGCGAGCTGGACATGCTGCTCACCGCCGGGGAGCGGATCTCCATGGCGCTGCTCGCCATGGCCATCCACAACCTGGGGTACGAGGCCCGCTCGTTCACCGGTTCGCAGGCGGGCGTGATCACCACGTCGGTGCACGGCCGGGCGCGGATCATCGACGTCACGCCGGGGCGGCTCAAGGGCGCTCTCGACGAGGGCGCGGTGGTCATCGTCGCCGGCTTCCAGGGCGTCTCGCAGGACACCAAGGACGTCACCACGCTGGGCCGGGGCGGTTCCGACACCACCGCCGTGGCGCTCGCCGCCGCGCTGCACGCGGACGTCTGCGAGATCTACACCGACGTGGACGGCGTCTTCACCGCCGACCCGCGGATCGTCCCGAACGCGCGGCACATCACCCAGATCACCTACGAGGAGATGCTGGAGCTGGCCGCCTGCGGCGCCAAGATCCTGCACCTGCGCAGCGTGGAGTACGCCCGCCGGGCGGGCTTGCCGATCCACGTCCGTTCGTCATACTCGACCAACACCGGCACGATGGTCACCGGATCGATGGAGGACCTTCCTGTGGAGCAAGCACTGATCACCGGGGTCGCCCACGACCGCAGCGAGGCCAAGATCACGATCGTGGGCGTGCCCGACGAGCCGGGCGCCGCCGCGCGGATCTTCGACACCGTGGCCGGCGCCGAGATCAACCTCGACATGATCGTGCAGAACGTGTCCACCGAGGGCACGGGCCGCACGGACATCTCCTTCACGCTGCCCAAGGCCGACGGCCCGACGGCCATGGCCGCCCTGAGCAAGATCCAGGAGTCGGTCAAGTTCAAGGGCCTGCTCTACGACGACCACGTCGGCAAGGTCTCGCTGATCGGGGCCGGCATGCGCTCGCACCCCGGCGTCGCGGCCGGCTTCTTCGCCGCCCTCGGCGCGGCCGGGGTGAACATCGAGATGATCTCCACCTCGGAGATCCGGGTGTCCGTGGTCTGCCGCGACACCGACCTCGACGCCGCCGTGCGCGCCATCCACGAGGCCTTCGACCTCGGCGGCGACACCGAGGCCGTCGTCTACGCGGGGACGGGACGGTAGCCACCGTGTCGCCGCTGCCCACCCTGGCCGTGGTCGGGGCGACCGGTGCCGTCGGCACGGTGATGTGCGAGCTGCTCAGCGGGCGGAAGAACGTCTGGGGTGAGATCCGGCTGCTCGCCTCCGAGCGCTCGGTCGGGCGGCGGCTGCGCTGCCGGGGCGAGGAGCTGACCGTCCAGGCGCTGACCCCGGAGGCGTTCGACGGCGTCGACGTGGCGATGTTCGACGTCCCGGACGAGGTCTCCGCGCGGTGGGCGCCGATCGCGGTCGGCCGCGGGGCCGTCGCGGTGGACAACTCCGGCGCCTTCCGGATGGACCGCGACGTCCCCCTGGTGGTGCCGGAGATCAACCCCGAGCAGGTACGCAACCGGCCGAAGGGGATCATCGCCAACGCCAACTGCACCACCCTGGCCATGATCATCGCGATCGCCCCGCTGCACCGCGAGTACGGGCTGCGCGAACTGGTGCTCGCCTCCTACCAGGCGGCCTCCGGCGCCGGCCAGAGCGGCGTGGACACCCTGCACGCCCAGCTCACCAAGGTCGCGGGAGACCGGGTGCTCGGCTCCCGCCCCGGCGACGTACGCCAGGCGGTCGGCGACGACGTGGGCCCGTTCCCCGCGCCGCTGGCGCTCAACGTGGTGCCCTGGGCCGGCTCCCTGGCCGACGCGGGATGGTCGTCCGAGGAGATGAAGCTGCGCAACGAGTCGCGCAAGATCCTCGGGCTGCCCGACCTGAAGGTCTCCGCCACCTGCGTACGGGTGCCGGTGGTGACCGGCCACTCCGTCGCGGTGCACGCGGTCTTCGCCACCGAGGTGGACGCCGAGGGCGCCCGCGAGGTGCTGCGCAACGCCCCCGGTGTGATCCTGGTCGACGACCCCGCCGCGGGCGAGTTCCCGATGCCCATCGACGCGGTCGGCACCGACCCCTCCTGGGTGGGCCGGATCCGCCGCGCCGTCGACGACCCCCGCGCCCTGGACTTCTTCGTCACCGGCGACAACCTCCGCAAGGGCGCCGCCCTCAACACGGCCCAGATAGCCGAACTCCTCGCCAAGGAACTCACCCCCCGCTAACCCACCCCCGCACCCCACCCCCACCCCCGCCCCCCCGCCCCGCCCCTCGTCCTCGCCCCCGCCCCGCGCGTCGATCATGGAGTTGTGGTGGGCGGAAGGCGCCCTTTCGTGGCTTTTGTGGGGCACCACAACTGCATGCTCGACGCGGGATGGTCGACGGCCCTGCGCGAGGGTGGGGGTGGGGCGGGGAGGGGGGTGGGGGGGGTGGGGTGGGGTGGGGTTAGGCGGGGGCCAGGCGGACGCCGTCGCGGCCGTGGCGTTTCACCGCGTAGAGCGCCTGGTCGGCGCGGCGCAGGGTGGCCTCGGGGGACTCGCCGGGGCGGGGGAGGGCCACCCCGACGCTGATCGTGCGGCCGATCCGCCTCGCCGCCTCGGCCAGGCGCTCGGCGATCCGGACCGCCTCGTCGGGGCGGCCCACCTCGATCACCGCCACGAACTCGTCGCCGCCGATGCGGTAGAGCTCGTCGCCGTGCCGCAGCGCCGCCTCCAGGGCGCGGGCCAGCCGGACGAGCACGCGGTCGCCGGCCTGGTGGCCGTACGTGTCGTTGACGGCCTTGAAGCCGTCCACGTCGATCGCCAGCAGGGCCGTACGCCCCGGGGTGGCCACGGCGATCCGCTGGCCGAACGGCCCCGTGTGCCGCAGCCCGGTCAACGGGTCCGAGTTGGCCTGCTCGCGCAGGCGCGCCAGGGTGCGCAGCCGGTCGAGGCAGCTCCACGCCTGGCCGGCGAGCAGCTCCAACAGGTTGACCGTGGTCGGGTCGGGGCGCAGCAGCCGTTCGTCGGCCACCAGCAGCACCCCGCCGTCGTCGGGCCGGCCGACCGGCACCGCGACCAGGGTGCGCACCCCGGCCCGGGTCAGCGGCCGGTGGTCGGGGACGGGCGGGTGTCCCGCCTCGCCGAGCGTGTAGCCCACGCCGTGGCGGTGGGCGCGGGCGACCAGCCCGTCCAGCGCGGCGGGGTCCGCCTCGGTCAGCTCCGCCCGGATCCGGGCCTCCAGCTCGCCCGGGGTGGCCGGCGGCGTACCCAGGCGGCGACCGTCCGGGCCGGCGAGCACCAGTACCGCCGCGGAGAGCGTCGACACGTCCCGGGCGGCGGCGATCGCGGCGGCGAACAGGTCCCACTCCGTCGACGCGGAGGTCAGCGCGGCGGCGTGCCGCAGGAGCTTCTCGCTGCGGCTCTCCGCAGGTGGCCCGCCGAGCGCCGCGATCCGGGCCCCGAGCCGGGCCGCCAGCCGCTCGGCGGTGTCGCGCCACGGGGCGAGGTCGGTCGGGCCGCACCACTGGAGGTCCAGCACCCCGATGGGCCGGCCCGCCGGGTCCAGCACCGGTACGCACACCTCGGCGGTGACGTCGGGGCGTACCGGGATGTAGTCGGGGTCGGCGGCGACGTCGGGCACGACGGCGGTCTCGCCGGAGGCGTACACCCGGCCCACGATCCCGGTCTTCGGCGCCACGGTGGAGAAGACCTGCCAGGAGCCGGTGGCCGCGACGCAGCGGAGCCGGTCGTGGACGTGCAGCAGGACGGAGATGGTGGCCGGCGCGTGGCGGGCGAGCGCGGTGACAGTCCACCGGCACGCCTCGACGACGGTCGACGCCATGGGGAGGCGGACCGTGACGTCACGGATGACTCGCTCGTGATCCACTCGGCACGTCGTTCCAGGTAGGGAGGGCTGCGACCGGCGGGCGGGCCCGCGATCAAGCGTACTCAGGGCGGCGCGGGACCACCGGGTTTCAAGATCGTCCGCGCTTTCGTACACATGTGCCATCCACAGGCTGTGGACAGGGGCTGTGGGTTCGGCGGGCCGCGCGCCGGGGCTCGCGGCGATAGCGTGAGGGTCCCGGTCGAGTGGAGGCACCGATGCTCATCGCCCAGCTCAGTGATCCGCACGTGACCACCGGCGTGCTCGCCGCCGAGCCGGCCGCCGGCCTGCACCGCGCCCTGGGCCGGGTGCTGGCGCTGAACCCCCGGCCCGACTGCGTGGTGATCACCGGCGACCTGGTCGACCGCGGCCGCCCTGACGAGTACGCGACGCTGCGCGAGGTCATCGGCCGGTTCCCGCTGCCGGTGCACCTGGTCGCCGGCAACCACGACGACCGGGAGTCGCTGCTGGACGCGTTCGGGGGCACGCCGTGGCTCGGCGGCGGCTTCTCGGCGCACTACCACGTGGACCACCCGGAGGCGACGGTCGTGGTGCTGGACTCCCTGATGCCGGGCGGGGGCGGCGCCGGCTGCCTCGGCGAGGACCAGCTCGGCTGGCTGGACGGGGTGCTGGCCGGTCGATCCGAGGTGCCGGCCGTGGTCTGCCTGCACCACCCACCGGCACCGGTCGGCATCCCGTTCCTCGACGACATCCGGCTGACCGACGGCGACGAGCTGGCCGAGGTGGTCGCCCGCCATCCGCACGTCGTCCGGGTGGTCGCCGGGCACGTCCACCGCGCGGTCACCGTGAACTTCGCCGGCACGGTGCTCACCACGGCGCCGAGCACCTGGCGGCAGAGTTCCCTCACCACCAGCGCTGACGACCAGTTCGGCTGGGTCGTCGAGCCGACCGGCTTCCTGCTGCACCGGGTCACCGGGAGCGGCTGCGTCACGCACCTGGTGCAGGCCAGCCACGCCGCCGGCATGACCTGCGGCTTCTGACCGCCGGGTCGGTCGCGGGTGGGCGAGGTCTGGTACGTCGCGTACGGGTCGAACATGCACGCCGCCCGGCTCAACTTCTACCTGGCGGGGGGCTGCCCGCCCGGCGGGCGGCGGACGTATCCGGGCTGCCGGGACCCGCGACCACCCGGGCGTACGGTGCCGGTGTCGCTGCCCGGCGGCGTCTACTTCGCCGGCGAGTCCCGGGCGTGGACCGGCGGGATGGCGTTCTACGACCCGGCGCTTCCCGGCGAGGCGGCGGCCCGGGCCTACCTGCTCGACGTCGGGCAGTTCGCCGACGTGGCCGCTCAGGAGATGTACCGGGAACCCGGCGCCGACGCCGGCCTGATCGCGGAGGCCGTCGCCACCGGAAGGGCCACCCTCGGCCCCGGCCGGTACGAGACCCTGCTCTGCCCCGGCCGGCTCGACGGGCTCCCGCTGCTGACCTTCACCGCCCCCTGGGCGGCGTCCGAGGTGCGGTGGCGGGCCCCGGCCCCGGCCTACCTCGACATGATCGCCCGTGGCCTGCGCGAGTCGCACGGCTGGGACGCCGACCGGATCGCCCGCTACCTGCTGGCCCGGCCGGGAGTCGCGGGCGCCTGGGACGCGGCGGCCGTCGCGGCGCTGATCGCCGGGACGGACCGGCACGAGGTGCCGGGCTGACCGACGCATCGTACGGTCCCGGGCGCCGAACGCCGCGCGGGGACGGGACGCCCGGTGACCGTCGTGCCGCCGCCCGGTCATCCCGGCGGTCGGTCGGACGACCGGCGCACGTCCCGCCGGTCGGCAGCGGGTCAACCGGGCGGACGCAATTGCCCGGGGCGGCCGTATCACCGTCCACAATCGCCACTGGAGATCGATAACCTCGGCCGGCCGTGCGTGGGCACGGCTCATCCGCCGGCTCCACGACCGGCCGTCTGTGTGTGGGGGAATCGCATGAGGAGAAGGCTGATCGGTCTCGCGGTGGCGCTCGCCGTCACGGTGGGCGTGTCGCTGACCGCCGCCGGCCCGGCCCAGGCCGCCACCCCGGCCGTCCAGATCACCAAGGCCTACTACAACTCGCCGGGCGCCGACAACCGCTCGAACTCCAGCCTGAACGCCGAGTACGTCCGGCTGACCAACCGGCGCTCCACCACCGTCAACCTGAAGTACTGGACGCTGCGCGACCAGTCCAACCACGTCTACAAGTTCTCCGGCGACTTCCGGCTGGCCCCGGGCGCCAGCGTCTTCGTGCACACCGGCAGGGGCACCAACAGCTCGACCCACCGCTACTGGGGCTCGGGCGCCTACATCTGGAACAACACCGGCGACAAGGCGTACCTGCGCAACTCGTCGGGCACCCTGATCGACTCCTGCTCGTGGGGAAGCAAGGGTAGCTACACGTACTGCTGAGGGCGCTGCCGGCCCCGGGCGACCGGGGCCGGCGGCAACCCGTCGACGACCGTTGCCCACGCTGCCGGGCATGTCGGAAACGGCCGTCCGGACCGGTCGCCGGCCGCCGGTATGCGCAGGTCCGTGGTCCTGCCCCGGTCGACCGGGAGCGGGTGGCGATGAGAGGCTGTCCGCGACGCGGCGGCGGTCGGCCACCACCGCCACGCGACCGAACCTGTCGACGGCGCGGCCCGCCCCGGCGTGGACCGTCACCCGGGTGCCCGCGCCGGCTTCCCACGAGGAGTTCCATGTCCAACCCCGGGATGCGCCGGGCCGCCATCGGCCTGACCGCGCTCGCCGTGACCGCCCTCGGCGCGGTCACGACCACCCCCGACCAGGCGGACGCCGGCCCGAAGCCGGTCGCCGTCAAGCTGCTCGCCCTCAACGACTTCCACGGCAACCTCGAACCGCCCTCCGGCTCCAGCGGCACCATCGCCGGGCAGCCCGCCGGCGGGGCCGAATACCTCGCCACCCAGCTCGCCGAGCTGCGCAAGCACGCCAAGAAGCAGAACACGATCACCGTGGCGGCCGGCGACCTGATCGGCGCCTCCCCGCTGCTCTCCGCCGCGTTCCACGACGAGCCGACCATCGAAGCGCTCTCGCTGGCCGGGCTCGACTACGCCAGCGTCGGCAACCACGAGTTCGACGAGGGCGCCGACGAGCTGCTGCGTATCCAGAACGGCGGCTGCCACCCGGTCGACGGCTGCGTCGACGGCACCCCGTACGAGGGCGCCGGCTTCCAGTACCTCTCCGCGAACGCGTTCAAGACCGCGAGCGGGCAGCCGCTGCTGGCCCCGTACGCCATCCACAAGGTGCAGGGCGTCAAGGTCGGCTTCATCGGCATGACGCTGGAGGGCACCCCGCGCATCGTCAGCCAGCAGGGCGTCGCCGGCCTGACCTTCGCCGACGAGGCGCAGACCGCCAACCGGTACGCCCGCGAGCTGCGCCGCCAGGGCGTCGAGACCATCGTCGTGCTGCTGCACGAGGGCGGCACCCAGGACGCCACCGGTGGCATCAACGACTGCAAGGGCATCTCCGGCCCCATCGTGGACATCGCCAACCGGATGGACCCGTCCATCGACGTGGTCGTCAGCGGCCACACCCACCAGGCGTACAACTGCGACATCAACGGCAAGCTGGTCACCAGCGCCAGCTCCTTCGGCCGCCTGGTCACCGACATCGACCTCTCCATCGACCGGCGCACCGGCGACGTGATCAGCGCCAAGGCCGAGAACGTGGTGGTCACCCGGAACGTCGCCCCCGACCGGGCGCAGACCGACCTGATCAACCGCTACAAGACCGTGCTCGGCCCGGTGGCCGGCCGTGAGGTCGGCCAGACCACCACGGAGATCAAGAAGACCCAGGAGAGCCTCTTCGGTACGACCCTGGGCGAGTCGCCGCTGGGCAACCTGATCGCCGACGCGCAGCTCGCCGCCACCGACGACGAGCAGGGCGCGGTCGCCGCCTTCATGAACCCCGGCGGCGTACGCGCCGACCTCGACGCCGGCCCGGTCACCTACGAGGAGGCGTTCACGGTGCAGCCGTTCGCCAACAACCTCGTGACGCTCGACCTCACCGGCGTGCAGCTCTACTGCCTGCTGGAGCAGCAGTTCGTCACCGCCCGGACGCTCTACCCGTCGTCGACCGTCCGGTACGTCGTCGACCCGGCCGGCACCACCGGCACGACCGCCGACGCCTGCGCCGGCACCCGGGTCGTCCGGGGCAGCCTCACTCTCGGCGGGGTGGCGGTCACCCCCGACGCCACGTACCGGGTGACGGTGAACAACTTCCTCTCCGGCGGCGGCGACGGCTTCACCGTCCTCACCGGCGGCACCAACGCGGTCACCGGCATGATCGACCTGGACGCGTTCGTGGCCTACCTGACCGCCGAGTCCCCGGTCTCGGCCCCGGCCCTGGACCGCATCCGCACCACCGCGGAGGTCCCTGCCGCCTGACGGCAGCGGTACGCACCCGACGGGCCCCGGAGCATCCGCTCCGGGGCCCGTCGCCGTCCGTTGGCCGGGCCGGGGTCGATTGTCCGTCCGTCGGCCGGGCCCCGGACCGGGGCCGGCTCTCCGCCCGGTTGCCGGGCCGGGGCCGGCTCTCCGTCCGTTGGCGGGGCCGGGGCCGGGTTGTCCGTCCGGTGGTCAGGCCTTCGCGGGGGCCGGTTCGGTGGCCGGCGGGGTGGCCGGCGTGCGGCCGTCCTGAGCCGGCGTGAGCAGCCGGCGCAGGGAGAGCCCGATGATCGAGGCCACCAGGCAACCGCTGACGACCGCCACGACCCAGATCCGGCCGTTGGCCGCACCGAGCAGTGGGCCCGCCGTGACCGGGCCGATCACCCCGCTGATGCCGAAGATCATCGAGCTCATGGCGTTGTATCGGCCGCGCAGCGCGTCCGTGGCGAGCGCGTTCGTCAGCGCCGGCATCACCGGCGACAGCAGGGTCTCCCCGAAGCCGAAGATCGCCGAGCAGGCCACGACGCAGAGGGCGGCGACCAGCGCGTTGCTCGGGCCGACCACGCCCCCGGCCCCCAGGACCAGCCAGGCGACCGCGAAGACCGCGCCCACGACCGCCAGCGCGCCCGTGCGGCTGCGCCCCTCCATCCGGCGCAGGACCAGCAGCTGGGAGAGCACGATCATCACCGTGTTGCCGGCCAGCGCCCAGGCGACCACGCGCGGTGTCACCTCGACCACCCGCACGGCGTACGCGGTGAAGCCGACCTCGATCTGCGCGTAGCCGCAGGTGGTCAGGACGAGGCCGAAGATGACGAGCCGCCGGAACGGGCGGTCGCGCAGCACGGTGAGGTAGCCGCCGGCCGACGTCCGGTCTCCGGCCGCTGCTGCGGCGAGCCGGTGGCCCACGTGCGGCAGGGTCAGCAGGATCAGTGCGGGCATCAGGTAGCTGATCGCGTCGAGCACGTAGATCGCCTGGAAGGTGACCGCCCGGGCGGTGTCGACGATCGCGCCGGAGGTCAGGCCGCCGAGGCCGATGCCGAGATTGAGCAGGGCGAAGTTCAACCCGAAGACCCGCTGCCGCTCGTCGGCGTCGGTGAGCGAGGCGAGGATCGTGTTCTGCCCGGGCCAGATGACGGAGCTGCCCATCGCGACGAGCGTCATCACCCCGAACGCCGAGGCGCTCGAGTCGACCAGCGCCAGCGACCCGGTGCCGACCGCCTCGATCACCAGGCCCGTCAGCAGGATCCGGCGGGCGCCGAACCGGTCGATGAGCGCGCCGCCGACCGGCGACAACGCCAGCGTGATCACGCCGTACCAACCGATCACCAGGCCGGCGCGGGTGTCGGAGAGACCCCGGACGTCGGTCAGGTAGATGAACAGGAACGGCAGGGTGAGGCCGCGCCCGATCGCCGACAACAGCGTGCCGACGAGCATCCGCTGAGCTTCGAAGCGGCGGGGCAGGGCGCGACTGAGCATCCCCCGATTCTGTGCTCTGGGTGTGACGCAGCGCGAGACCTTTTCGCCCGGAGTTTGCCGCTCGCCGTGTGCGCGGTGTCACACCGGGAGCGTGCCGGCGGGGCGTCGTACCTCTCTGCGATCCTGGTCGGGATGACCACCACCTGGCGACACCTGCCCGCACCGGCCCGCGAGATCGCCACCGCCGCGACCGACGCGGTCGCCGCCGCGAGCGAGCGCGCACCCGAGGCGTACGACATCGCGGTGGCCCGGCTCGCGGCGGCCGAACGGTCGGGCCTGGTGCTCGGCGCGGTGGTCCGGCTGCTGCTGGAGGAGACCCACCCGCACGGCCTGGACGGCGACGACGTCCGTCAGGTGCTCGAAGGCTGCGTCCGCGACGCCGCGCAGTGGCGGCCCGACGTCGACCCGCACGTGGTGCTCGTCCTGCTCGCGGGCGCCCTCGGCGTCTACGACCCGGACGGCGACGAGTCGCCGCCCGACCCGCCCGCCGTGGCGCGGCACGCGCCGCTGCTCGTCGCCGACCTGCTCGCCGCCACGGGGCGGCCCCTCGACGGCTACCTGAGCGCCGCGTTCGCCGAGATCGCGCGCACCGAACGGCACGACTGAGCGGCCCGGGGTGGTCAGGCGCTCCGCAACTGGCCAATGTGGAGTCGAACCGGCTCCGCCGGTGCCGTTACACGCCGGCACGACCGCTCGGGATGCGAGCGAGGGGACCCTTTCCATGACCACCGACGACGCCGGACGCGGCTCCGGCCGTGCCGCTCGGGCGTCCGCCCGGCCAGTCGGGGGTCGCATTCGGTCTTCGCGGCGTCGTCACTCGACCGGTCGTACCTGGAAGCACGGGAGGGCACATCCGAAGATCGGATGTGCCCTCTCACCTCTGGTCAGGTGGCCAAATTCGAACCGACGACCTCTTCGTCCCGAACTGTCGGCGAGCTGGTCGGATGGGGGGGCGTCCGAGGTCATCGGGCCTGTTGAGGCTCGTCCGGGTCGTGCGCGGTGGGCTCGGTTGCTGTACTCCGCTGCTGTACCTCTTCGACGGTGCGCAGGACGTTGCGGGCGGCGGTCGCCACCGGGCAGCCTGTGGTTCGGCAGGTCGGGCAGCGTCCGTCGGGTCCGGGTCGGTGGTGGCGGAGGACAACGCGGGCGGTGAGGATCAGCCGGTTGCGGATCTGGGCCAGGGACAGCAGCGGTGCTGTCACCGCTCAGCCCACCCCGATAGTGGCGGCGAGGTGGATCAGCGTCGTCGGCGCGGCGGACTCCCGCGCGACCTGAGCGAGCAGGTCACGGCCGGCGGGCCGCTGCCGGATCTCGGCCGGCGCGATCCGATCGGCCTCCACCAGCACCCGCCCGGCACCGACCGGGTCGTCGGCGTGCAGGTACGCGCGGGCGACATCGATCAGGTACGCGGCGCGGTGCTCGGCGCTCAGCCACCGCCACCCCTCCCGCACGGTCACCCTCTCGTGCCGGGCCATGGCCTCTTCGGCGTCGCCCCGCTCCACCGCGACCGCGATGCGGGCCAGTTCCACCGCTGTCGGCCCGAACCCGGTCCGATAGTGGTCGTGTCCGTCGCCCACCCGCGCCGCCATCTCGCCGGCCTCGTCGACCAGGCCGACGGCGGCCCGATCGTTCCCGTCACGGGCGGCGGCCAAGGCGGCCTGCACTAGCAGCGTTCCGCACAGCGACAGCTCCGCCGGGTCGCCGGACCCCATCGCTGGCGGCGCGATGCGGTACGAGGCGGCCAGCATCACCGACTTCGCCACCCGCGCCCGCCCGGAGGCACGCAACACCTGCCCGAGCTGCACCGCAGCGGCAGCCACCAGGATCCGGTCGCCGGTGGCGGCGAGCATCGCCCGGTCGACGGCCAGCCACGCCACGTCGGGGGCGCCGAGCTTCACCAACACCGACCCGGTCACCCGATACGCCTCCACCAGCGGCGCCTGCCCCGCGCCGGGATCGCGGGCATGGGTGCGCTGCGCGTCGGCCAGCAGCCCCGGCACCAGATCGACCACCTGCGGGTAGCGGGCGTGCTGGTAGGTCGTCCACACGTGCGCGGCCTGCCGTGCCAACCGGTCTACCGGCAGCACACCGTGGCCCGTCGGGCGCTCGAACGCGATCTCGTACGTCGAAAGAGCCACCCGGATCCGCTCGACACCCTCGACGCGCTCGGTCATTCCGGCAGGCTGGGCGTCCCGGCCGAGCAGCACCGCCGTGTCGATGCGCAGCACGGCGGCGATGTCCTGAAGCGTCGACACCTTGTCCAGCGAACGGACACCCCGCTCGACCTTGTCCACCCAACTCTTCGACTTGCCCAACCGATCCGCCAACACCTGCTGCGACAGCTTGCGCCGCCCCCGCCAGTACGCCACCCGCCGACCCACCGGCAACAACTCACTACTGTCCACGACGCCACCGCCGATCCGGCACAGCCCGGGTCGTCTCCTTGGCCGGTATTCGATCCGCCTCAGCCTGCGCGAGAATCCGCCGTCGCGCCGCTTTCCGTTCCGCCTGCTGAATCTGTTCGCCTCGGCCTTCGGCTGGTGCGTCGTCGCTCATTCCCGCCTCCGCTGTAAAGAGGGGGCGCGGCAGCACTGCTCTTGGAAGGACCGATGCCGCCGCGCCGGCTGGCGACGCGACCAGGCCCGGTTCTCACACCGACCGCACCGGCCGCGCCTGGGAACTACTCTTGTGATCGCACGGCTACGGACGGAAGTAGCTCGATGCTTTCAGGACCTTTCACGGGGGCTCCGATGGATGACCTCGGCGCACAACTGAGGCAGGCTCGTACTGAGGCAGGCGTGACGCTGGCCTCCATCGCGGCCCGTACCTGCTACTCGGCATCGCACCTGAGCAACGTCGAGGTGGGACGCCGGACCGCGACGCCGGACATCGTGCTCGCATACGCGCGAGCGTTGGGAGACCCGGACGTGAGACGCAGGCACCTCCTCCAGGCCGCCACCATCGGCCCGATCGCCGCCAACGAGCTGATCCGATGCGGCTTCACCGCCGCCCTCGCCGGCCGCCGCGACAGCGAGGACCGCTGGCGCGACCGGGTCGACCAGTACGGCCGCGACTACATGGAGATCGGTGCCGACAGCCTCCAGACCAGGCTCGCTGGTGACCTTGTCGTCCTGCAACAGCAGCTCGACTCCCCGACCATGTGGGCGACCGCCGCCCGCGCACTCACGACCTACGGCAAGACGACCAAGGACCCGACCGAGGCGATCGGCTGGTACGACACCGCCCGGATCGCCGCCGACCGCTCCGACGACCTCACCGTCCGGGTCTGGGTACGCGGCCGAGCTGCCATCGCCCTGGCCTACGAAGGCGCGGCCCTCCCCGTCGCCAAGCGGTACGCCGACGAAGCCATCGCTCTGTCCGACCGGCCATCGCTCGGACGCCTCCAGGCGCTCATGGCCCGCGCACACGTCGCCGCCGGACGAGGCGACATCGCCGGAGCCATCACGGCCGACGAGGACGCACGACGAGTCTTCGACCATGCTGCCTCACCCGACGGGGAGATCTCCGACGCCGCCGTGCCCGCCTGGCGGATGGCCACCTTCCGGTCGATGCTCTACGCCCGACTCGGCATCGTCGGCCCCGGCGAACAGGCCCAGACCGACGCCGACCGACTCCGACCGCCGCCACTGACCCGGTTCGCCACCCACATCGAGTTGCACCGCGCCCTCATGATGGCCAAGTCCGGAGACCGCTCCGGCGGACTCGCCTACGCCCGACGGGCCTGGGCAACGCTGCCAGCAGACCGCCGCTCACAAACCCTTGGACTAGTCCTACAAGAAGTCGAAAGAGCAGCACGCAGGCCAACCTGACCTTGGCTGCGGGGATGCGGGCTCAAGCTGCGCTGCCTGATGCCTCGCAAGCAAGGCGTTGCGCCTGCGGCCGGCGCCCGCCTGACCAGGGTCAGTTCGTGCATTTCCGCTGGAAGTAAGAGCCCCAGCTTTCTGACCTTCCACGCAACCCCCGGCGCAGCTGGTGAGCTGCTGAAATGCCTTCCGTCGGTTTCTGGTATCTTCCGCCGTTACTCGCGCTCGGTTGTGCCGGATCTGTGCCCGGCCCTGAGCTGACGGATCGCTGGGCAGACGGCTGCCGACAGTGTCCAGATCCAGATCCGCACTCGTTGCTGCCGCTGCTGTCTGAGGGCTATGTTCTGCCGGCGGGGGTGTCAAGCTCGCTAGAGGCAGCAGAGGCGTCCGAACTGTAATGGGCGGGACCTGGGGGAGTGAGATGGGCCGCCAGCCCTGCTGCCCTAACCCACTTGCTCCGCCTCATGGTCAGTGACCAACGAGAAGCGAAGGGACCCTTAATGGGCAGCTCAGCCGAGTGTGTGCGACGGCAGCGGAAGGTAGGCGCATGGAGTGGCACGCTCGATCAGCTTCAGCGCACCTTGCTGATTGTGGACAAGCATGCGCGGGCATACTTCGATCAATTTCCACCTTGGAAATCTAACCCGAGATGGCATTCCTAGCCATCCCGTCTGCCCGCCATCGACCCGCCGTCCGGGGAGCGGGCCGCCGTCCGGCACGCCACGTCAAGCGGACCTTGACGCACGTACGGACGCTGTCGGAGCAGACGGAGTCGGCTTTCGTGTCACGGACCGCGCCCACGGCGGACACCGCCACAGTGGCGCAGTTGACCCGACCTTGCCCGGTACGGACCCGGCTCCCGGGGTCGGAGCTGGCCACCGGCGGGCACCCCTCCCCCTCCCAGGTGAGCAGTTGATCTGACCTTGAGCGGCTGCGGAGCCGGCTCCTGGACGACCGGCACGCCTCGCGCGGGCATCGCCCCCATGCTTGGGGCTTGCCGCGCGGACCCGGCGCGCGCTTCCCTGCGCCGCGCTGCTCGGGCGCGGCGCGGCCGGCTGCCGGCGACGAACCTCCACCACTCCCACACCTGATCCGTCTGCGGCGGCCCCCGGGCTTCCCGCTCTCCGCGCCAGCCGCCGGGCGTGTTGCGTGGCCGGCGTGGAGCGACAGCGGAGCGTCGGACGCGCGCCCAGGCGGCGGCGCGTGCGGCCCGTTCAGGGCCGCCTTGATAGATGTAAGGAAAGTCCTCCCACGGCCGGTGGCCGGGCCGACCTACCTTGGCAAGATGGCGGAGTGGACCGTTTCGAGGGTCGCTGCTGGCTGGACTGGTGGGCTAATCCCGTAACCCTGCTCGGCAGCGTCGAGGTGGACATCGTGGTTACCACTGCTGACGACGGTACCTGGGAGGCAAGCGGCCACGCCGTCCTCAATGACGACGAGAATCGAGCCGGCTTCGCACTGCTTTGCGACCTGGACCCCGTCTTCACGCTGCGGTTCGCGGACAGAAGCACGATCGATGTCGTCGTGGACCCTACCGACGAGGGTCACAGCTTTGTCCTCACCGAGTACACCTGACGTTTCGAGAGGATCGGTCGTCCACCGCATCACCCTCGATATGAGTGGCATCAACCAGCTCGCTACAAGATCAGTCTTCTAGCGACTGACTCACGGTGGGTTGACGTGTCGGTGCTCGGTGCTACCGTGGTCTCCGTCGAGCACGCCAGCGCGGCCTTCCTGCCGTATCGCTGAACTCGACTCCGGAATTGCCGAGCGGCCTTTCTGCCGCTGATGCGAGTCACGTCCCGCCGGCTCTCCATCGCACCGGCCGTTGTGCCGGTCCCGGAATCCGCTAAGCGGTCCAGCACGGCCTTTCCTGCCGTCCACGGTGGCCCGGATTCGCGTACCTCGACGGGTGGGGACTGCCTGCGGCAACTCTCCGGAAGCCGACGACCAGGCACCCCACCCGTCCCGGCATCACATTCACGTTCGGCAAACCGGAAGGACCTACCCCAACGGCGGTCAGTGGCTCGGCCACACATCCGCCCTCCGGCGTTAGCCGCCCTCCCCAGGCGGTGCCAGGAAACACCACGAACACCACCGACGGATACCGCTCCGGCGTCCGGTGGCTGTTCGCCCGCTGTCCCTGCCACCGCCCGAGGAGAGATCCGTGTCTGCCCTGCTCACCCTGCACCGCCCCGGCCTCGCGGACGGCCGTAAGGCTCAAGCCCTGCACCGTGCCGCCACGCCGGACTTCTTCGGCTGGCTGGAGCACACCCGCGCCGCTGCCGGCTGCACCCGCCCGATCCGCCTGACCGAGCGCTGTACAAGGCGTGCGGCAACCGGCGTGCTGCCCAGTGCCCCGACTGCGCCTGGGTCTACGCCGGCGACGCCTTCCAGGTCGTCCGTTGCTCGGTGACTACCTGACCTACTGGCACCAGGAGGTCGTGCGCCCCAACCTCGCGCCGCTGACCTGCGCCACGTACGAGACGATCCTCCGGCTGTACGTGATTCCCGGCCTCGGTGGAAAGCGGCTCGATCGGCTCCAGGTGCGCGACGTGCAGACGTGGATCAACGAGGTGGCCCGCACCTGCCAGTGCTGCGCCCAGGGCAAGGACGCCCGCCGCCCGGTGGCCCGACGGCGATGCTGCGCACTCGGCCGGTGTTGCGGTGACACGCCGTCCCCCCGCACCGTCAAGGACATCCGGGGCGTGCTGCGCTCGGCGCTCAACCACGCCGCCACCGAGGAACTGGTCACCCGCAACGCCGCCGCCCTGGTCAAGCTCCCGCCGGTTCGCCGCCGCAGGGGCCGGGCCTGGACCAGTGACGAGGCGCGTCGCTTCCTGGAGTCCGCGCGGGCCGACCGGGATCCGCTCTACGCCGCATACGTGCTGATCCTGGTGCTCGGCCTGCGTAAGGGCGAGGTGCTCGGCCTCATCGAGGACGCCGTGGACCTGGCGGCGGGAGATGTCGATCGGCTGGCAGTTGCAGCGGGTCGGCGGCCAACTGCTGCACCGCGAGACCAAGACGCAGACCTCGGACGCCACGCTCCCACTGCCGGACATCTGCGCGACGGCACTCGACCTCCGCCGCACGGCGAGGAAGAACGACCGCGACCAGGCCGGGATCGCCTGGCAGGGCTCACGGCTGCTGTTCACCACCCGCTACGGAACGCCGGTCGAGCCGCGCAACTTCAACCGCTCCTGGGACGCCCGCTGCGCCCGCGCCGGGGTCCGGAAGATCACCGTGCACGACGCCCGGCGTACCTGCGCGACCCTGCTCGTCGACCTGGACGTACACCCGCGCGTCATCATGCAGGTGCTTCGGCACGCCGAGGTGTCGGTGACGATGGAGATCTACTCACAGGCGTCCTCGGACGCCACCCGCGACGCCCTCATGCGCTTGGGGGAGAGCCTGCGGTGACCGCCGCTGCTGTACCCGGCTGCTGTACGAATGAATCAGGGGCCACTCTCATCGATAGAGAGTGGCCCCTGACCTCGGTCGGGGTGGCCGGATTCGAACCGACGACCTCTTCGTCCCGAACGAAGCGCGCTACCAAGCTGCGCCACACCCCGAGGCGTGCCGACAAATAGTAGCCCACCCCGGTCGGGGGTCCAACTCGGTACCCCCACGGCCGTGCCGGCTCTCCCGGCCGGCCGCCGGGCCGTGAGCGGCGGCCCGGCGGCGCCCAGGGGTACGGGTCAGCGGGGGATCAGGGTGAGCACGCTCGCCTCCGGCGGGCAGGCGAACCGGACCGGCGCGGTCGGGTGGGTGCCGAGCCCTGCGGAGACGTGCAGCCAGGAGTCGGAGCCGGGCCAGCGGTGCAGGCCGCGTGCCATGGAGCGGGGCAGTCCGCAGTTGGTGACCAGCGCACCGACCCCCGGTACGCAGACCTGACCGCCGTGGGTGTGCCCGGCGAGCATCAGCCCGAAGCCGTCGGCGGCCATCCGGTCGAGGACGGCCGGCTCGGGGGAGTGGGTGAGCGCGATCGACAGGTTGGCGGTGGGCGACACCGGCCCGGCCATCGAGTCGTAGTCGTCCCGTTCGACGTGCGGGTCGTCCACTCCGAGCAGCTCGACGACCCGGCCGCCGGCCTTGACGGTGGCGCGGGCGTTGTTCAGGTCCGTCCAGCCGGCGCCGACGAAGACGTCCCGCAGCTCCTCGTGCGGCAGCTCGACGCCCTCGGTGTACTCCCGGTCCGGCAGGAAGTAGGTGAACGGGTTCTTCCAGACCGGCCCGGTGTAGTCGTTGGAGCCGAAGACGAAGGCCCCCGGGAAATCGAGCAGCGGTTGGAGAGCGCGCAGCACGCCGGGCACGGCGCCGGGGTGCGCCATGTTGTCCCCGGTGACCACGACCAGGTCGGGGTCGAGCGCGGCCAGCGACGCCACCCAGCGCTGCTTGCGCCCCTGGTCGGGCATCATGTGCAGGTCCGACAGGTGCAGGACCCGCAGCGGCTCCGCGTCGGCCGGCAGCACCGGCACGTCGTACCGCCGCAGGGTGAACATGTTGCGCTCGACGAGTGACGCGTACGCCAGGGTCGCCGCGCCGAGGGCGGCGGTCCCGGTCGCGAGCCGGAATAGTGTGCGCTTTCGCATGCCGTTCAGGGTAGTTTCACCGACCATGAGCACGCTGAAGGACCGTCTGACCGCCGACATGCGCGCCGCCCTGAAGGCGCGCGACGAGCTGACCACCTCCACGCTGCGGATGGCGCTCGCCGCCGTCGGCACCGCCGAGGTCGCCGGCAAGGCCAAGCGCGAGCTCACCGACGACGAGGTGCTCGCGGTGCTGACCAAGGAGGTGAAGAAGCGCCGGGAGGCCGCCGCCGCCTTCGGTGACGCCGGCCGCACCGAGCAGGCCGCGAAGGAGGTCGCCGAGGGCGAGGTGCTGGAGCGCTACCTGCCGAAGCAGCTCCCCGACGCCGAGCTGACCGAGCTGGTCGCGGGGGCGCTCGCCGCGGGCGGCTTCACCGGCAAGGCACAGATGGGCCCCGCCATGAAGGCGGCCCAGGCGGCGGTGGCCGGCCGGGCCGAGGGCGGTCGGGTCGCCGCCGAGGTACGCCGACAGCTCGGCCTCTGACGCAGGTCGCACCGGCCCGCGTACGCGAAACGGGCGGGCACCCCCGCGAGGGGTGCCCGCCCGTGGCGTTCGTTCGGCCGGCTCAGCCGCCGGAGCGGCCCGGCGGTCGGCCGGGGTTGGTGGGCGGCCGGTTGTTGTCGGGCGTCGTGCCCGGGGTAGTACCGCCGCCGGCGCTGATCTGGATGGTGACCACGCCGCCCTTGATGGTGCGGCCGTCGGGGCTGGTGCCGGCTGCCTTGCCGGCCGGGCAGGTCGACGTGACCTTGATGTCGGAGATGACCGCGTCGAAGCCCTCCGCCTCGATCCGGGACTTCGCCTGCTCCGGGTCCAGGCACTTCACGTCGGGGATCCGGCGCTGGTCGCCCTCGGAGATCTTCTTGCCCGGGGGCTCGAAGTTCTTCCGGTCCTTGCCCTTCATGGCGTCGCGCAGCGTCTCGTAGACCGGTGGGTTGATGCCGTCCTTCTGGTTGTGCTTCATCTTGACGTTGGTCTGCGGCCAGTCCGGGTCGGCCATGATGCCGGCCACCGCGTACTGCTTGGTCATCGCGACCAAGGCCGCGCTCTTCTCCGAGTCGGTGGTGCCGGACTTGCCGGCCACCGGGGCGTCGACGATGCCCCGGACGTTCGCGGCCGTGCGGCTGCCGCCGCACTTGCTGGTGGAGGAGTTGTCACCGACCGGGCAACGGGCGGCGTCGACGGCGGCGCGGGCCACCTCGGTGCTGACCCGCTTCTCGCAGCGCGGGTTGGCGATGTCGAGCTTCTTGCCCTCCGGGTCCTTGATCTCCTGCACCGGGATGGGCTCGCAGTACCTGCCGTCCGCCGCCAGGGTGGCGTAGGCGTTGGCCAGCTCAAGCGGGGTGGTGTTCGAGACGCCCAGGGTGAACGCGCCCCAGTCGTGCGCGTAGTCCTTGTTGTTGGCCCACTCGTTCTCCTTGCTGACCCGGAACTGGATGCCGAGCCGCTTGGCCACGTCGACCACGTTCTCCGCGCCGACCTGCTGCTGGAGCGGCACGAAGTAGGTGTTGATGGAGGAGGCGAAGGCGCTCCACATGTTCTGCACGCCGCCGGCCTTCTTGCCGGAGTTGGTCGGGCAGTACTTGTTGGTGCCGGGGCAGGCGGCCGGGCTGCCCGCCTCGACGATGTACTCCGACTTGAAGGCCTGCGGGGCGTTGATCGTGTAGCCGAGCGGGATGCCCTTCTCCAGCGCCGCCACGATGGTGAAGATCTTGAAGGTCGAGCCGGCCTGGTAGCCCGTGATGCCGTCGCCGCCGGTGAGCAGCGGGTTCACGGTGTTGGGGTAGTTGCCGAGCTTCTTCTTCTTGCGCTGCTTCGGGTCGCTGTGCGGCTTGTTGGCCGGCTTCTTCGGGTCGTCGAGCTTGAAGTTGCGGTTCACCGCCAGCGCCCGGACCCGGCCGGTGCCCGGCTCGACCACCGCCACCATGGCGGCTTCCTTGCTCTTCTCCGACTTGGCCTTGCGGACGGCCTTGTCGGCGCCCCGCTGGGCCTGCGGGTCCAGGGTGGTGACGACGGTGTAGCCACCGCTCTTCAGCCGCCGCTCCCGGTCGTACGAGGTCGAGCCGAACGTCTCCTGCCCCATCCACCAGCGGTAGAAGTAGTCGCAGAAGAAGCCCCAGCCCTTCTCGTTGGTCGAGACGCAGCCGTTGGGGGCCCGCTTGCCGGTGACCACGAGCTTGGTGGCCTTCGCTGCGTCCGCCTCCTGCTGGGTGATGGCGCCGGTCTCGACCATGTTCTGGATGACGTAGTCGCGCCGGGCGAGGGCCGCCGCGTGGCCGCTCTTGGTGGTCGGGTCGTTGGTGCTCGGCGCCTTCACCATGCCGGCGAGCATGGCCGCCTCCTCGAGCTTCAGCTTGCTCGGCGGCTTGTTGAAGTAGACCTGGCTGGCGGCGTAGATGCCGTACGCGCCGTTGCCGAACGCGGCGATGTTGAGGTAGCGCTCCAGGATCTCGTCCTTGGAGAGCTCCTTGTCGATCTGGATCGCGTAGCGCATCTCGCGCAGCTTGCGGGCGCTGGTGTCCTCGGTGGCCGCGACCACGTCCGCCGGGTGGCTCGCCGAGTACGCGATGGCGAGCCGGACGTACTGCATGGTCAGCGTCGAGGCGCCCTGCTGGCTGGACGCGTTGGACTGGTTGTTGACGAAGGCCCGGGCGATGCCGTTGAGGTCCACGCCGTTGTGCTTGTAGAAGTCGTGGTCCTCGGCGGCGATGATCGCCTTCTGCATGATGGGCGCGATGTCGGCCAGCTTCACGTCGCGACGGTTCTCGTCGTACATGGTCGCCAGCGGGGTCTTGCCGTCGGAGGCGAGAAGGTAGCTGATCTGCGGCGCGCGCGCCACGGTCAGCTCCTTGGGCAGTGCGCCGAAGGTCTCGGCGCCGGCCTTCGCGGCCAGTCCGGACATCGCCACCGCAGGGAAGGCCGCCGCCGCGACCACCACGCCGGCCAACAGGCCACATATGAGTAGCGATGCGGCGTTGGTCAGCACATTGTGGTCACGTTTCCGCATCCAGGTCACCTCGACAGGGTACGCGAGTAGGGAACGAGGGGCGCCGGGGCGTTCTTTCCCCATTTCCTGCGCGCGCCGACCTCGTTGTGCTAAACGCACGACCCCCGGTGCGTGGTTGCGTGAATCCGCCGCCGAGTCTCCCTCCTGCGGGAGGAGGCTCGCAGCGTTTTCACGGACCCCGACGGGGTAACCGGCGGTCGCGAGGCCCGGGAAGCCGGGAGTGTCCGGAATGATGGATTTCGCCGACAACGTTGCGTAATCAGTCGACTACAGAGCATGATGGGGGCGGCGACAGCGCCACATGTCGTCCGTGCCGCCTTGGGGAAGGCGGGCAGGGCGATCGGGGGGAATTGCCGGCTGGTCCGCGACGGGGTCGGTAGGTACTGCAAGGGGGGACGTGTACAGATGGGCATGATCACTGACTGGCCGTCGCTGGCGGCGTGTCAGAACGGGGACCCGGACGCGTTGTTCGTACAGGGCGCCGAACAGAACGTGGCGAAGCGGATCTGCCGGAGCTGCCCAGTTCGGTACGAGTGCCTGGCCGACGCGCTGGACAACCGGATCGAGTTCGGTGTGTGGGGCGGCATGACCGAACGCGAACGCCGCGCGCTGTTGCGCCGTCACCCCCAGGTGGCGAGCTGGCGCAAGATGTTCGAGGCCGCGATGAAGAAGAACGCCAAGGACAAGGCCGGCAAGGACAAGATCCTCGTCACCACCGCCGGCTGAGCACCGTCACGGCCGGCTGATCGCCGCGCCGATCGTCCGCAGCCCGTCGACGTCGTGCACGTCGGCGGGCTGCGCCGTCACCGACACCGCCGGCACCGCCGGGAACGCCTCGGTGAACCGGGTCGCCACCTGCCGCTCGCGTACCGCCTGCTGGGCCAGCGCGGCGTGGGCCCGCAGCACGTCGACGGTGCCCTCGTGCCCGCCGAGGCCGACCAGCCGCTCCGCGGCGGCCAGGCTCTCCGCCGCGTCGAGCCCGGGCACCGCCGGGCGGTGCACCCGGTTGAGCACCAGGCCCGCCAACGGCATCTTCTCCTCGCGCAGCCGGCCCGCGAAGTAGGCGGCCTCCCGGACCGCGTCCGGCTCGGGCGCCGCGACGAGCAGGAACGCCGTCTCCCGCGCCTGGAGGATGCGGTACGTCTGCTCGGCGCGCTGCCGGAAGCCGCCGAACATCGAATCCAGCGCGGCGACGAAACCGGAGAGGTCGGTCAGCAACTGGGCCCCGAGCACCTTCTGCACGACCTTGGAGAACATCCCGAACGAGGCCGTGACCAGGCTGAACATGCTCCGCCCGCCGGTACGCGCCGGGGCCAGCAGCA
Organism: Micromonospora sp. LOL_025; assembly: GCF_048060285.1. Lineage (NCBI taxonomy): Bacteria > Bacillati > Actinomycetota > Actinomycetes > Micromonosporales > Micromonosporaceae > Micromonospora > Micromonospora sp. LOL_025. The sequence goes on along the minus strand of NZ_JBHMIR010000021.1, from coordinate 69,238 downwards.
GCCGCAGCATCCGCCCGTCGAGGAAGCGGGACAGGCGGGCCGGTGCGTCCAGGAAGTCCAGCGCCGAGCGGGACGGCGGGGTGTCCACCACGATCAGGTCCCACTCGCCCCGGGCGTGCAGCTGGCCCAGCTTCTCCATCGCCATGTATTCCTGCGTGCCGGCGAAGGTCGAGCTCATGGCCTGGTAGAACGGGTTGGCGAAGATCTCCGCGGCCTTCGCCGGATCGGTGTGCTGGAGCACCACGTCGTCGAAGGTGCGCTTCATGTCGAGCATCATGGCGTGCAGCTCACCGCCGCTGGCCTCGACGTCGATCCCCTTGACCTGGCGGGGGGTGTTGTCCAGCTCGGTCAGCCCGAGCGACTGGGCCAGCCGGCGGGCCGGGTCGATGGTGAGCACCACCGTGCGCCGGCCGTGCCGTTCCGCGGCGCGCAGCGCGAGCGCGGCGGCCGTGGTGGTCTTCCCCACCCCGCCCGCCCCGCAGCACACCACGATCCGGACGCCCGGATCGGCGAGGATCTGGTCGACGTCCAGCTGCGGCGCCGCGTCTTCGGAAGGCACCAATCGAGCGTATCGGGCCGGGTCGGTCCGTGCGCCCGGGCCGGTCGCAGGTGTGAGTCAATCCGCCCGGACGAGGGTCGCGGCGAGCCGGTCCAGGCCGGCCCGGTCCACCCCGTCGGGCAGCAGCGGCAGCTCGGTCATCGGCAGCCCCAGCTCCACCAGGTCGGCGCGGAGCGAATCCTCCAGCTCGCGGCGGACGGCCTGGTCGCGCGCCTCGGCGGCGAGCCCGGCGACGGTGTCCCGGTCGGTCGGCAGCCCGGCGGCGCGCAGCCCCCGCTCCAGTTCGTCGGCGGCCACCACCCGGCCCGCGGGCAGCGGGGGCCGGGCGCCGTTGACGATCACCCGTCCCACCGGGAAGCCGAGCTGGGTCAACTCGGCGATCGCGTCGACCGTCTCCTGGACCGGCATCTCCTCCAGCAGGGTGACGACGTGCACGGCGGTGATCGGGGAGCGCAGCAGCGCGGCGACCCCCTCGCTCTGGGTCTTGATCGGGCCCACCTTGGCCAGCCGGGCCGTCTCGGCGGTGACGTTGAGGAACCGGCCGATCCGCCCGGTGGGCGGCGCGTCCAGCACCACCGCGTCGTACGCGCGCCGCTGGCCGACGGTGCGGGTGGTCGCCTCCTTCACCTTGCCGGTGAGCAGGACGTCCCGCAGGCCCGGGGCGATGGTGGTGGCGAAGTCGATCGCCCCGAGCTTGCGCAGCGCCCGGCCGGCCGCGCCGAGCTTGTAGAACATGTCGAGGTACTCCAGCAGGGCCTCCTCGGCGTCCACCGCCAGGGCCCGCACCTCCCCGCCGCCCGGAGCGTCGGTCAGGTGCCGCTCCTCGTACGGCAGCGGATCGGTGCCGAAGAGCTGGGCGATGCCCTGCCGCCCCTCGACCTCGACCAGCAGCGTGCGCCGGCCGCCGGCGGCCAGCGCCAGGGCCAGCGCCGCCGCGACGCTGGTCTTGCCGGTGCCGCCCTTGCCGGTCACGACGTGGAGGCGGGCCGGCCACTCCGGGCCGGCCGGGTCGGCCGGCGACTCTGCTGCTCGCACCCGTCGAGCCTATCCAGGCCGTGGGCTCAGGCGACCTCGCAGACCCACCAACCCGTCTTCTTCACCACGGTGAACCGCAGGTCCTGGTCGGCCACCTTCTCGTCGGCGGTGGTCATGGTGACCTTGGTGGTGACGGTGGCGCGGTCGCCGGTCTGGTTGTCCACCTTCGGGGTGCTCCACCGGAACCGGGGGTTCTGGTGGGCCGAGACGTGCTTCTCGACCTCGGCCACCTTGGCGGCGATCTTCTTCTCGTCGCGCGACGAGGAGCAGACCAGGCCGGCCGCCCGGTCCGCGTCGCGCTCCTGGTAGACGGCCTTGAGGAACTCGTCCACCGCGACCGTCGGCTCCTTGGCCCCCTCGCCGTTCTCGGCGTCGCGCAGCGTCAGGAAGGTGACGACGCCACCCCCGGCGCAGAGCAGTAGGATCACGGCCAGGGCGATGGAGGCGATGAGCGCGCCGCGCTTCTTCCTGGGCGCGGCGGGCGGCTGGTAGGGCGGGTACCCGGCCGGGGGCGGCGGGATCGACGGGTCCGGGGCGGCGGCGGGACCGGTGGGCGGGGCGGCCGGACCGGGTGGGCCGGCCGGGTTGGCCGGAGGAGCGGCGGGCGGGCCGGGCGGGGCCGCCGGGCCCGGTGGGACGGCCGGGCCCGGCGCGGCGGCCGGGCCGGGAGCCGCCGGGGAACCCGGCTGGTCGGCCGGCGGTCCGGCGGGGCCACCGCTGGGTGGTTGGGTCATCTCATCCCCCGGGTTGCGGCGTCGTCGCCTGACCGGGCGACGAGCGTGATCGAGCTGGCGGCGAGCCGGCGAGCGCCCGTCCGACCGGAAGGGTAGCGGTCGGTTCCCCGCTCCGGGGGGCGGCGGGTGCCGTCAGGTTCCTTACCGACGGTGTGTCGCATATGTGACTTTCTGTGATCGCATGTGCGCGTCCGGTTGGCGCGACTGTCGCCACGGACCTACGTTCTCAGCGGCGCGGGGGGCGGGCCGGGCGGAGGGCCCGGACCCGCAAGCGATGACCTGAACAGGCACGACGTCCGGAGGCAAGGCATGCGCGACGTGGAGAACATTCCTCGGGCCCAGTTCCCGGCGGGCGACCGGGCGCGGCGGCCCGGCTCCCCTGGGGAGGCCGAGGGCGGCGTCGGCCTGCCCATCAACGAACGGTCGTACCGGCGGCTCGCCGAGCCCGTCGAGGTGGTGCGCGTGCCCGCCCGGTCGGCTCCGGGGGCCCGGGACGAGGAGGAGCCCGGCTTCGTCATCCACCTGCCGATCCGGGTCGCCAATCTGAGGGCGGCCACCGCGCTGGCCGGGACGGTCGCCACCTCGCTGAGCTTCCTCAGCGAACTGGACGCCGGCGAGACCACCGTCTCCAGCACCGACGACCAGAACAACCGGCACCGGGTCTTCTGCGACCTGCTGCTACCGGACCGCTCCCGCTGCCCCCAGCCGTACGAGCACGGCGGCCCCTGCGGGGAGGTGCCGGCGCCCCCGGAGCAGCGTCCCGCGCCCCGCCCGTCGGCCGGACCGTAGGCTGTGCGTCGAGAAGTCGAACTCCAGCCAAGGGAGCCCTCCACCTATGCAGAAGTGGGAATACTCCACGGTCCCGCTGCTGGTCCACGCGACCAAGCAGATCCTCGACAACTGGGGTGAGGACGGGTGGGAACTCGTCTCCGTGGTTCCCGGTCCCAACCCGGAGCAGCTCGTCGCCTACCTGAAGCGGCCGAAGGCATGAGCAACGGTCCGCACGCGAAGCTCGCCGAGCTCGGGCACACGCTGCCCGAGGTGGTCCCGCCGTTGGCCAGCTACGTGCCGGCCGTCCAGTCCGGGCAGCACGTCTACGTCTCCGGGCAGGTGCCGATGGTCGACGGCAAGATGCTCGCCACCGGCAAGGTCGGCGCCGGCGTCTCCGCCGAGCAGGCCAAGGACCTGGCCCAGCAGTGCGCGCTCAACGCGCTGGCCGCGATCGACTCGCTGGTCGGCCTGGAGAACGTCGTCAAGGTCGTCAAGCTGACCGGCTTCGTCGCCGCCGCCTCCGGCTTCACCGCCGTCCCGGGCGTGATCAACGGCGCGTCCGACCTGTTCGGCGCGGTCTTCGGTGAGGCCGGTCGGCACGCGCGCAGCGCCGTCGGGGTGGCCGAGCTGCCTCTGGACGCCCCCGTCGAGGTCGAGGTCATCGTCGAGGTCGCCTGACCCGCGCCGCCTCCCCGCGATCCTGCGCCCGGTGCCCGGCAAAGCCGTGAAACGGGACGTATCGGGAGCCGCAACTGCAAGATCGCGGGGAGCGGCCGGCGGGGCCGTACGATCGCAGCCATGACCGGGCACTTCACCGCGCCGGCGGCGGCGCTCGCCGACGAGCTGCCGGGTTGGGTGACGCTGCTGCGTGCCCCGAACCCGGGGCCGATGACGCTCGACGGCACCAACACCTGGGTGCTGCGCGCCCCCGGCCAGGAGCACGCCGTCGTGGTCGACCCGGGCCCGGCCGACGAGGGGCACCTGGCGGCGATCGCCGCGCGGGGGCCGGTCGGCCTGGTGCTGATCACCCACGGCCACCCCGACCACACCGACGGCTCGCGCCGCCTGCACGAGCTGCTCGGCGGGGTGCCCGTACGCGCCGCCGACCCGGCGCACAGCATCGCGGGGGAGCCGCTGGCCACGCCCGGGGAGGAGTTGGGCGGCCACGGGCTGGGCGTCCGCCTCGTGCCGACCCCCGGACACACCGGCGACTCGGTCTGCTTCCTGGTCGAGCACGGCGACGAGCGGGTGGTCCTCACCGGCGACACGATCCTGGGCCGGGGGACCACCGTGGTCGCCCACCCGGACGGGCACCTCGGGGACTACCTGGCCAGCCTGGAGCTGCTCTCGACGTACCGGGGGGTCCCCGCGCTGCCGGGGCACGGCCCGGCGCTGGCCGACTGCGGCGTCGCCGCGGACTTCTACCTGGCCCACCGCCGGGCCCGGCTCGACCAGGTCAGGGCGGCGGTCGCCGGGGGCGCCACCACTCCCGCGGAGGTGGTCGCGACGGTCTACGCCGACGTCGACCGGTCGCTGTGGTGGGCCGCCGAGTGGTCCGTCCGGGCCCAGTTGGAGTACCTGGGCCGGGAATCCGGCGGAGGTGCCGCGGGGTTGGAGCAAGCGTGACCTGCCCGGTGTGCGGAACCGTCGCCGTGCCCGGCGCGCGGTTCTGCCACAACTGCGGCGCCGCGCTGCCGGCCGCCGCGACGCTGCCCGCGGCCGAACGCCGCGTGGTGACGGTGCTCTTCGGCGACCTGTCCGACTTCACCTCCTGGTCGGAGGACCTCGACCCGGAACGCGTCGGCGCGGTCACCGACCGGGTCCTCGCCGCGCTGGCCGGCGCGGTGAAGACGTTCGGCGGTCACGTCGACAAGCTCACCGGCGACGGGATCATGGCGGTCTTCGGGGCGCCGGTCGCGCACGAGGACGACGCCGAGCGGGCCGTGCGGGCCGCGCTGTCGATGCAGCGGGCGGTCCGCCGGGTGCTTGACGACGAGCGGGGCGGCGGCGCGCCGCTCGGCCTGCGGGTCGGGCTGAACACCGGCGACGTGATCGCCGGCATCCAGGCCGCGATCGAATACACGGTCATCGGCGACACCGTCAACACCGCCGCCCGGCTGGCCGACGCCGCCGCCGTCGGCGCGGTCTACGCGGGGGCGCGCACCTCCGCCGCCACCCGGCACGTGGCCTCCTGGCGGGCGCTGCGCCCGCTGCGGCTCAAGGGCAAGCGCGAGCCGGTCGAGGCGTACGAGCTGCTCGGGCTCCTGGACGCCCCCGGCACCCGGTCCGGCCTCGGCGACGAGGCCCCCTTCGTCGGCCGGGAGACCGAGATCGGTCGGGTCGCCGGCCGGCTCGCCGAGGTGATCGACCGCGCCGAGCCCCGGGTGCTGCTGATGACCGCCGAGGCCGGGATCGGCAAGTCCCGGTTCGCCGCCGAGGTGGAACGCCTCGCCGCCGGCTACGACGTGGGCCCGGGCCGGTACGCCGCGCACACCGGCGCCCGGGTGCTGTCGGTGCGCTGCGCCGCGTTCGGCGAGCGGCGCCGGCTCGCGCCCCTGGCCGACCTCGTCCGGGCGGCGGTCGGCCTGCCCAACGACGCCGCCACCGCGCTCACCCGCCCGGCCGTCGAGGAACGCCTGCGCCGGCTCGGCCAGCGACTCAGCCGCTCCGGCGAGCCGGCGCCGATCGCCGTCGACCAGCTGCTGGCCCTGCTCGGGTACGCCGAGCTGCCCGGCGGCGGCCCGGCCGACCAGGGCGAGTGGGGCACCGCCCAGCCCGCCGACGCCGACGCCGTGCCGAACGCGGTCGCGGACCTGCTCACCGCGCTCGCCGGGGAGGCGCCCCTGGTGGTCGTCGTCGACGATTTGCACGACGCCACCGCCGAGACCGTCGAGGCGCTCGGGGTCACCCTGTCCCGGCTCGCCGGCCCGGTGCTGGTGCTGCTGCTCGGCCGGCCCGAGCTGGTGCGTACCGCCGGGGCGCTGACCCGGGTCGCGGACGCCGAGGTGCACGCGCTGCCGCCGCTGCGCGGTGCCGACGCGGCCCGGCTGCTCACCACCTACCTCGGCGGCGGCAGGCTGCCGCAGGCCGACGCCGACCGGCTGCTCGCCACCGCCCAGGGCAACCCGTTCTACCTGGCCGAGCTGGTCACCCTGCTGATGGAGCGGGGCGCGCTGACCACCGTCGCCGAGCGGAACTCCCCGAATCCGGGCGGCTGGCGGCTGGTGCCCGGCTCGCTCGGCAGCCGCCTGCTCTCCCGCGACCTGGCCGCGGTGCTCGCCGCGCGCATCGACGCCCTGCCGGCGGAGGCCCGCTCCGTGCTGCGGGACGCCGCCGTCGTCGGCGACACGGTGCCGGACGGCGCGCTGGAGGCGCTGCGCGAGCAGCGGGCCGGCCGCGACGGCCGACCGGCGGCGGTGGTCGCCGTCGAGCTGGAACGGGCGGTGGAGGAGCTGCTGCAACGCCGGATGCTGCACCGCACCCGCACCGGGTACGCCTTCGCGACGCCGTTGATGCGGGAGGCCGCGTACGCCGGGGTGAGCAAGGCCGAACTGGCCGAGCGGCACGCGGCGCTGGCCCGGTGGGCCGCGGCCGATCCGGCGGGGGGCGCGGGCGCGCCGGGCGGCTTCGTCGAGGCGGCCCGGGACGTCTTCGTGGCCCAGCACGTGGAACGGGCCGCCGCGCTGGCCGACGCGGTCGGGCTGCGGCCGGACGCGCCGGCACGGGCCGTCGTCGGTCTGGGCGTCGCCGCACTCGGCGGGGCCGCGCGCCGGTCGTTGCAGGCGGGCGAGCCCGCGATGGCCGTGGAGTACGCCGAACGCGCGGCCGAGCTGGCCCGCGACGGGGTGCCGGCGGCGGACCGGGTGGTGCACGCCCGGGCGCTGCTCCAGGTCGGGCGCCCCGCCGACGCGCTCGCCTTCGCCGAGAAGATCGCCGCCAACGCCGGCGACGAGTCCGCCGTCCGGACCAGCGCGCTGCTGCTCGCCGGGCAGGCCCACCAGACCATGGGTGACCAGGCGCGCGCGGTGGGCTGCTGGCAGGAGGCGTTGCAGGTGGCCACGGCCGGCGGGCTGCCGACGCTGCGCGCCTCGGCGATGCGCCGACTCGGCATGGCCGACTTCGTCGCCGGGCGGTTGGGCCAGGCCAGCAGCCGGCTCGCCGCGTCGTACCAGGTGAGCCTCCAGGCGCAGGACCGCCGGGGGCAGGCGTGGTCGTTGCAGAACCTGGCCTGGGTGACCACGACCCGGGGCGACTTCGCCGGCACCGATGCCGTGCTCGGCCGGGCCGCCCGGCTCTTCGCCGAGCTGAAGGACCCGTACGGGCGGGCCTGGCTGCGCGGCACCACCGCCTTCGCCCGGCTGCTCGCCGGCCGGCTGCGCGAGGCGTGCCGGATGGCGCAGGTCTTCCTGCCGTTCGGCGAGCGGGTCGGCGAGGCGTGGGCGGTGGGCACGCTGCGCGCGGTCGAGGCGTTCGCCACCGCCGAGCTGGGCGAGCTGGGCGAGGCGGACCGGAGTGCCCGCCGGGCGTACCGGGAGTTCGCCGCCGCCTCCGACGACTGGGGGCGCGGGTTCGCGCTGGTCGTCCGGGGGGTCGTGGCGCGCGGGCTGGGCGAGCCGGGGCACGCCGCCGACCTGCTCACCGACGCGCTGTCGTACGCGGAGCGGACGTCGCACCCGTTGCTCACCGGGATGGCCGGCACGCTGCGCGGGTTCGTGGCGCTGGACCTGGGCGACTGCGAGACGGCCGAGCGGGACGCCCGGTCGGTGCTGACCGCCGTCGAGCCGCACAACCCGCAGGCGCCCGCCCAGGTGGGGCCCCGGGTGCTGCTGGCCACCGCCCGGCTGGCAGCCGGTGACTCCGCGACCGCCGTCGGGCTGCTCGCCCCGGTGGCCACCGCCGCCGCCACCGTGCCCTCGCTGCTCTTCTCCCGCCGCCAGACCATGGCCCGGTACGCTTCCGCGCTGCTCGCCCACGGCCAGTGCGAGCAGGCGCTGGACTGGGCCCGACGGGCCGTCGCCGCCCCGGCGGAGGACGTGCGCAGCCAGGTGGTCGCCGCGAGAGCACTCGCCGAGGCGCTCGCGGCCTGCGGCCGGTCCGCGGAGGCGCTCGCCAGCGCCGAGGAGGCGGTCCGCCTGGCGTACGCGACCGAGCAGCGCAGCGAGCGTGCCGCCGCCGACGCGCTGCGGGCGCGTCTCGCCACCCCCTAGTCCCACCGGACCCCGGAGCCGGGAAGGTCTGGCGGTTCTGGGGATGCGGTGTGTCGGGGGTGGCCGATAGCGTGTCAGGTCCGAGGGGCGGTCGGTCGTGCGACCGCGTCGGGTCTGGGGAGGACCGTGATGAGGTTGCCGCGTTCGGCCGCCGGATGGACGATCGCGGTCTTCGGCGTGCTGGCCCTGCTCATGGGCGCGGTCGGGCTGGTCTGGCCGGAGGCGCTGCTGCGGCTGCTCGGCTTCGAGGTGCCGGCGACCCGCGCGGCCGGCGACCACACCGGCACCTTCCTGATCGCTTCCTCGATGGCCTCGTTCAACATGGGGGTCTACTACCTGCTCGCCACCGCCACCGAGTGGCGGCCGTTCTTCCGCTTCACGGTGGTGTTCCGGTTGGTCACGTTCACGGTGTTCAGCATCGCGGTGCTGGCCGACATCGCGCCCGGGCGGTTCTTCGGGGTGGCCGCCTGGGAGGGCCTCGGCGCGGTGGCGACCGCCGTCGGGCTCTGGTGGGACGACCGTCGCGCGGGTCCGGGGGCGGTGGGCGGCGGAGGCGATTCCGCCGCCGGTGCCGTCCCGGCCGCTGATGCGGTTCACTGAGCCGTCGGTCCGGTTGGGTATTTTCGAGCCGTGACCGCGACCCCACCCGGCGCCCTGCCGACGCCCATTGTGCCCGGTCTGACTGATCTGCGCGTGTTTGCCAGGGGAGGCTACGCGACGATCTACAAGGCGACCCAGATCTCGGTAGGGCGCGAGGTCGCGGTCAAGGTGGAGAATCGCACCCTCGACAGCGAGCACGACCAGGCCCGCTTCCTGCGCGAGGCGCGGGCCGCCGGGCGGATGTCGTCGCACCCGCACGTGGTCGACCTCTTCGACGTCGGGGTCACGGTCGACCAGCATCCCTACCTGATCATGGAACTCTGCGACGGCTCGTACGCCGAGCGGATGCGGACCTCGCCGCTCGAGCCGGCCGAGGCCCGCGACCTCGGGGTCAAGATCGCCGACGCCATCGCCCACTCGCACGCGGCCGGCGTGCTGCACCGCGACGTCAAGCCGGCGAACATCCTCTACTCGCACTTCAACTCGGCGGTGCTGGCCGACTTCGGGCTGGCCGTGGTGGGCGAGATGCGTGACGCCTCGGTCGCCCTGGAGGTGCTCACCCCGGCCTACGCCCCGCCGGAGATGTTCAACCACAGCCCGCCGTCGCCGGCCGTCGACGTCTACGCCCTCTGCGCCACCCTCTACGCGGTGATGCACGGCCGCCCGCCGCGCTGGCAGTCCGAGCGCAATCCCAGCCTGGTCACCGTGCTGGAGATGTTCCACCAGCCGGTTCCCGGCCTGCCCGGGGTGCCGGCCGAGATGATCGAGGTGCTCCGGGCCGGGATGTCCAACGATCCCGGCGAGCGTCCCTCGGCCGTCGAGCTGCGCGACCTGCTGGTCGGCCTGCCGCTCGGTCCGGCCGGCTCCCCGGCGGGCGGCACGGGCGTGCCGGGTCCGGTCAGCGGCGGGCCCGGCCCCGTCGGCCCGTACGGCGTCGACTACGTCTCCCGGCCGGCGCCGCGACCGCCGGTGGAGGATCTCCACCCCACGGTGCCCACCGTCGGCCAGCGGCGCCGGCGGCGCTGGTTCCTCGGCGGCGCCGGGATGGTCGCCCTGGCCGCCTCGGCCGGCGCGGGTGCCTGGCTGGCGGGCGCGGTCTCCAGCCCGGTCCCGTCGCCGACCGCCGACGTGGCGGCGACGAGCGTGGCGGCGACGAGCGCGGTGCTGCCCGCCTGCGCCCTGACGACCGGGCTGCCGGCCGGCGCGGGCTGCGCCGACGAGTTGGAGTGCTTCGGGCCGATGGAGGTGCGCGGCGCGCGGGCCCGGGCGCCCCGGGTGCCCTGCGACGGCCAGCACACCTGGGAGAGCTACGCCGAGGGCAGGCTCCCCGACACCCTGGTCGGCGCCGGCCACGACGAGGTCAGCGCGGACGCGGTGGTGCGCCGGGTCTGCAACGAGACCACCTTCCGGCTCACCAGCGGGATCAGCTACGCGGAGGGCTGGAACCTGGAGGTGCTGCCCCCGGCCGGGGCGGACACCGACCGGACGTACCGCTGCCTGGCCGGGCGGGGGCTCGACGCGCTCGCCTCACCCACCCTCACGGGCCGCTGAGCCGCTGCGTCCCCGGTGCCGCTCCCGCATGGCGCGGACGGCCTCCCGGTGGTCCAGCGACTCCAGCGTGTCGGCGTCGACGCCGTACAGGCCCCCGACCGGCTGCCCCGGACCGCCCGGCGTGACCGCCGGTTCCGTGCCGTCGTCCTGCCGGGCCGCCGCCACCGACACCGCCGCGATCATCGTCGACAGGACGCAGAGCAGCGCCAGGGTCACCCCGACGAGGTCCTGACGACCCCAGACGATCAGCGTCACCAGCAGCGAAGCCGCCGTCAGCGCCGCGACGACCGCCTTCGCCCGCGCGTCGGGCCTCGGAATTCTCACCCGTCCAGGATGTCCGAGCGGGGCCCGCTGTCAACCGGGACGCCGGCACCGGATGCGATGATCTCCGCCGGAGACCGTCTCCGTGGGAGAGGAGTGCCGGTGGCCCGCGTCTTCCGGATCGTCGCCGCCGTGCTGGTGTCGGGTGCGCTGGCCGCCTGCGGGTCGGACGGGGCGCCGGAGCAGGCGACCGCGCCGCCCACCGCGAGCGCCCCCGCGCCGGAGGTGCCGTCGTCCGTCACATCGCCGTCGGCGGCCCCCGCCCCGTTGGCCCCCGCGTCGTCGGCCGCCGGTCGCGGCGGGTACGCCAACCCGGACGAGGCGATGGCCGGGCACCTGTCGGCCGTGCCGGGGGTCCGCTACCTCGGCCTCTGCAAGAACGCGAGACGCGATCCGGCGGCGGTCTGCGCCCTCCGGATGGGATTCGTCGACCAGGACGAGGTCTACGGCCTGGGCGCCCCGCACAGCGACATCGTCGGCTTCCTGCTGCTGCGCAAGGGAACCGACGGCTGGCGGGTGGTGGACGACTACGCGCCCGACGACGGGAAGGCCACGCCGCCGGCCTGGATGGCCGGCGTGGGGTAGCCGGGGCGCACGGAAGGACGAAAAGCGTCGACGGTGAAAAATTCGTTACATCGGCCGGCGGATTGTCGGATATGTAGCTACTCGTCGGCCTGCGTCCATGGCGTGCCATCCATAGAGTGACGGAGGTCGAGCCACGGCCCGACCATCCTGTCGCCCACCGGAAGGCGTCCACATGCCACGACGAAACCGATCCGTCGTCGCCGCGGGAATTGCCGGCGTCCTCCTCGCCGGCGCCGCGGTCGCACCCGCCGCCGCCGCACCGTCCCCCGCCGGCGGGGACCGTCCGGTCACCTCCGACCGGACCAGCCCGCAGGAGGCCCGCCGGGTCGACCGGGTGCCCACGCCCACACTGGACTGGTACGCCTGCTACGACTACGCCGAGTGCGCCACCGTCCGGCTGCCCCGCGACTACGACCAGCCGAACGGCCCGACGACCGAGGTCGCCGTGCTGCGGGTCAAGGCCCGCGACCAGCAGCGCAAGGTCGGCAGCCTCTTCGTCAACCCGGGCGGCCCCGGCGGCTCCGGCACCGACATCGCGCTCGCCGCGCCGTACTTCCTCGGTGACGAGGTGCTCGACCGCTTCGACATCGTCGGCGTCGACCCGCGCGGCGTCGCCGCCAGCCAACAGGTCAGGTGCTTCCCCTCCGTCAAGGAGCAGACCCGGGCGTACGCCGGGCTGAACGTGGCGTTCCCGTGGACGAAGGCCGAGGAGAAGGCGTACGTGGCCTCCTCGAAGGCCGTCGGCAAGGGCTGCTCCACCACGGGCCGGCCGCTCACCGGCGCGATGTCGACCGCCGAGGTCGCCCGCGACATGGACGTGCTGCGCCGCGCGGTGGGCGACCGGAAGCTCACCTTCCTCGGCTTCAGCTACGGCAGCATCCTCGGCCAGTACTACGCCAACATGTTCCCGGACCGGGTCCGCGCCCTGGTGGTCGACGGCGTGCTGAACCCGAACGAGTGGGTCGGTCAGGGCAAGGCGCGCAGCCTGTCCCAGGAGGAGCGGATGCGCAGCGCGCAGGGCGCGTACCAGGCGCTGCGGGAGATCCTGGTGCGCTGCGACAAGGCCGGCGCCCAGGCGTGTGCGCTGGCCGAGGGCGACCCCGTAGCGTCGTTCGACCTGGTCGCGAAGCGGCTGCGGGCCAAGCCGGTGGTCATCGAGGACCCCGACCTCGGCCCGATCACCGTCACGTACGCCGACTTCGTCGCCGCCAACCTGGGCGCGCTCTACGGCCCGACGGGCTACGCCGAGGTCGTCGACCTCACCGCCGCCCTGCTGGTGCTCACCGACCCGGCGTCGTCGCCGGCCGCCCGCCGCCCGGCGACGGCCGACGTGACCCGGCAGGCCGCCAAGGCCCGCGAGCAGGCCCGACGGTACGACTTCCCGTACGAGAACGGGTTGGAGACCTTCCTCGGCGTGGACTGCACCGACGCGTACCACCCGAAGGACGCCGGCTCGTTCCCGGCGCTCGCCGCGAAGGCCGACAACCGCGACCCGTACTTCGGTCGGCTCTGGACGTGGGCCACCTCGCCGTGCGCCCGCAAGACCTGGACCGTGCGGGACGAGGATGCCTACACCGGGCCGTTCAACCGGCGGACGGCCGCGCCGGTGCTGGTGGTGGGCAACTACTGGGACCCGGCGACCAACTACCGGGGCGCGGTCAGCTCGGCCCGGCTGCTGCCGAACAGCCGCCTGCTCAGCAGCGACAGTTGGGGTCACACCGCATACGGGACGTCGGCCTGCGTGACCGGCGCCGTCGACGCGTACCTGCTGCGCGGGGCGCTGCCGGCCAACGGCAAGGTCTGCGTGGGCGACGTCCAGCCGTTCGCCGAACTGCCGGCCGAGCCGGAGGCGACCCGGCGGGCGGAGGCGTCGAAGGGCGCGCTGGCCGCCGAGGGCACCCCTGCGCGGGGTGAGCCGAAGCGGCTCCCGCCGGTGGTCGCCCCGCTGCCGGCGGTCGGCACGCTGACCGTCCGCTGAGGACCCGGGGTGCGGCGGGCGATCGGGCGCCCGCCGCACCCCGGCCCGCTCAGTAGGACTTGTCCTGGCCGAGGACGTGCTGGGCGACGAAGTTGAGGATCATCTCGCGGCTGACCGGGGCGATCCGGCCGGCGCGCACCGCGCCGAGCAGCGTGGCCACCCCGTACTCGGTGGTCATGCCCGCCCCGCCGAGCACCTGGACGGCGGTGTCGACGGCCAGCGCGGCGGCCTCCCCGGCGGCGTACTTGGCCATGTTGCCGGAGACGCCGGCCTCCAGGTCGCGGCCCGCGTCGTAGAGGGTGGCCGCCTTGTGGATCATCAGGCGGGCCAGCTCGACCTGCACGGCCGCGTGCGCGAGCGGGTGGGCCACGCCCTGGTGCGAGCCGATGCTCCGGCCGCCCCAGACCTTGCGGGTGGCCGTGTACTCGCTGGCCCGCTCGATGGCGTACCGGCCGGTGCCGGCGCCCATCGCGGCGACCGTGATCCGTTCCGGGTTGAGCCCGGCGAAGAGCGCCGGCAGGCCGGCGTCCAGCGACTCGCCGACCAGCGCGTCGGCGGGCAGCCGCACGTCGTCGAGGTAGAGCAGGAACTGGTTCTCCGGGGAGACGATCTCCATGTCCAGCCTGGAGCGCGTCAGCCCGGGCGCGTCGGTCGGCACCACGAACAGCGCCGGCTTGAGCTTGCCGGAGACCGCATCCTCGGTCCTCGCCACCACCAGCACGTACGACGCCTCGTCGACGCCGGAGATGTAGCACTTGCGGCCGGAGACCAGCCAGTCGTCGCCGTCGCGGCGGGCCACGGTGCCGAGCCGGTGGAAGTTGGAGCCGGCCTCCGGTTCGGTGATCGCGAAGACCACCTTCAGCGAGCCGTCGGCGAAGCCGGGCAGGTAGCGCTTGCGCTGTTCCTCGGTGCCGTGCCGGGCGATCACCGTGGCCGCGATGGCCGGGGAGACCACCAGCAGCAGCAACGGGCAGCCGGCTGCCGCCAGCTCCTCGCAGACGATGGCCAGCTCCGTGATCCCGCCCCCGCCGCCGCCGTACTCGGTGGGGATGTTGACCCCGAGGTAGCCCAGCCGGCCGGCCTCGTCCCACAGCTCGGTGGTGTGCTCACCGGATCTCGCCTTGCTGACGAAGTAGTCGTGACCGTAGCGGCGGCCCAGGGCGCGCACGGCGTCGCGGAGCTGGTCCTGCTCGGGGGTGAGGTCGAAGTTCATCGCGGGGCCTCCAGGATCACTCGGGGTTGACCACGGCCAGCACGGCGCCCGTGTCGACCTGCCCGCCGGCCGCGACCGGAAGCTCGGCGACCACGCCGTCGGCCGGGGCGAGCACGGGATGTTCCAGCTTCATCGCTTCCAGGGTCAGCAGCAGGTCGCCGGCCGCCACCCGCTGCCCGACCTCGACATGCACCCGGGTCACCGCGCCGGGCAGCGGCGCGAGCAGCGACCCGGCCGCCAGCTCCGCGGTGGGCTCGGGGAAGCGCGGCAGCTCGGTCAGGCTCGCCGCCCCGTCCGGGCCGTCCACGAAGACGTCCGATCCCACCCGGTGTACGCGGTACGCGCGCCGCACCCCGTCCACGTCGAGCACCACCCGATCGGGGTACGCCCCGACCAGGGTCACGGCCGGCGGCGGCGCGTCTGCCGGGGTCGCTCCGTCCGGGGTCGGCCCGTCGGCGAGGGCGGCGGAACCGGCGTCCGGCGAGACCGACCACTCGGCGAGGCCGCCCGAGCGGTCCAGCCGGTAGCGGACCTCGATCTCGCCGTCCGGCCCCGCATAGCGGATGACCTGCGGGAAGGCGGGCACGTTGCGCCAGCCCGACGGGAGCCCGGCGAGCACCGGCGCGTCGGCCCGACGAGCGGCGGCGGTGGCCAGCGCGGCCGCCAGGGCCACCAGGGGGAACTGGTCGGCCGGCAGCAGCGGGGCGAAGACCTCCTCGTGCCGGTCCAGGAAGCCGGTGTCGATCTCCACCGCGCCGAACTCCGGGCTGCGCAGCACCCGGACCAGCAGGTCGCGGTTGGTGGCCACGCCGTGCAGCTCGGCGCGGGCCAGCGCGCCGGCCAGGGCGCGGGCCGCCTCGGCGCGGGTGGGCGCCCAGGCGATCACCTTGGCGAGCATCGAGTCGTAGTGGACGCCCACCACCGAGCCGTCGACCACGCCCGAGTCCAGCCGCAGGCCCGGCCCGGCCAGCGACCCGAACTCGGCCTTCGGACCGGGCAGGGCGAACCGGTGCAGGGTGCCGGTCGCCGGCCGGTACCCCTGCGCGGGGTCCTCGGCGCAGAGGCGTACCTCGATCGCGTGGCCCTGTGCCGGCGGGGTCGCCGCCACCGGCAGCGACCCGCCCTCGGCGACGATCAGTTGCAGCCGGACCAGGTCCAGGCCGGTGGTCAGCTCGGTGACCGGGTGCTCGACCTGGAGGCGGGTGTTCATCTCCAGGAAGTAGATCTCCCCGTCGGGCGCGAGCAGGAACTCGACCGTGCCGGCGCCGACGTAGTCGACCGCCCGGCCGGCGGCCACCGCCGCCTCGTGCAGCGCCGTGCGCACCTCGTCCGGGAGGACGCCGGGCGCCTCCTCGACGATCTTCTGGTGGCGGCGCTGGATCGAGCAGTCCCGCACGCCGAGGGCGACCACCGTCCCGTGGGTGTCGCCGAAGATCTGCACCTCGACGTGCCGGCCCCGCTCGACGTACCGCTCGACGAAGACCGTGCCGTCGCCGAACGCGCCGGCCGCCTCGCGGCGCGCGGAGGCGACGGCCTCGGCCAGCGCGGCGGCGTCCCGGACGACGCGCATGCCGCGCCCGCCGCCCCCGGCGGACGCCTTCACCAGCACCGGGAAGTCGGTGATCTCGTCGGCGTCGGTCCAGGTGGGCAGCATCGGCACGCCCGCCTCGGCGAGCAGGGCCTTGGCAGCCATCTTGTCGCCCATCGCGGCGATCGCCTTGGCCGGCGGGCCGACCCAGGTCAGCCCGGCGTCGGCCACCGCGGCGGCGAACTCGGCGTTCTCGGCGAGGAAGCCGTAGCCGGGGTGCACGGCGTCCGCGCCGGTCCTGCGGGCCGCGTCGAGGATCAGATCGATCCGCAGGTACGTCTCGGCGGGCGCGTTCCCGGGGAGCCGGACGGCGTGGTCGGCCTCGGCGACGAACGGCGCGTCGGCGTCGGCGTCGGCGTGCACGGCCACTGTCTCGACGCCCAGCGCGCGGCAGGTGGCAGAGACCCGACGGGCGATCTCGCCCCGGTTCGCCACGAGCAGTTTCCGGATCACTGGTCCCGCCTCTCGATCGCATTCATCGGGCGCACTGCCGCCTCACATCCGGAAGACGCCGAAGTTGTCGGCGCCCCTGACCGGTGCGTTGTGGATCGCCGACAGGCAGAGCCCGAGGACCGTACGGGTGTCGCGGGGGTCGATCACCCCGTCGTCGTAGAGCCGGCCGGAGAGGAAGAGCGCGCCGGACTGCGACTCGATCTGCTGCTCGACCATCATCCGCATCGCGGCGTCGGAGTCCTCGTCGTAGTCCCGGCCCCGGGCGGCGGCGGCCTGCCGGGCCACGATGGACAGCACGCCCGCGAGCTGCGCCGGCCCCATCACCGCCGACTTGGCGTTCGGCCAGGTGAACAGGAACCTCGGCTCGTACGCCCGCCCGCACATGCCGTAGTTGCCGGCGCCGTAGGAGGCGCCCAGGTTGACCGTCAGGTGCGGCACGGTCGAGTTCGACACCGCGTTGATCATCAGGGCGCCGTGCTTGATGATGCCGCGCTGCTCGTACTCGGTGCCGACCATGTAGCCGGTGGTGTTCTGGAGGAAGACCAGCGGGGTGTCGGCGGCGTTGGCGAGCTGGATGAACTGGGCCGCCTTCTGTGCCTCCTCGCTGAACAGCACGCCCCGCGCGTTGGCCAGCACCCCGACGGGATAGCCGTGCAGCTCGCCCCAGCCCGTGACCAGGGCGGTGCCGTAGGCCGGCTTGAACTCGTCGAACTCGCTGCCGTCGAGCACCCGGGCCAGCACCTCGCGCGGGTCGAACGGCACCTTCAGGTCGGCGCTCGCGATGCCGAGCAGCTCCTCCGGGTCGTACCTCGGCGGCTGCGGGGACGGGTTGCGCGGCGGCGGGCCCTGCTTGCGCCGGTTCAGCCGCCGTACGCACTGCCGGGCCAGCCGGATGCCGTCGCGCTCGTCGGCGGCCAGGAGGTCCGCGAGCCCGGACGTCGTGGCGTGCATGGCGGCCCCGCCGAGGGACTCGTCGTCGGTGACCTCGCCGGTGGCCATCTTCACCAGCGGCGGCCCGGCCAGGTAGACCTGCGACCGGTCCCGGATCATGATCACGTGGTCGGACATCCCCGGCACGTACGCGCCCCCGGCGGTGGCGTTGTCGAAGACCACGCTGACCGTGGGGATCTTCGCGGCCGAGAGCCGGGTCAGGTCGCGGAACACCCGCCCGCCCGGAATGAAGATCTCCGCCTGGGTGGGCAGGTCCGCGCCCGCCGACTCGACCAGGTTCACCATCGGCAGCCGGTTGGCCAGGGCGATCTCGCCCGCCCGGCGGGTCTTCGCCAGCGACCACGGGTTCACCGCGCCGCCGCGTACCGTCGGGTCGTTCGCGACGACCAGGCACTCGACGCCCTCGACCACGCCGATGCCGGTCACCACGCTGGCGCCGACGGGAAAGTCCGTGCCGTACGCCGCCACCGGGGACAGCTCCAGGAACGGGCTGTCCGGGTCGACCAGCAGCTCGATCCGTTCCCGGGGGAGCAGCTTGCCGCGCCCGTGGTGCCGGGCCACGTACTTCTCGCCGCCGCCGGCGCGAGCCTGGTCGAGGGCGGCGTCCAGCTCGGCGAGGCGCTCCAGCAGGGCCTCCCGGTTGGCGTGGTACCCCGGCGAGGACGCGTCGATCGCGCTGCGCAGTGTCGTCACAGAGCCTCCTCCGTTCGTGACCGCGGGGCTCGCAAACCCGGCTCACTCCTCGCACTCACAGGCCCATGCCCTTCGCGATGATCTCGTTCATGATCTCGGTGGTGCCGCCGCCGATGCCGAGGATCCGGGCGTCGCGGTAGTGCCGCTCGACCTCGGCGTCGCGCAGGTAGCCGTAGCCGCCGTGCAACTGGAGGGCCTGGTCGACCACCTCGGCGCAGGCGGCCACCGCGACGTTCTTCGCCATCGCCACCTCGGTCACCACCGGCTCGCCCGCCGCGACCCGCGCCGCCACCTGGTGCACGTACGCGCGGGCCGCCTCGGCGCGGGTGTGCATCTCGGCCAGCCGGTGCCGGACGAGCTGCCGGCTCGCCAGGGGACGGCCGAACGTGGAGCGGTCCCGGCACCAGCGCACCGCCAGCTCCACGGAACGCTGCGCGATGGCGTACGCCTGGGTGGCCAGCGAGAGCCGCTCCGCGGCGAAGTTCTGCATGATCGCCAGGAAGGCCGTGTCCTCCGCGCCGACCCGGTTGGACACCGGCACCCGTACGTCGGCGAAGGACAGCTCGGCGGTGTCCGAGCAGTGCCAGCCGAGCTTCTCCAGCCGGCGCCCGACCGTGAAGCCCGGCGTGCCCTTGTCGATCACCAGCAGGGTCAGGGCGCCGGTGCCCGGCGGCAGGGTGCAGACGGCGGTGGTCACGAAGTCGGCCCGGACGCCGCTGGTGATGTAGATCTTCGACCCGTTGACCACGTAGTGCTCGCCGTCCCGCCGCGCGTGGGTGCGGATGCTCGCCACGTCCGAGCCGCCGTCCGGTTCCGTGATCGCCAGCGCGCCGATCACGGTGCCGGCCAGCGTCGGCCGGACGTACCGGTCAATCAGCTCCGCGTCGCCGGAGGCGACGATGTGCGGCAGGGCGATGCCGTGGGTGAACAGGGCCGCGACCAGCCCGGACGAGCCGCCGGAGCGGATGATCTCCTCGGTGACGATGATCGAGTCGAGCAGGTCCCCGCCGCTGCCGCCGACGGCCTCCGGGAAGCCGATGCCGAGCAGGCCGAGCTTGGCGGCGGTGGCGTGCAGTTCCCGGGGGATCTCGCCGGCCCGCTCCCAGTCGGCCAGGTGCGGCAGCACCTCCCGGGTGACGAAGGCCCGGGTCAGCTCCCGCAGTTGCCGGCGTTCCGGCGTGTCCACGATGGTCATCGGCCCTCCCCGGGCGTCGTGCCGCCGGCCGGGGAGTCCGGGCCGCCAGGCAGGGAGTCCGGGCCGGGCGTGAGCTCCGCCGGCAGGTCGACGAGCCGGGAGCGGAGCAGTTCGCCGAGCGCCTTGGCCTGCGGATCGAAGCGGGTGGAGGCCGCCACCCCCTGCCCGAGCAGGCCCCGGACGACGAAGTTGACCGCCCGCAGGTTCGGCAGCTCGTACCGCTCCACGGTCAGCGGCGCGGTCTCCGGCAGCAGCTCGCGCAGCCGGGCGGTGGTCAGCCAGCCGCGCAGCCACGACCACGTCGCGTCGGTGCGGGCCCAGATGCCCAGGTTGGCGTCGCCGCCCTTGTCGCCGGAGCGGGCCCCGACCAGCTCGCCGAGCGGCGCGCGCCGGGTGGGCCGTTCGGCCGGCGGGTCGGTCCCGTCGGCCGGGTCTGCGGCGGGCGTCGTTGCGGCGGGCGGGGCGGCGGCGGGCGCCGGCCCGTCGGGCGGCCCGGCGGTGCGCGCCGGCGGCGGAATCGGCACCCGCTCGCCGGAGGGGAGCACCGCGACGTGCGGCACCGCGTCCTGCGGCACGGCGTCGGCGGTGAACACCCCGTAGGGCGTCGCGTCGCCGGGCAGTGTGGTCAGCGTGCAGCCGGGATAGGAGGCCAGGGCCAGCTCCACCGCGGCGGCCGAGAAGGCCCGCCCGGCCCGCGCCCTGTCGGCGTCCCGCAGGTGTACGTGCAGCAGTGCGCTCGCCGCCTCGGTGTCGACCGCGTCCGCGTGGTCGGTACGGGCCAGGGTGAACTCCAGCCCGTCCGTGCCGACCGCCGCCGCGACCTGACCGCGGACCAGGGCCGCCTTGGCGGGGATGTCGAGCCCGCACAGCACGAAGGTCATCGAGTTGCGGAAGCCGCCGAGGTTGTTGACGCCCACCTTGAGGGTGGTTGGCGGCGGCGTGCCCCGGACGCCGCTCACCCGCACCCGGTCCGGCCCGTCGGCGCCCAGCTCCGCCGTGTCCAGCCGGGTCACCACGTCCGGTCCGAGGTAGGCCGGGCCGCCGACCTCGTAGAGCAGCTGGGCGGTGACCGTCTCCACGGTGACCGCGCCGCCGGTGCCCGGGTGCTTGGTGATGACACAGGAGCCGTCGGGGTGCAGCTCGGCCACCGGGAAGCCGGGACGCCGCCCGCCGTCGGGCAGCTCCGTGAAGAAGCTGAAGTTGCCCCCGGTGACCTGCGCCCCGCACTCGACCAGGTGACCGGCGACGGTCGCCCCGGCCAGCGCGTCCAGGTCGTCGCGGCCCCAGCCGAACCGGGCGATGGCCGGCCCGACCACCAGGGACGCGTCGGTCACCCGGCCGGTGACCACCACATCCGCCCCGCCGTCCAGGCAGGCGGCGATGCCGTACGCCCCCAGGTAGGCGTTCGCCGTCAGCGCGTCCGGGCGGGCGAGGGCGTCGCCCTCGACGTACCCGACCCGAACGGTCAGGCCGAGCCGGTCGGCGAGGGCCCCGATGGCGGCGGCCAGGCCCGCCGGGTTCAACCCGCCGGCGTTGGTCACGATCCGTACGCCCCGGTCCAGCGCCGTGCCGAGGCAGCCCTCCAGTTGGCGGAGGAAGGTCTTCGCGTAGCCGAGGGAGGGGTCGCGCAGCCGGTCCCAGCCGAGGATCAGCATGGTCAGCTCGGCGAGGTAGTCGCCGGTCAGCACGTCCAGTTCGCCGCCGTCGAGCATCTCCCGCCACGCCGAGAACCGGTCGCCGTAGAAGCCGGAGGCGTTGCCCACACGCAGCACGTCGCTCACGCCGGCACCCCGCCCGCCACGCCGGTCCTGCCGGCCGTGTCGGCCGCCTCGGCCGGGCCGGCCGTGGGGGCCGTGTCGGTGGCGGTGGCCGCGCCGGTCGCGGTGGCCGTCGGCGGCCGGCCGGGACCCGGTGGGCCGGCGAAGGCCTGCGCGACGTCCAGCCAGGCGTCGGCGACCGGGCCGGTCGCCGCCAGCGCCAGGTCCGCGCGGTGCCTCCGCTGGGTGACCAGCAGGCAGAAGTCGAGCGCGGGGCCGGTGACCCGGTCGGCGGCGTCGGCCGGGCCGTACGTCCAGGTGTCGCCGTCCGGCGCCGCCAGCTCGACCCGCACCGGCGCCGTCGGCACCGGCCGGCCGTGGGCGGCGAAGCTGTGGCCGAGGGTACGGAAGCCGAGGTGCGCGACGTGCCGCAGTCGGGCCGTGCCGTGCCGGGGCGTGCCGAGCGCGTCGGCCACGTCCGTACCGTGCGCCCAGGTCTCCATGATCCGGGCGGTGGCCATCGAGGCGGCCGACATCCGGGTGCCGAACCAGGGCAGCTTCCCTCCCGCCGGCACCCGCGCCAAGGCGTCGGCGAGCGCCGCCCGGCCGGCACGCCAGCGGGGGAGCAGCTCGCTCGGCGGGGCGAGGAACTCCTCCGCGCCGGCGTCGACGAGCAGGGCCGGGTCGGGGGCGGCGAGCACGGCGGCGAGGAACGCCTCGGCGTCGGTGGCGGCGAGCAGCGCGACGTGGTCGGTCCAGGCGAGGTGGGCGATCTGGTGCCCGACGCTCCAGCCCGGCGACGGCGTGGCGCGCCCCCAGTCGGCCGACGGGCCGGTCACCAGGTCGTCGAGCTGCTGGGACTCGTCGGCCAGATCCGCGAGCAGGTCCTTGAGGTCGACCATGGTGCCTCCGGGGGCTGGGCGGGCGGCCAGGACGGGCCGGTCAGGGCGGGCGGTCAGGGGGTGAGCAGGGTGGCGAGCTGGCGTTTCCAGGTGTGCAGCAGGGCGGCGCGGCGGGACGAGTCGTCGTTGAGCAGGTTGGCCACGCCGAGCCCGCGGAGCAGGTCGAGGGTCGCCTGCACCGCCTCGCGTACGCCCGGACGGCGTTCGTCCACGTCGAGCAGCGCGACGGTGAGCCGGTGCATCTCGCGGCCGACCCGGGCCTCCAGCGGCACCAGGGCCTCGCGCAGCTCCCGGTCGGTGCGCGCGGCGACCCACAGTTCGAGGGCGGCGACGAAGAGCGGGCCGGTGAAGGCCGCGCCGAGCAGGTCGATCACCCGGTCGAGCCGCTGCGGGCCGGGCGGCAGCGCCTCGGCCTCGGTGCGCAGCTCCTCCGCCCGCCGCTCCGCGAGGTGGGCGACGGCGGCCGTGACCAGCGCGGCCTTGGTGGGGTAGTGGTGCAACTGGGCGCCGCGCGAGACGCCGGCGCGGGCCGCGACGACGGTGGTGGTGGTGCCGGACCAGCCGTGCTCGACCAGGCACTCGACGGTCGCCTCCAGCAGCCGCGTCCGGGTGGCGCGGCTGCGTTCCTGCTGAGGGACGCGGGTCGATGCGGGCACGGGGACAGCCTGCCGTCACAGAAACAAACAGTCAAGACTGACTTTTTCTGGGCGGGGAGTCGGTCGGCGTGCTGGCCGAGGTTGGTGACCAGGTGGTCGGGCGCTGTCGAGCTGCCCCCATGGATGGGGCAGGGGCCTGCGGGGCCACAGGCCCGCACGGACAGCCCCGCCCGCTGCCGGACGGCAACGGGGCTCCACCCCGGTCCGGGCTCAGGCCCAAGCCAGGCTGGGTCCAGCCAGCCCCGGCTGGGCTCTCAATCCGAAGCTGGGCTCGGTCGCGGCTGTGATCGCGTTCGCCGGGGCTCCGTCGGTAGGGCTCGCGTCGGTAGGGCTCGCGTCGGTGGGGGAGGCCGGCCGGTCCTATCGACGGGGCAGCTCGACAGGGCGCGACGGGTGTCGTCCCACCCGGGCGGGGGCATCCGTCGGTCACTGCTCAGCGGCCGTCGCGCGGGGCGAACACCGCGAGGGCGGTGGCGTCACTGTGACGGGAGCGCAGGTACTCGTCCGCCCACTCGGCGGCGTCGGGGAAGCCCGACTCGGCCGCCACACGGGCGCAGGCGGCGTCCACGTCGAAGGAGGTACGCCGCAGGTGCACCCCCGGCCCGAGGAGTGCCCAGTAGGCGCCGGGACCGCCGTAGGGCATCCCGACGCTGCCCGGGTTGACGATGAGCCGCCGGTCGGCCAGCCGGGTGAACGGCATGTGGGTGTGCCCGCAGACCACCGTCCCCACCTCGGTCGGGACGTCGGCGAGCACCTCCGCCCAGCGTTCCATCCGGGAGTCGACGAGCACGACCTCCTCGTCGTCGCGGGGAGTGGCGTGGCAGAACAGCACCGGACCGAGGCCGCCGACCTCCAGGGTGACCGTCAGCGGCAGCGCCGCCAGCCGGGCCACCTGGTCGTCGCGGAGCTGCTCCGCCGCCCAGTTGGAGACGTCGACCGGGGACGGGCGGCCGGCGCGTGCCTGCACCAGCTCACGATCCGCGTTGCCCCGCACCCAGCAGGCCCGGTCGCCGAGGCCGGCGAGCACGTCCAGCACCTCGACCGGCTGCGGGCCGGCCGCGATGTCGCCGGTGAGCACGATCAGGTCGGCGGCGGCGACGTCCGGCTCGGCCAGCACGGCCTCCAGCGCCGGCAGCGCACCGTGGATGTCGGAGAGAACGGCGACCCGGTCCAGCATCGCTCCACCGTGCCCGCCGGGCGGGCACGGTGTCCAGCGATTCTGCCCCTGGCAGATCTGACGGTCGGACGCGTCAGACGCGGGCGCGGCGGGCCAGCCGCTCCGGGTCGAGGATGATGATGCTCTTGCCGTCCAGGCGCAGCCACCCGCGGGAGGCGAAGTCGGCCAGCGCCTTGTTGACGGTCTCCCGGGAGGCGCCGACGAGCTGGGCGATCTCCTCCTGGGTGAGGTCGTGGGTCACCCGCAGCACGCCGCCGTCGCGGGTGCCGAAGCGGCCGGCCATCTGGAGCAGGTTCTTGGCGACGCGGCCGGGCACGTCGGTGAAGATCAGGTCGGCCAGGGAGTCGTTCGTGCGCCGGAGCCGGCGGGCGAGCACCCGCAGCAGCTGCTCGGCGATCTCCGGGCGGTTGTTCAGCCACGGGCGCAGGGCCTGCTTACGCAGCCGCACCAGCCGGGTGTCGGTGACCGCCGTGGCCGTCGCCGTACGCGGGCCGGGGTCGAAGAGCGACAGCTCGCCCACCATGTCCGACGGGCCCATCACCGCGATCAGGTTCTGCCGGCCGTCGGCAGCCCGCCGGCCGACCTTGATCTTGCCGGACAGCAGGATGTAGAGACTGTCGCCGGGCTCGCCCTCGTTGAAGACGATCTCGCCCTTGCGGACCTCGAGCGTCTCCATCTCCTTGGCGAGCGCCTCGGCAGCCTCCGGGTCGACGCCCTGGAAGATCCCGCTGCGAGCCAGTACCTCGTCCATCGCGCACCTCCGCCTGCGCGTGCCGTCCGTCGGCCGGGTCCGCCGTCCGCTGATCCCTCGCGCGTCGCCAGTCTAGGCGCACGTGAGCAGCAATCAGAGGTGCACCCCTGGAATCTTGATCGTTGGGCGTAACCTGCCGGCCCTGATCAAGCAGTAGGATCGCGCGCCCGCCCGGGCGCCGGGGGCGGCACTCGACGCCCGGGTCGTAGGGTCACCCACGTGCTGAGTGAACCCGTGCTGACCGCCCGCCAGGAAGACGGTCGGGACGTACCCCTGCTGGTCTGGCGCGTCGACCGCCCGCTGCGCGCGGTCAGCTCCGCGCCGCTGGGCGGCGGGATCGGCGTCCGGCACTGGGTCGTCAACGCGACCGTGCCCATGTCGTACGACCGGGACGACCCCGCCGACCACCTGGCCGAACTGGCCGACCGGCTCGACCTCGACGGGCCCGGGGTGGGCCTGCTGACCGGGGTGGACGTCGCCGAGGTGGTCGCCCGGGCGGACACCGGCGTGCGGGCCTGGGCGACGGTCGGCCTGGGCACCCCGGTCCGGGCGGCGGAGCCCGCCCCGGCGGCGCTGGCCCAGCGGGTCGGCACCGTCAACATCGTGGTGTACGTCCCGGCCCGGCTCGGCGACGCCGCTCTGGTCAACGCGGTCGCCACGGCCACCGAGGCGAAGGCGCAGGCCATCGCGGAGCTGGGCGTGCCGGGCACCGGCACCCCGACGGACGCGGTCACCGTGCTCTGCCCCGTCGGCGGCCCCGAGTCGGCGTACGGCGGACCGCGCTCCACCTGGGGCGCCCCGCTGGCCCGGGCCGTGCACGCCGCCGTGACGGCGGGCGGGGCGGGCACCGTCGTGCCGTGGTCGGACCGACCGGTGGGCTGAGACTCCGTCCGATCGGCCCTCGTTTCGGCGTTGCACAGCCGATAAGGTCGCGCTCGATGTACGCTGCCGCCTCCCCTCCGCGTCGCCGGGCCGCACTCGCCCTCGGCGCGCTGCTCGCCGTCCTGCTCACCGCCGGCTGCGGGGGCCCCGGGTCCGGGTCCGACGCGGTCTGGCAGCCCGGCACGGGTGGCGGCAACACCGGCGCCCCGGTCCGCTCGGGCGCGCCCACGAACACCGCGCAGCCGGCCGAGCAGGCGATCTCGCTCTCGGCGACCGGCGACATCATCATGGGCAACGCGCCGAACCGGCTGCCCCCCAACGGCGGGAAGGGCTTCTTCGACTCGGTCGAGAAGGCGCTCGCCGCCGACCTGGTGATGGGCAACCTGGAGGAGCCGCTCACCGTCGACACCGGCACCGGCAAGTGCGGCCCGAACTCGACCCGCTGCTTCCAGTTCCGGGCCCCGCCGGAGTACGCCGCGCACCTGCGCGACGCGGGTTTCGACCTGCTCAACCAGGCCAACAACCACGGCTACGACTTCGGTCCGAAGGGCTACGAGAACACCCAGAAGGCGCTGGAGAAGTACGACCTCGCGCACACCGGGGCGCCCGACCAGATCACCGTGGTCGACGTCAAGGGGGTCAAGGTCGCGGTCGCCGGCTTCTCGTCGTACGTCTGGTCCAACAGCCTCACCGACATCGCCGCGGCGAAGAAGGTGATCACCAAGGCGGCCGGCATGGCCGACGTGGTCGTCGTGCAGGTGCACATGGGCGGCGAGGGCTCCGAGAAGACGCGGGTGCGGCCCGGCACCGAGATGTTCCTCGGCGAGAACCGGGGCGACCCGGTCAAGTTCTCCAAGGCGATGATCGATGCCGGGGCGGACCTGATCGTCGGGCACGGCCCGCACGTGCTGCGCGGCATGGAGTTCTACAAGGGCCGGCTGATCGCGTACAGCCTGGGCAACTTCGCCGGCGGGGGCAACTCGCTGAGCAACGCCGGCCGGCTCGGCTGGGGCGGGGTGCTGAAGGTGTCGCTGAAGCCGGACGGCAGCTGGGCCGGCGGCTCGTTCGTCTCGACGTACATGAACTCCATCGGCAAGCCGACCATGGACCGCGACGACCGCGGGCTGGGCCTCGTGAGGCAGTTGACCAAGAGCGACTTCCCGGAGACCGGCGCCCGGTTCGACGACTCCGGCGCGATCAGCGCGCCGCAGGGCGGCTGACCGGGACGGCACGGCGCGTGGACCCGGCCGACCGTCGCCCGGCCGACCGTCGCCCGGCCGACCGTCGGCCGGGCGACGTAGGCTGGCCGGCGTGACCACGAGTTCCTCCGGCTCCACCGAGACCGACCTCGGGCGCACCCGTCGCGCCCGGCGGATCGGCCGGATACTGACCGAGACCCATCCCGACGCGCACTGTGAACTGGATCACTCCAATCCCCTGGAGCTGGCCGTCGCGACGATCCTCTCCGCGCAGTGCACGGACAAGAAGGTCAACGAGGTCACCCCGAAGCTCTTCGCCCGCTACCCGACCGCCGCCGACTACGCGGGGGCGGACCGGACGGAGCTGGAGGAGCTGATCCGGCCCACCGGCTTCTACCGCAACAAGACCGACTCGCTGATCAAGCTCGGCCAGGCCCTCGTGGAGCGGTACGACGCCCGGGTCCCCGGCAGGCTCGCCGACCTGGTGACGCTGCCCGGCATCGGCCGCAAGACCGCCAACGTCATCCTCGGCAACGCCTTCGACGTCCCCGGGATCACCGTCGACACCCACTTCCAGCGGCTGGTCCAGCGCTGGCGGCTGACCGCCGAGACCGATCCCGTCAAGATCGAGCACGCGATCGGGGCGCTCTTCCCGCGGCGCGACTGGACCATGCTGTCGCACCGGATCATCTTCCACGGCCGGCGGGTCTGCCACGCCCGCAAGCCGGCCTGCGGCGCGTGCACGCTGGCGAAGCTCTGCCCGTCCTACGGCACCGGCCCGACCGAGCCGGCGGCGGCCGCGAAGCTGCTCAAGGGCCCCCGGGCCCGGGACCTGGCGGTGGCGGCCGGGGTCGACCCGGGGCTGGTGCCGGTCCAGGCCGTCGTGGCGGAGGCACCGTGAGCGCGAGGAGTGAGCCGGTGTTGCGAGCCCCGCAGTCGCGAACCACGGTGGCCCGATGAGCGCGAGGAGTGGACGGGTGTCGCGGGCCCCGCGGTCGCGACCGATGAACCGCCGGCTCGCCGCCCTGCTCGTACCCGTGCTGCTGGCCGTCGCCGGGTGCACCGCCGGCACCGAGGAGAAGGATCCGGGCCCCACCGACCGGCAGAAGGCCGCCGCCAACCGGCCGTCGCCCTTCCAGGACTGCTCCGCCCTCGGTACGCCGCCCGCGTCCGCCGCACCTGCCTCCCCGTCCGGGGGCGGGGGCCAGGCGCTGCCCGAGCTGACCCTGGAGTGCTTCACCGGTGGCGCCCCGGTCGCCCTGCGGGACCTGCGCGGCCCGGCGGTGGTGAACGTCTGGGCCTCCTGGTGCCCGCCCTGCCGTCAGGAACTGCCCGCCTTCCAGCGGCTCAGCGAGCGGGCCGCCGGCCGGTTCCGGGTGGTCGGCGTCAACAGCGGGGACGGCCGCGAGGCCGCCCAGGCCATCGGCGAGGACCTCGGCGTCCGCTTTCCGGTGCTGGTCGACCGGGGCGAGAGGGTGAAGCAGGAACTGCTGCGCAAGGGCATTCCCCTGACCGTCTTCGTCGACGGGCAGTCTCGCGTCCGGCACGTCGACTCCTCCGGCGCGCTCGACGACGCCCGCCTGGCCGAGCTGGTCCGGCAGCACCTCGGCGTGACGGTGCCGGCATGAGCCGGCGTCCGCCGGGCTGGTTCGACCCGCTGCTGACCCGGCTCGGCAGCGCGCGCAGCGAGGATTTCACCCGGTTGGTCACCCCGGAGAGCGGGGGGCGGGAGAGCGCGGTGCTGGTGCTGCTCGGCGAGGAGCCCGGTGCCGGACCGGACGTGCTGATCCTCCAGCGGGCGGCCACCCTGCGCAACCACGCCGGCCAGCCCGCCTTCCCCGGCGGCGCGGCCGATCCGGAGGACGCCGACGCCCGGGCGACCGCGCTGCGCGAGGCGAACGAGGAGGTCGGCCTCGACCCGGCCAGCGTCACCGTCCTGGCCGAGCTGCCGAAGCTCTGGATCCCGGTCAGCGACTTCGTCGTCACCCCCGTGCTCGCCTGGTGGCACGCGCCGCATCCGGTGCACCCCCGGGAGCCGGCCGAGGTGGCGCACGTGGCCCGGCTGCCCGTCGCCGAGCTGGTCGACCCGGCCAACCGGATGCGCGTCCGCCACCCGAGCGGCTGGATCGGCCCGGCCTTCTCGGCGCGCGGGATGCTGGTCTGGGGCTTCACCGCCGGGGTGCTGGCCGCCCTGCTCGACATGGGCGGCTGGGCCCGGCCGTGGCCCCGCGACCGGGTCGTGGACCTGCCGCCGACCGGGGCTGCCCCGGCGCCCTCGGCCGGCACCGACGCGGTTGACGAGACCCCGGTGCGCTGACCGGACGGTCACCTTCCGCAGCGATGGTCATCTTGCGAGCCCGGTGCCCGTACGCTTGACGCGTGTCCGCCGTGGATCTCGTACTGCTGCTGCTCATGCTCGTGTTCGCGATCAGCGGATACCGCCAGGGCTTCGTCATCGGGGTGCTGTCGTTCTCCGGCTTCTTCCTGGGCGCGCTGGTGGGCCTCCAGGTGGGGCCGCTGCTGGCCCAGCAGTTCGTCGACAGCGGCACCCGGGTGCTGATCTCCCTGGTGGCGATCTTCGGGCTGGCGGTGGTCGGCCAGGCGCTCGCCGGCTGGATCGGTTCGCACCTGCGCAAGACGATCACCAGTGATGTCGCCAAGCGGGTCGACGACGTCGGCGGGGCGTTCGTCTCGCTCTTCGCCGTGCTGCTGGTCGCCTGGCTCGTCGCGGTGCCGCTCGGCTCGTCGTCGCTGCCCTGGCTGGCCTCCTCGGTGCGCAACAGCGCGCTGCTCACGGTGGTCGACCGGGTCCTGCCGGACCAGGCGCAGCAGCTCTCCACGGCGCTGCGGGACACCGTCGACACCAACGGCTTCCCCGACGTCTTCGGCGACCTGGCACCCACCCGGGCCCGGCAGGTGTCCCCGCCCGACCCGGCGCTCGCCGGCTCCCAGGTGGTGGTCAACAGCCAGCGTTCGGTGGTCAAGGTGCTCGGCTCCGCCCCGAGCTGTTCGCGCCGGATCGAGGGCTCCGGCTTCGTCTACGCCGACGACCGGGTGATGACCAACGCCCACGTCGTCGCCGGGACCCGGTCCACCGTCGTCGAGCTGAACGGCGACCGGTACGACAGCAAGGTGGTCGTCTACGACCCCGACCGCGACCTGGCCGTGCTGCACGTGCCCGGGCTGCCCGGCCCGTCGATGCGGTTCGCCGCCGGCAACGCGGGCAGCGGCGCGGACGCGATCGTGCTGGGCTTCCCGCTCGACGGGCCGTACAACGCCCAGTCGGCGCGGATCCGGGACGTCGACCGGATCACCGGGCCGGACATCTACTCCGCCGGCAACGTGACCCGGGAGGTCTACACCATCCGGGCGCTCGTGCAGAGCGGCAACTCCGGCGGCCCGCTGGTCTCCTCGAACGGGCTGGTGCTCGGGGTGATCTTCGCGGCGGCGGCCGACGACCCGAACACCGGCTTCGCGGTGACCGCCGCCGAGGCCCGTCCCGTCGCCCTCGCCGGCGCCGAGCGCACCCGCGGCGTCGGCACCGGCGACTGCACCTGACCGGTCAGCTTCCCGCCGCCGGCCCGTGACCCGTGGGAGGCGGGGCCGGCCGGCCGGGCGGGTCGGCCCGCCAGACGGTGAGGGCGGCGGCGGTCGCGGCCACCACGGCCGCCCCGAGCAGCCAGCCGGCCAGCACGTCGCTGGTCCAGTGCACGCCGAGGGCCACCCGGCTGAACCCGGTCACCAGGGCGAGCAGCAGGGCGGCCGTCCACACCACCCGGCGCGCGGCCGGCCGGGCGTGCGGGAGGAACACCACCAGCAGCACCCCGGCGGCGAGGGCGGCGTTGAGCGCGTGCCCGGACGGGAAGGCCAGGCCGGGCGCCTCGGCCACCGGGTCCGGCACGTCCGGCCGGGGCCGACCGACGAGCAGCTTGAGCAGCGGGCTGAGCAGGCCGCCGACCACCATGGTGACGGCCACCCAGACCGCCAGCTGCCGGGCACCCCGGCGGACCAGCCAGAGGACCAGGACCAGGGCCCCGACGCGCAGCGGCATCGGGGCGAACACGTCGGTCCAGAGGGTCATCAGGCGTACCCACGCCGGGTGGTCGGCGGCGTAGCCGACCAGCGCGTGGGTGACCGCCGTGTCCAGCTTGCGCAGCGGGGACCAGTCTCCCAGGACCAGGACGGCCAGCAGCGTGAACGGCACCGCCACCAGGAACGCGGCAGCCGCGGCGAGGGTCAGCCGCAGGCCCCGGGAGTGGTCCGGGTGCAGGCGGCGGTCACGCCACGAGGAGCGCGGTGGGGCGGCGAGGGTACGCGGGCCGGACGGGCTCATGACAGTCGTTCTACCCGGGACGCGGCCCGGTCAGACCCGATCGGGGACCTCCGCCGTGGCCCGTCGCCCGTGCGGGGGCGACGACGGTCCCTCCCGGGAGGGCGACGACGGGAGCGCCGGCGGCTCAGCGCGCCGGCGGGCGACGCCACGTCCCGAGGGTGCGCCGGGGCGAGGCCAGCGGGGTCCACTGGCGGAACCTGCGCACCATCAACGCCGCCCCGGTCAGCAGGGCGACGAAGAACGCGGCCCCGGTCCACAGCTGCTCCGGCGTGCCGTCCTCCTGCGTACCCGCCGGTTGCGCCGCCCACCGGGACTGCTGGCGCGGCACCGTGTAGCCGCGCGGGTCGCCGCCGACCCCCGCGACGTCGGGCTGCGTCGACCCCGGGGCCGGACCGAACCCGACCACGCCCGGGGAGGAGTGGTCGTCCAGCGGGTTGCGGCCCACCGGGCTCACCTCGGCGTCCAGCGCGGCGACCGGGTCGACCATGCCGTACCCGAAGCGGTCGTCCCGGCCGGTGGGGCCGATGTCGCGGGCGGTGGTGAGCAGCCGGTTGACGACGTCGCCGGCGGACATCTCCGGGTAGCGGGCCCGCACCAGCGCGGCGGTGGCGGCGACCAGCGGCGCCGCGAAGCTGGTGCCCTGCACCCGCCAGTAGCCGCCCGGCCGGGCCCCGACCAGGCCGGTCGCGGGGGCGGTGAGCACGGTGGCCCGCCCGGTGATCGAACCGGACCAGAGGTTGTCGCTGTCGCGCTCCGACCCGGCGACCGCGATGACGCCCGGCTCCCGGGCCGGGTACCAGACCTTCGCGTTGGACGAGTTGCCCAGGTTGCCGGTGCAGGCGACCACGACGACGTCCCGGGCGAAGGCGTAGTCGAGCGCCGCCGCCAGGGCGGGGCTGTCGCCGCTGCCGCCGAGGGACAGGTTGATCACGCGGGCGCCGTTGTCGACGGCCCAGCGCACGCCCTTCGCGACGATCAGGGCGTCGTCGTAGCGGTTCTCGGCGTCCAGGACGCGGACCGGGAGGATCCGGGCGTCCGGCGCCAGGCCGACGGCCCCCCGCGCGTCGTCGTTGCGGCCGGCGATCAGCCCGGCCACGGTGGTGCCGTGGCCGACCGGATCGGGGTCGCCGGCCGCGCCCCGGGGCGCGACCAGGTCCAGGCCGGGCAGCACCTGGCCGGCCAGGTCGGGATGGGCGGCGTCCACACCGGAGTCGACCACCGCGACGGTGACACCCTTACCGGTCGAGCTGCGCCACGCGGTCTTCGCCTGCAACACGTCGAGCTGCCACTGCTCGTCGCGGACCTGGTCGGGGCGGTTCTTGCCGTCGGGCGCCGCGAGCGCCACCGGGACGGCGGCGGCCGACGGGTGGAGGACCGGCCGGGCGGCGGGCTGCCGAGGGGTGGCGTCGGCCGCCGTGGCCGGACCCGCGACCGACACGACGGCGGCCGCCAGACCGAGCAACGTACGTCCGGCGATCCGCCGAGCCGCTGGCGGACAGCTGTGCCGCACGGTCGTCACATCCTCAGGCATTCATCGCGACGCAAACATGACGATCGGAGATTACCGGTTCCTCGCCGCCTTGCGGGGCGTTCCCGGGACACCGGTCACGGCGGCGGCAGATGGGCCAGCTGGACGAGGCGTACGCCCTCGCGCCGGCTGACCAGCCGGCCCCGCCCCGGGGGCAACGGACCGGGCCGGACCGGGCCGACCAGCGCCCCCTCCTCGGGGCTGCCCGCCATGACCAGCCCCGAGGTGGACAGCTCGCGCAGGCGCTGCACGAGCGGCTCGTACTGGGCCCGTCCGGCGCCGCCCGAGCGGCGGGCGAGCACCAGGTGCAGCCCGACGTCCCGGGCGTGCGGCAGGTGCTCCTCCAGGGCACGCAGCGGGTTGGACGGCCCGCTGGCGACCAGGTCGTAGTCGTCGACCAGCACGAACAGCTCCGGCCCGGACCACCACGACCGCTGCCGCAGCTGGGCGGGCGTGACGTCGGGCCCGGGCACCCGCCCCGCCATGTAGCCGGCGGCGGACTCGATCAGGTCGGTGGTGTGCGCCGCGGCGGAGCCGTACCCGATCAGGTGCGGCGACGCCGACTCGGTCAGGTCCACCAGGCTGCGGCGGTAGTCGACCAGGATGACCCGGGCCTGCTCGGGGGTGAACCGGGTCATGACCGAGGTGGCCAGCGCGCGCAGGAACGACGACTTGCCGCACTCGGCGTCGCCGAAGACCACGAAGTGCGGCTCGGTGGCGAAGTCCAGTGCGACCGGGCGCAGGTCCGCCTCGGCGATCCCCACCGGGATGCCCAGACCGGTGGCGGCGGTCAGGTCCAGCTCGGCGTACGGGAGCACCGGTGGGAGCAGCCGCACCGGAGGCGCGACCGGGCCGGCCCAGCCCTCGGCGGCCCGCTTGACCAGGTCCGTGGCGTCCCCGCCGGAGGCGGCGAGCTGCGGCAGCGCGGTGAGGAAGTGCAGGCTCTCCGCCGTGATGCCCCGGCCGGGGGTCTTCTCCGGCACGTTCGTCGCCGCCCGGCGGGCCACCAGCGAGTCGGCCGGGTCGCCGAGGCGCAGCTCCAGCCGGGAACCGAAGAGGTCCCGGATCGCCGGCCGGAAGTCCAGCCAGCGCACCGCCGTCGCCACCACGTGCACCCCGTACGACAGCCCTCGGGTGGCCAGGTCGGTGATGAGCGGCTCCAGGTCGTCGTACTCGCCGCGCAGGGTGGCCCAGCCGTCCACCACCAGGAACACGTCGCCGAACGGGTCGGCCCCGGGCTGGCCGGTGTGCGCCAGCGCGGCCCGCCGCTGCCGCCAGGCGGCCATCGACTCCACGCCCAGCTCGGCGAAGCGCTGTTCCCGGTCGACCAGCAGGGTCGCGATCTCGCCGACCGTACGCCGGACGGCCGTCGGGTCGGCGCGGCCGGTGACCCCGCCGACGTGCGGCAGGTCGCGCAGCGCGGCCAGCCCGCCGCCGCCGAAGTCGAGGCAGTAGACCTGCACCTCGGCCGGGGTGTGGGTGAGCGCCAGGGCGCAGATCAGCGTGCGCAGCGCGGTCGACTTGCCGCTCTGCGGGCCGCCGACCACCGCGACGTGGCCGGCGGCGCCGTCCAGCGCCAGCCAGAGCAGGTCGCGGCGCTGCTCGAAGGGCTTGTCGACCACCGCGACCGGCACCTGGAGCGCGCCGTGCAGCTCCGGGTTGCCGAAGGTGAGACCGCGCGCCGGGTCGACGCCGACCGGCCCGAGCAGCTCGTCCAGCGCGGGCGCCCGGCCGAGCGGGGGCAGCCAGACCTGGTGGGCGGGCGGCCCTTGCCCGGCGAGCCGGTCGACCATCAGCTCCAGCAGGCTCTCCGTGCCGCCCTCGTCGGCCGTCGCGGGCAGGGCGGGCGGCCCGACCGGCTCCGGCTTGGGCACGAGGTGGGTGGAGAAGGCGAGCAGGCGCGGGGCCCCGGTGCCGCCGGCGCCCGGCGCCGCACCGCGCCGGCGCAGCGCCCCCGAGACGTACGCGGCCTTGAACCGCACCAGCGGTTCGGTGCCGAAGCGCAGGTAGCCGTGGCCGGGGGAGCGGGGCAGCTCGTGCGCGTCCGGCACCCCGAGCACCGTGCGCGACTCCAGCGCCGAGAAGGTCCGCAGCCCGATCCGGTACGACAGGTGGGTGTCCAGCCCGCGCAGCCGGCCCTCCTCCAGCCGCTGCGAGGCCAGCAGCAGGTGCACGCCGAGCGACCGGCCCAGCCGGCCGATCTGCACGAACAGGTCGATGAAGTCGGGCTTGGCCGAGAGCAGCTCGGAGAACTCGTCGCAGATCAGCAGCAGCGACGGCAGCGGGGCGAGCGGGGTGCCGGCGGCGCGGGCCCGCTCGTAGTCGCGCAGGCTGGCGAAGTTGCCGGCCCGGCGCAGCAGCTCCTGGCGGCGGACCAGTTCGCCGTTGATGGCGTCGACCATCCGGTCGACCAGCGGCAGCGCGTCGGCCAGGTTGGTGATCACCGCGGCGGTGTGCGGCAGCCGGTCGAACGAGGCGAAGGTCGCGCCACCCTTGAAGTCGATCAGTACGAAGTTGAGCTGCTCCGAGCTGTGCGTGGCGGCCAGCCCGAGCACCAGGGTGCGCAGCAGCTCGGACTTGCCGGAGCCGGTCGCCCCGATCAGCAGGCCGTGCGGCCCCATCCCGTCCTGCGCCGACTCCTTCAGGTCCAGCTCGATGGCGCCGCCGTCGGTGCCCACCCCGATCGGCACCCGCAGCCGCTCCCGGGCGGACCGGGGCGCCCACCCCTGCTCCGCCGTGAAGCTTTTCGGGTCGCCGAGACCGAGCAGCTCGGGCAGGCCCAGCTCCGCGCCCGGCGGGGCGTCCGGGCCGCGCGCCGCGGTGGCCAGCCGCAGCGGGGCCAGCCGCCGGGCGACGGCCTCCGCGTCGACCGGGTCCAGCCGGTCCGCCGTACCGACCTCGGCGTGCCCCTCGGCGGAGTGGGAGTGCAGGCGGCCCCCGCGCAGCTCCAGCAGCAGCGCGAAGCGGTCCAGCAGGCGCGGCGGCGGGGTGTCCAGGTCGATGATCGTGACCGCGTCGATGCCGCCGTCGCCGGTCAGGTCGGCGGCCCCGGTCAGGTCGCCCCCGTCGAGCACCACCACCACGTGCGGGCCGTCGGTGGCCGGGCCGGCGGGGCTGAACCGGGACCGGCTGGCCAGCACCTCGTCCAGCAGCCCTTCCAGCTCGGCCCCCGCGCTGGTGACCAGCCGGACCGGGCCCAGCGCGTCGGTGCGGGTGGGGTGGTGGGCGTGCGGCAGCCACTTGACCCACTCCCAGGCGGCCCGCCGTTCCGGCCCGGCGCAGACGGCGACGAGCAGCTCGTCCGGGGCGTGGAAGACCGCGAGCTGGGTGAGCATCGCCCGGGCCAGCGCCTGGGCGGCGGTTCCGCCGTCGTCGTCGGCCGGGCCGGCGGCCCGCACGAAGACCCGGGCGAAGCTGCGCAGCGAGAGCGCCACCGGCAGGTCGGGCACCACGGAGTACGCGTCCAGGAACCGGCGCAGCGCGCCGGCGGTCATCGGTTCCAGCTCCTCCATCGGGCGGGTGACCGGGGGGACCAGCGGGGTGGCGAGGGTCTGCGGGCCGACGGCGACCCGGACCACCGCGAAGTCCGGGTCGGTGGGGCGGCGTTCCCAGACGCGGTGGCTGTCGACGGTCGACCAGAGCCGGCCGGGATCGGGGTGCCGGTAGTAGAGCCCGGCGCGCTGCTGCCGGGCGGTCTGCCGGACCCGGCGCCGCAGCACGGTCAGGTGCCGCAGGTAGTCCCGGCGGGCGGCCATCATCTCCGACTTCTTCGGGGTGCCGGAGGCGCTGCCCCACGAGGTCACCAGCATGGCCAGCGAGGAGAGCCCGAACATCCCGCCGACCACGTAGGAGTACGCGCCCCCGCCGCGGCCGAACATCATCGCCATCGCCACGGTGCCGCCGAGCATCGGCAGCACCATGAGCAGCTGCTGCCAGCGCCCGCCGGCGACGGCGGGGATCTCCGGCGGCGCGTCCACCGGCAGCTCACCCACCGGGATCTCCGGCGCCGGTCGGCGGGGCGGCCGCTTGATGACGACAGTGGACACTCGACCCTCCTGACAGCGCTCGGTAACCCGAGCCTGGCTCATGGTAGGTAAAGTCCTGTCGTCCGCGCAGCCACCAACCCCGCCGGAGATGGAGATCAGTCGATGACCATCGGGCTGGCCCGGGTCACCATCAGCGCCCCCCAACGGCGGGTCGACGTCGCGCTGCCCGAGCAGGTGCCCCTGGCCGAGCTGCTGCCCGAGGTGCTGCGGCACGCCGGCGAGGGGCTGGCCGACGACGGCGAACGGCACGGCGGCTGGGTGCTGCGGCGCACCGACGGCGCGGTGCTGACCACCGCCCAGGCGCTGCTGCCGCAGGGGGTCCGCGACGGCGAGGTGCTGCACCTCGTGCCGGCCCGCGCGCAGTGGCCCGAGCTGGGGTACGACGACGTGGTCGAGGCGATCGCCGACGGCGCCCGGCGGCGCGGCGGGGCGTGGTCACCCGCTGCCACCCGGGCCACCGCCCTGGCCGGGGCCGCCGTGCCGCTGGCCGTCGGGTTGCTCGCCGTGACGGCCGGCGGGCCGGCGCACGAGTCTGCCTGGCCGGCCGCCGCCGTGGTGGCGCTCCTGCTCACCCTTGCCGGGGTGGTGGCGTCCCGCGCCCACGCCGACGGGCCGGCCGGCGCGACGCTGGGCGGCTACGCCCTGCCGTACGCGGCGGCGGCGGGCGCGCTGGCGGTCAGCTCCGGCGACCCGGTCGGGCCGGTTCCGGGGCTGCGCTGGATCGGCGCGCCCGAACTGCTGGCCGGGTCGGCGGCGCTGCTGCTGGTGTCGGTGCTCGGGCTGGTCGGCGTCGCCACCCGGCTGCGGGTGTTCGTGGCGGGCGCCACCGCCGGGTTCGTGGGCGCACTCGCGGCCCTCGGCGGACTGCTGCTCAGCCCGGCCGGCACGGCGGCGGTCCTGCTCTGCGTGCTGGTCTTCGCCGTGGGGGCGGTCCCGCTGCTGGCCATCCGGCTCGGCAAGGTGCCGCTGCCCCCGATCACCCTGCCCACCGACGAGCCGGGCGGCGCCGACCGGGCCCGCGACCTGCCGGACCGCGACCGGGTCCACGCGGCGGTGGCCCGCACCGAGGAGATGCTCACCGGGATGCTGCTCGGGCACGCCGTGCTGGCGGTCGCCGCCGCGGTGGTGCTGTGCCTCTCCGGCGGGACCGCCGGCCGGCTGCTGGTGGCGGTCGTGGCGGCCGTGCTGCTGGTGCGCTCCCGGCTCTTCGTGTCCCTGCGCCACCGGGTGCCACCCGTCGCCGCCGGCCTCGCCGGGTACGCCGTGCTGGGCGCCGTGCTCGTCGGGCGCCTCGGTCCGACCGGCCGCCTCGCGCTGGTCGTCGGCGGGCTGGTGCTGGCCCTCGTGGCGGTGGCCGCCGGCACCACGTACGCCCGCCGTCCGGTCTCCCCGTACGTCGGCCGGATCGCGGACCTGACCGACACCGCCCTGGTGGTGTCGGTGGTGCCCGTCGCCTGCGCGGTGCTCGACCTGTACGAGCGGGCCCGGGGGCTGCTCGGCTGAGCGGCCCCCGGGCCCGTCGGTGGTCTGGTCGGGTCAGTGCGCGGACTCGCCGCGCGCCTCGGCCTCCCGGGCGCGCCGGTACGACGCCACGATCTCCGCCTCGGCCTCGATCCGCCCCACCCACGTGGCGCCCTCGACCGACTTGCCGGGCTCCAGGTCCTTGTAGACCTCGAAGAAGTGCTGGATCTCCAGCCGGTCGAACTCGCCGAGGTGGTGGATGTCGCGCAGGTGCTCCTGGCGCGGGTCCTCGTAGGGCACGCAGAGGACCTTGTCGTCGCCGCCCTTCTCGTCCGTCATCCGGAACATGCCGATGGTGCGGCACCGGATCAGGCAGCCCGGGAAGGTGGGCTCGGGGACCAGCACGAGCGCGTCCAGCGGGTCGCCGTCCTCGCCCAGCGTGCCCTCGATGAAGCCGTAGTCGGCCGGGTACTGCGTGGAGGTGAAGAGGGTGCGGTCCAGCCGGATCCGGCCGGTCGCGTGGTCGACCTCGTACTTGTTGCGGTGACCCTTGGGGATCTCAACCGTAACGTCGAAATCCATCTGCACGCTCCCTCGTTTGCCCACGCTGGCCAACGGAAACCAGCGGCACGCCGCTCCCGCACGGGTGAATGCCCACCCGCGGGCTCCGGCCGCCGCATAGTGTTCGGACCGAAGTAGTGTCACCCAAGCAGATTTTCGGGGGCGAGGAGGGGGCCGTGGGGAGGGAAGATTCACACTACCGTCCGGATGCCGACGCTGGACCGGGTACCGGTCGATCTGCTTCCGGCGGGGCGACCGGGCGGTTCCCGGTGCCCGACGCCCACCTTCCCCACCCGCCCGCGTACCCGGGCGGCCACGACCTGACGCCCGGCCCACCCCCGGGCGACGCCGTCCCGGCCGGCCCCGGCGTTTCGGGCAACGGCGCCCCGGCCGGTCCCGGCGCTCAGCCCGGTCCCGCCGGTCAGGCCGGCGCGACCGGTCCGACGGGCCAGGACACCTCCTCGGGTCCGACCGATCTCTGGCCCGCCGCCGCGAACCGGCCCGCCGGCAGGCCACCCGGCCCCGGTGCCCCGGACCCCGCCGCGCCGGCTCCCCGTCGCCGCCGGGCCCTGCCCGTCGTGCTGGCCGCGGTGCTCGTGCTGGTGCTGGCCGCCGTCGGGATCGCCGTGGTCCGGCCGGGACCGGTGGCGGACTGGCTGGGCGACGAGCCCGCCGGTCGCGGTGCCGCCGCGACGGTGGCGGAACCGGCGCCCGCCGAGGTGCTGGCCGGCACGGACGCGAACGCCCCGATGCCCACCCCCGAGGGCGTACGCGCCGCGCTCGCCCCGCTCGTCGGCGTGCCCGCCCTCGGCGACCGGGTCCACGTCTCGGTGGCCGACGTGACCACCGGCCAGCCGCTCTTCGGCCGGGGCGAGGACGACGCCACGGTGCCCGCCTCGGTGACCAAGCTGGTCACCGGCGTCACGGTGCTCGCCGCGCGCGGTCCGGCGTACCGCATCCCGACCCGGGCGGTCGCCGGCGCGGCCCCGGGCGAGGTGGTGATCGTCGGCGGTGGCGACCCCACGCTGGCGGTCGACAAGAAGGGCTTCTACCCGGGCGCGGCCCGCCTGGACGACCTCGCCGCCCAGGTGCGTGCGGCCCTCGGCGGCACGAAGCCGACGAAGGTGACCGTCGACTCGTCGCTCTACTCCGGCCCGGTCTTCGAGCCGGGCTGGGACGACGACATCCCCACCGGCGGCTACGGCGGCGCGATCACGGCGTTGATGACCGACGGGGCCCGCAGTGATGTGACGCGCGCGAAGAAGGACGAGGCGGCCGGCAACCACTGGGCCGAGCGGGTGGCCCAACCGGATCTCGCGGCCGGCCGGGCCTTCGCCCGGCTGCTCGGTGTGCCGGCCGGCGCGGTCGCCCGCGGCACCGCCCCCGCCGCCGGCGCGACCCCCGCCGCCGCCCCGGGGCCCGGCGCGGAGCTGGGCAGGGTGGAGTCCCTGCCGATGGTCCGGCTGGTCGACGTCATGATCAGCGACAGCGACAACATCGTCGCCGAGGCGCTGGCCCGACAGGTCGCGTTGGCCCGCAACCAGCCCGCCTCGTTCGCCGGCGCCGGGGCGGCGATGGACGCCGTGGCCGGGGAGCTGGGCCTGCCGGCCGACGAACTCACCCTCGCCGACGGCAGCGGCCTGTCGCGCAGCAACCGGATCAGCCCTTCGCTGCTCACCGACCTGATCGCGCTCGCGGGCGACGGCAGCCGCCCCGAGCTGGCCGCGATCTTCGGCGGCCTGCCCGTCGCCGACTGGTCCGGGACCCTCGCCGACCGCTACGAGACGGCGGCGACGAAGGCCGGCGCCGGGGTGGTCCGGGCCAAGACCGGGACGTTGACCAAGGTGCACGCCGTCGCCGGCCTGGTCAGCACGGCGGACGGGCGGCTGCTCACCTTCGCGGTGCTCACCGACGCGGTGCCCCCGGACGGGCTGACGGCCGCCCGGGGAGCGCTGGACCGGATCGGTGCCGCCCTGGCCGCCTGCGGCTGCCGCTGAGCGCCACCGCGCGGAGCCGGCCTCGGGCGGCACCGGCGGCGCGCGGTGCCGGCCTCGGGCGGCACCGGCGGCGCGCGGTGCCGGCCCCGGCCGTGGACCGCCGTCGGGCGGGACCGGCGTCGATCGCCGGACGCGAGCCCGGGCCGGGGTGTCGCGGCGCGGGTACGGTGGGGTGCATGGCGCAGTTCGTGGACTGGGATCTGGCCGCCGCGACCGCGGGGGCACTGAGCAAGTCGGGCCCCCGGGTGTCGTACGCCGAGGCCACCGACGTGGTCGCTGAGCTGCGGCGGCTGACCGACGAGGCGGCCGGGCACGTCGCGGACTACACGGGCCTCCGCTCGCAGGTCTCGCACCCGCCGGTGCGGGTGGTGGACCGGCGGGACTGGGCGGCGACCAACATCGCCGGGCTGCGCGAGGTGATCACCCCCCTGGTCGGCCGGCTCACCAAGGACAAGCAACCGGGTGCGCTGACCGAGGCGATCGGCTCCCGGGTCACCGGCGTGCAGGCCGGCACCGTGCTGGCGTACCTCTCCGGCCGGGTCCTCGGCCAGTACGAGGTCTTCTCCGCCGACCCGGGCCAGCTGCTGCTGGTCGCGCCGAACATCGTCGAGGTGGAGCGCAAGCTCGGGGCCGACCCGCGGGACTTCCGGCTCTGGGTCTGCCTGCACGAGGTGACCCACCGCACCCAGTTCACCGCCGTGCCGTGGATGCGGGCGTACTTCCTCAGCGAGGTGCAGGCCTTCGTGGACGCGTCGTCCAGCGGCGGCGAGCACCCGCTGGAGCGGCTGCGCCGGGGCGTGGCCACGCTCTCGGACGCGGTGAAGGACCCGGAGAGCCGTACCAGCGTGCTGGACATCGTCCAGACCCCGGCGCAGCGGGCCGTGCTGGACCGGCTCACCGCGCTGATGACCCTGCTCGAGGGGCACGCCGAGTTCGTCATGGATGGCGTCGGCCCCCAGGTGGTCCCGAGCGTCGAGCAGATCCGGGCGGCGTTCAACCGGCGCCGGGAGGCCGGCAACCCGCTGGAGAAGGCCATCCGCCGGCTGCTCGGCATCGAGGTCAAGATGCGCCAGTACGCCGAGGGCCGCAAGTTCGTGCACGGCGTCGTCGACCGGGTCGGCATGGCGGGCTTCAACAAGATCTTCGCCTCGCCGCTCACCCTGCCCCGGCTGGAGGAGCTCGGCGACCCGGACGCCTGGGTGACGCGGGTGCACGGGCCGGTCGGCCCGGCCCCGACCGTCGGCTGACCGTACGCCCGTGGCCG
Source organism: Micromonospora sp. LOL_025 (assembly GCF_048060285.1). Classification (NCBI taxonomy): domain Bacteria; kingdom Bacillati; phylum Actinomycetota; class Actinomycetes; order Micromonosporales; family Micromonosporaceae; genus Micromonospora; species Micromonospora sp. LOL_025. The sequence goes on along the minus strand of NZ_JBHMIR010000021.1, from coordinate 27,290 downwards.
CGCTCGCCCCGCCGGTGGCCGCGATCCGGGTCGCGGTCCGCCGCGCGCTTGCCGACCTGCCGTCCGGGGGACCGGTGCTGGTCGCCTGCTCGGGCGGCGCGGACTCGCTCGCGCTGGCCGCCGCCACCGCGTTCGTGGCGCCCCGGTTAGGTCGCGCCGCCGGCCTGGTGACGGTCGACCACGGCCTCCAGGAGGGCTCGGCGCGGCGGGCCGCGGCGGTGGTGACCTGGGCCCGCGAGGTCGGCCTGGCCCCGGTCGAGTCGGTACGCGTGGAGGTGGCCGGGCGACCGGGCGGGCCCGAGGCGGCCGCCCGCGAGGCCCGCTACCGGGCGCTCGCCGAGGTGGCCAACCGGCTCGGGGCGGCGGCCCTGCTCACCGGGCACACCCGCGACGACCAGGCGGAGACCGTGCTGCTCGCGCTCGCCCGGGGCGCCGGCCCGCGCGGGCTGGCCGGGATGCCCGCCAGACGGGACCTCGACGGGGTGCCGCTGCTGCGCCCGCTGCTGGAGGTCGGCCGGGAGCAGACCCGTACGGCGTGCGCGGTGCTCGGGCTGAGCCCCTGGGAGGACCCGCACAACGCCGACCCGTCGTACGCCCGGGCCCGGGTCCGGGCCGACCTGCTGCCCGCCCTGGTCCGCGCGCTCGGGCCGGGGGTGCTGGACAACCTGGCCCGCACCGCCCGGCTGGTGGCGGCGGACAACGCCGTCCTCGACGAGCTGGCCGCCGCCGCGCTGGCCGACGTCCGCCACCCGGACGGCGGCCTCGCGGTGCGGGGGCTCGCCGATCTCGCGCCCGCGGTACGCGGCCGGGTGCTGCACGCCTGGGCCCGGGAGTTGGGCGCCCCGCCCGCCGCCCTGTCGTACCGGCACGTGACCGCACTGGACACGCTGGTCACCGGCTGGCGGGGGCAGGGGGCGGCGCACCTGCCGGGCGGGCTGCGGGTGCTCCGCCGCGACGGCCGGCTCGCCGCCATCGGCCCCCGCTGATCCACTCTCCGGAAACGGGGGCCCGTTCCGGGGCCGCGGGATCCGCCGGGAGGCGGTAGACATGGCGCATGGCGTACCCCCGACAGCCGCTCTTCGCGCCGCACGGCGCGGTGGCGACGAGCCAGCCGCTGGCCGCGGCGGCCGGCCTGGCCGTGCTGCGACGCGGCGGCAACGCGGTCGACGCGGCCCTGGCCACCGCGATCACCCTGACCGTGGTGCAGCCCCCCTCCAACGACATCGGCGGCGACCTGTTCGCGATCGTCTGGGACGGCGAGCGGCTGCACGGCCTCAACGCCTCCGGCCGGTCTCCGGCGGCCCTGACCCGCGAGCTCGTGCTCGCCGCGACCGGGGGGCGCGGCGCGGCTCCGGTCGACTCCCTGGGCGGCGCGCAGCGGGCGGGGGCGGCGATGCCCGCCCGGGGCTGGCTGCCGGTGACCGTGCCCGGCGCGCCGGCCGGCTGGCGCGACCTGCACGACCGGTTCGGCTCGCTGCCCTTCGCGCATCTCTTCGCCGACGCGATCGGCTACGCCGAGCACGGTCACCCGGTCTCCCCCGGCGTGGCGGGGATCTGGTCGCGCGCGCTCGCCGCGCCCGGCCCGGCCGGTGCGGAGTTCGCCGAGTTCGACCGCGTGTTCGCGCCCGGCGGCCGGGCGCCCCGGGCCGGGGAGCGCTGGCGTAACCCGGACGCGGCGCGGACCCTGCGGCTGATCGCCGACACCGGGGCGGAGGACTTCTACCGGGGCGGGATCGCGGAGGCGCTGGCCGCGCACGCGGCCCGCACCGGCGGCCTGCTCACCGGGGACGACCTGGCCCGGCACGCCTCGACGTGGGTGACCCCCGTGTCCGCCCGCTACCGGGGCCACGAGGTCTGGGAGCTGCCGCCCAACGGGCAGGGTCTGGCGGCGCTGCTGGCGCTGCACATCCTCGACGGGGCCGACCTCGCCGGGCTGCCGCTCGCCGAGCGGCTGCACCGGCAGATCGAGGCGATGAAGCTCGGCTTCGCCGACGCGCACGCCCACGTCGCCGACCCGGAGCGGGTGCCGGTGCCGACGCAGGCGCTGCTCTCGCCGGCGTACGCGGCGGCCCGCCGCGCGCTGATCACCGAGCGGGCCGGGGAGCCGACCGCCGGCGACCCGGAGCGCGGCGGCACGGTCTATCTCTGCACCGCCGACGCCGGCGGCATGATGGTCAGCCTGATCCAGTCGACCTACCTGGCGTTCGGCTCCCGCGTCGTGCTGCCCGGGCACGGCTTCGCCCTGCAGAACCGGGGGCTCGGGTTCCGCCTCGACCCCGCCCACCCCAACGTGGTGGGGCCGGCGAAGCGGCCCTACCACACGATCATCCCCGGCTTCCTGACCCGCGACGGGCGGCCGGTGGGCCCGTTCGGGGTGATGGGCGGGCACATGCAGCCGCAGGGTCACGTGCAGCTGGTCTCGGCGACGCTGGACGGCGGGCTCGACCCGCAGGCGGCGCTGGACGCGCCGCGCTGGTACTGGCATGCCGGCCGGTCGGTGCTGGTCGAGTCGGAGCTGGTCGCCACCGCCGAGGGGCGGGCCGCGGTCGCCGAGCTGCGGGCCCGGGGCCACGAGATCGCGGTCGCGGAGGAGCCGGGGGTCTTCGGGCACGGGCAGGCGATCTGGCGGCTGCCGGACGGCGGCTACGTCGTCGGCTCGGAACCCCGGGTGGGCGGTGGGATGCTCGGCTGGTGACCGGGCCTCCGGCCCCGCGACCGGCCCGGGGGCTCAGGTTCCCACCCGGTCGCGGAAGGTGGTCCGGTAGGTGTGCGGGGTGGCGCCGACCCGGCGGGCGAAGTGGTGCCGCAGCGCCGCCGAGTCGCCGAAGCCGGCCCGGTCGGCGACGGCCTCGACGCTGAGCCCGGTCTCCTCCAGCAGCCGCCGGGCCAGCAGCACCCGCTGGTTGGTCAGCCAGTCGTGCGGCGTGGTGCCGGTCTCGGCGCGGAACCGCCGGGCGAACGTGCGCGGGGACATCTCCGCCCGGGCGGCCAGCTCGTCGACGGTGACCGGGCGGTCCAGGTGCCCCATCAGCCATTCCAGCACCGGCTCCAGTGTCGGCGCCTCGGGGGTCGCGGGGATGGGCGCCTCGATGTACTGCGCCTGCCCGCCGTCGCGGTGCGGGGGGACCACCATCCGGCGCGCCAGCCGGGTGGCCGTCGCCGAGCCGTGCTCCTGGCGGATCAGGTGCAGGCAGGCGTCGATGCCGGCGGCCGTGCCGGCGCTGGTGAGCAGCCGGTCGTCCTGCACGTAGAGCGAGTTGCACCGGACCCTGGCGGTCGGGTGGCGGCGTTGCAGTTCGTCGACGTACCGCCAGTGGGTGGTGCACTCCCGACCGTCGAGCAGGCCGGCCTCGCCCAGCACGAACGCGCCGGAGCAGACGCTGAAGACGTACGCCCCCCGGTCGGCGGCGCGGCGCAGCGCGGCGAGCACCGTGGCTGGCACGACGGTGCCGTGGTGGGCCGGGACGGCGACCAGGTCGGCCTCCTCCATCGGGCCGAGGTCGGCGTGCGGGGTCAGGTGGAAGCCCGACGAGGTGCGGACCGGGGCCCCGTCGGGGCTGCACACGTGGAAGCGGTGGCCGGGGAACCCGTCGGCGGTGCGGTCGGTCCCGAAGACCTCGGCGAGGACCCCGAGTTCGAAGGTGGCGACCTGGTCCAGGACGAGTACCGCGACGGATCTGAGCATGTGACGAGGGTAACCGCACGGATGGCAGGAAATCGAGGTGCAGTGGCATTCCTGCCACTGTCCGGGCGATGGTGGCCGGCGGAGACTGGTTCCAGTCCGGTGCGCACCGGCGGCGGAAACGACACCAACCACGCGAAAGCGAGCGCCGCCATGGAGATCCTGCTCTTCCTCTTCTTCTTCGTCGTCCTCGCCCTGGCCTCGGCCGCCGGCCTCACCGCCGACAGCCGGGACTCGGCCGACTGGAAGCCGTCCGACGACGGCCGCCGCTGGCGGTCGCGTGCCTGCTGAGGTGGATCGCGGCCTTCGCGAAGTTCGTCCGGCGTGGGACCGCGCCCAAAAGGGGCGGCCCCGCCGACGGAGGCCATCGGGCGTACGGCAGGCTAGGAGCCATGGCTGACGGCTCCTGGTACGACGCCGACATCGACCACGTGATCATCTCTGAGGCGCAGATCCGCGAGAAGACCGCGGAACTCGCCAAGCAGGTCTCGGCGGACTACGCCGACGTCGATGACGGGCTCCTGTTGGTCTGCGTCCTGAAGGGCGCGGTGATGTTCATGGCCGACTTCGCCCGGGCGCTGGGTCGCAGCGGGCCGCCCGCCGAGCTGGACTTCATGGCCATCTCCTCCTACGGCCAGGGCACCACCTCCTCCGGCGTGGTCCGCATCCTCAAGGACCTGGACCGGGACATCGCCGGCCGGCACGTGGTCGTGGTCGAGGACATCGTCGACTCCGGCCTGACCCTGTCCTGGCTGCTGCGCTACCTGGAGTCCCGCTCGGCCGCGAGCGTCGAGGTGGTCGCGCTGTTCCGCAAGCCGGACGCGGTCAAGGTGCCGGTGCCGGTGAAGTACGTCGGCTTCGACATCCCGACCGAGTTCGTCGTCGGCTACGGCCTCGACTTCGGCGAGCGCTACCGGGAGCTGCCCTACGTCGGGGTGCTCAAGCCCGAGGTGTACGCCCGGTCCTGAGCCCTCGCCGGGCTCCCGTCACATCGGCACCGGTCGAGCGGACGTTCAGCGGGCTCTCAGCGAATCGGACTACGGTAGAGGCCGGTGGCGTGGAGGCACCCTCCACGCCCGACCCCTCGCACCGCGGGACCGGGCGGACGGGAGGCCGGGCGCGGAGCTCCCGTCACGCCGGCTGACCCGGTTCGCCCTACGCGTAATTGTTGGGCTCGCAGGCGCGTTCCGCGCGCGCACGATGATCGGATCGTGCGTGATCGCGGGGTTCGCAAGCTCGCTCGGTGCGCGCACAGCTGTTCCCTTTGTGCGCTACTGCGGGGCTCGCAAGCTCACTCCTCGCGTGCACGGTGTACCGTCGAATGACCGCGGCGCGGCAGTTTCGTGCCTCGGGGTCGAGCCGGCCCGCACGGCGGCTCCGGCCGCCGCCGCAGGCGGCGACACCATCAGACGGTCAGGACGTCGATCAGGAGGATGCGGGCGCCTCGGCGCTCGACAACAGCATGGAACGTACGCGTTTCTTCCGCCGACCGGTGGTCTGGATCATCCTGGTCATCCTCGGCGCCGTTGTGCTCAGTCAACTGTTCACCGCTGGTCCCAGCTACCACCGGGTGGACACTTCCGTTGCGCTCGACCAGCTCAACAAGGGCGGCATCGACAAGGTCGTCTTCCAGGACAAGGAGCAGACGCTCCAGCTCGACCTGAAGGACAAGGCCAAGTTCGGTGACACCGACACCGACCGGATCGAGGCGCAGTTCCCCTACGAGGTCGGCGACGAGGTCTGGAACGAGGTCCTCGAGGCCAAGGCGAACAACCGGGTCACCGGCCCGGCCGACGCCAAGGTGTCGTCCGACAGCATCTGGGTGAGCCTGCTGGTCAACCTGCTCCCGATCGCCCTGCTGGTGCTCCTGCTGCTCTTCTTCATGTCGCAGATGCAGGGCGGCGGCTCCCGGGTGCTCAACTTCGGCAAGTCCAAGGCGAAGATGATCACCAAGGACACGCCGAAGACCACGTTCGCGGACGTGGCCGGCGCCGAGGAGGCCGTCGAGGAGCTGCACGAGATCAAGGACTTCCTGCAGAACCCGGCGAAGTACCAGGCCCTGGGCGCCAAGATCCCGAAGGGCGTCCTGCTCTTCGGCCCGCCCGGCACCGGTAAGACGCTGCTGGCCCGCGCCGTCGCCGGCGAGGCCGGGGTGCCCTTCTACTCGATCTCCGGTTCGGACTTCGTGGAGATGTTCGTCGGTGTCGGCGCCAGCCGGGTCCGCGACCTCTTCGAACAGGCCAAGGCGAACGCCCCGGCCATCGTCTTCGTCGACGAGATCGACGCCGTCGGCCGCCACCGCGGCGCCGGCATGGGCGGCGGTCACGACGAGCGCGAGCAGACCCTCAACCAGCTGCTCGTCGAGATGGACGGCTTCGACACCAAGGGCGGGGTCATCCTGATCGCCGCCACCAACCGGCCGGACATCCTCGACCCGGCGCTGCTGCGCCCGGGCCGCTTCGACCGGCAGATCCCGGTGGACGCCCCCGACATGGAGGGCCGCAAGGCGATCCTGCGGGTGCACGCCAAGGGCAAGCCGTTCACCCCCGACGTCGACCTCGACGCGGTGGCGCGGCGCACCCCGGGCTTCAGCGGCGCCGACCTGGCCAACGTGATCAACGAGTCTGCGCTGCTCACCGCCCGCAAGGACCAGCGGGCGATCACCAACGACTCCCTGGAGGAGTCGATCGACCGGGTGATCGCCGGTCCGCAGCGCCGGACCCGGGTGATGAGCGACCAGGAGAAGAAGATCACCGCGTACCACGAGGGTGGGCACGCGCTGGTCGCCTGGGCGCTGCCGCACGCCGCGCCGGTGCACAAGGTGACGATCCTGTCCCGCGGTCGGTCGCTGGGCCACACCCTGGTCCTGCCCACCGAGGACAAGTACACCCAGACCCGCGCCGAGATGGTCGACACCCTGGCGTACGCGCTGGGTGGCCGGGCCGCCGAGGAGCTGGTCTTCCACGAGCCGACCACCGGCGCCGGCAACGACATCGAGAAGGCCACCCAGCTGGCCCGCGCGATGATCACGCAGTACGGCATGAGCTCCAAGCTCGGCGCGATCAAGTACGGCACCAGCGGCGACGAGCCGTTCCTCGGCCGCAACATGGGCCACGAGCGGGACTACTCCGACGCCGTCGCCGCCGAGATCGACGGCGAGATGCGGGCGCTGATCGAGCTGGCCCACGACGAGGCCTGGGAGATCCTGGTGGAATACCGGGACGTCCTGGACAACATCGTGCTGGAGCTGATGGAGAAGGAGACCCTCTCCACCGCCGACATGGCCCGGATCTGCGCCCGGGTGGCCAAGCGGCCGCCGATGGCGCCGTACAACGGCTTCGGCAAGCGCCAGCCCTCCACCGAGCCGCCCGTGCTCACGCCGGCGGAGAAGGACGCGCTGAAGGTGCAGGCCGAGGCCGACGGCGCCCAGGCGACGGTGGGCGGCGGCACCTCGAACAACTCCAACAACTCCAACAACTCGGACGGTACGCACTGAGCACCGACCCGACGGCCAGTTCCCGGCAGCACCGGGAACTGGCCGTCTCCGCGACCGAGCCGGACGGCGACGACACTCTCGACTACGTCGCCGCGCGACTGATCAGCGGCAAGCTCACCGGTCGGCCCATCGAGGAGACCATGGACCTCGGGCGGATCGAGAAGGCGGTCCGCGAGATCCTGATCGCCGTCGGGGAGGACCCGGACCGCGACGGGCTCCAGCAGACCCCGGCCCGGGTGGCCCGCGCGTACGCCGAACTCTTCGCCGGCCTCCGGGTCGACCCGGCCCAGGTGCTCAGCACCACCTTCGAGGCCAACCACGAGGAGTTGGTGCTCGTCCGGGACATCGACGTGATGAGCCTGTGCGAGCACCACCTGCTGCCGTTCCGGGGCAGCGCCCACATCGGCTACATCCCGGGACCGGACGGCCGGATCACCGGCCTGTCCAAGCTGGCCCGGCTGGTCGAGGTCTTCGCCCGCCGGCCGCAGGTCCAGGAGCGGCTCACCTCGCAGATCGCCGACCTGCTGATGGAGCGGCTCGCGCCGCGCGGCGTGGTGGTGGTGCTCGAGTGCGAGCACATGTGCATGGCGATGCGCGGCATCCAGAAGTCGGGTGCCAAGACCATCACCTCGGCCGTGCGGGGCACCCTCCAGCGCGACGCCAAGTCGCGCGCCGAGGCGATGGCGCTGATCATCCCCCGCTGACCGCGACAGACCGGCCGGCCGAACCCACACCCGGGTCGGCCGGCCGTCGCTCTGTGCGGTGGTGCTCAGCCGGCCAGCATCGCGAGCAACAGGCCCGCGCTGACCAGCACCGCCGGGACCAGGCACACCAGGGCACCGAGCCGGGCCGTGCGCTCCACCCGGCCCTCCGTCGGCGGGGGAAAGAGCCGTCCGACGCCGATCCAGCCCGCCACGAACGCCACCGCCGGCATCGGCAGCCCGCAGACCAGCGCGGCCACGCTGGCCGCCCCGGTGCCGGTCGCCACGAACAACGCGACCTGGATCGCCGGCACCAGCAGGGCCAGGGGCCCGTACACCAGCAGGTTCCGCAGGCGCGGCGGCCAGGCGGCCAGGCGGGGCAGCCCACGCGCGGAGAGCGTCGCGTCCGCGGCGTCCGCCCGGCCCCGGGCGGCGCGCAGCGCGGCCAGCACCGCCGCCGGCCCGCCCGCCATCGCCCGGGCCGCCTCGGTCAGCTCCGGCGGCGTCGGGACCAGCGAGATCGGCGGTACGCCCCGCTCGCGCAGTCGGGCCTCCTGCGACGCCAGCCGGGTGCGTACGGCGGTCAACTCCTCGCGGGCGGCCTGCACCGACCGGGCCTGCTCGCCGGCGGCGGTGGCCGCGTCGCGGCGCACCCCGTCGAGCTGGCGGGCGGCGGCGAGGTACTCGGTCCACGCGGCGCGCACCGGATCGACGCTACCGACGCTTCCCGCCGGCCCGGCCGTGTCGGCGTGTTCCGGCGTCGGATCTGTGCTGGGACGCTGCCGCCCCGGCGCGACGTGCCCGGTCGTGGTCCGTGCCCCGCCGCGGGTCATCCGGGCTCCTCCTCGCCGAACGGGACCAGCACGGTGCCCTGCTCGCCGGGGCCGTCCCAGAGCACCGCCCGGCCGGGGCGGGGCCGCCACTGCACCTGCCGGCCGAAGACCGACGCGAGCTGCGCGCCCGGCAGGTCCACCACGGCCACGGCGGCGAGCTTGTCCACCTCGCCCTCGGGTTCGAGCAGCGCCGCGAACGACGGCACCGTCCGCCAGCGGCCCAGCAGGTGCCGGCCGCCGGGCGGTCCCTCCCGCAGCAGCGCGCGCAGCCGCTCCGGGGGCAGCTGCTCCGGCGTCGGCACGTCCAGTCCGAAGACCACCAGGTAGGCCGGCGCGGCGTCGTCCACGGCGGCGAGCAGGCCCGCGCCGTCCACCGTGTCCACCGGATGCCGCCCGGCCAGCTCGGCCGCCAACGCCTCGGCCAGCGGCCGGCACTCCTCGTCCGGCGCGGCGAGCACGAAGCGGGCGGCCCCCGGCGCGTGGTGCGCCGCCGCGCTGCGCGCCGCGGTGGCCAGTAGCCGGGCCGCCTCCGGGCCGGGACCGAGCACGGCCAGGTTACGCCCCGGGGCCGGCCCGAGCGACACCGCGACGGTGGTCCGGGGCACGTCCACCGCCCGGCCGAGCAGGGCTGCGGGACCGGGTGCCTGCCCGGCGAGCGCGGCCCGGTGCCGGGGATCGTTGCGCAGCAGCGGGCGGGCGTAACCGGCGAAGACCACCGGCGGGGTGGTCCCCTCCGGGCGGGCCGACCAGAGCCGGTGCCGCAACTCCTCCACCGTGTCGGGGTGGTCCTGCGGGTCCGGGAACCGGACCATCCGCTCGTGCCCCCGGGTCGCGCCCCGGGGCCCGCCGAGCCCGCCGGCGGTGTTCACCACCGCGCTGCCCACCGGCAGCCCCGCGGCCGAGTCGTTCGTCGGCTCCAGCACGGCGCCCCCGCCGGGCAGCGCCACCCGCACCGGGAACTGCCCCAGCACCGAGTCCCGGTCCGTACGCGAGCCCAACCCCAGGTCGCCCTCGCCGGCCAGCACCAGGTGCACCCCGTACGCGCGCCCGGTGCGGGCCAGCGCGTCCAGCCGGGCGGCGGCGTCGGCGGCCAGCCGGTCCCGCTCGGCGAAGAGCAGCGGAAGGTTGTCGAGCACGCACACGATCCGGGGCATGGTTCGGTGCTGCCGCAGCTCGGCGAAGCGCTGCCCGCCGGCCCTGCCGCCCGCCTCCTCGCGCCGGCGCACCTCCGCCACCAACTCGTCCAGCAGGCTCAGCACGTACTCGCGGTCGGCGGCCATCGCGGCGGCCCGCACCTGGGGGATCCACGACCGGTCGCGCTCGGTCTGGAGGAACTCCACGAAGGACTCGGCGTCGGCCAGATCCGCCAGGTAGAGAGCCAGCTCGTCGGGACCGTACCGGGCGGTCAGGCCGAGCAGCGCGGTGGTGAGGAACGTGGACCGGCCCGCGCCCGAACGGCCGCTGACCAGCCAGTGCGGCGTCAGCTCCGTGAAGCCGAGCGACACGGGGCGGCCACCGGCATCCCCGACGGTCGTGGTCAGCCCGCCCACCCCGCTCGCCGTCCACAGCTCCTCGTCGGCCGCCGGCAGCAGATCGGTGAGCGCCAGCCGGGAACCCGCCTCCACCTGCGCGGCCAGCCGGCGGCAGACCGCGTCGACGAGTTCGGCCGGCGGATCCGCCTCGATGAATACCGGCGAGTTCAGCCCACCCGGCGGCTCGGCGCCCGGGCCGGCGAACGACCCGCCCGGCGGGTCACCCAGCAGCGCGTACGCGGTGCGGACCGCCAGCGTCGTCGCCCGCGGCAGCGGCTCCCGGTCGCCCGCCGGAGGCCAGCCCGCCACCACGAGGTGCAGGCCGGCGGACCGGCCCGGCTCGGCCAGGCCCTCGATCCGGGCCAGGTCGGTGGCTCCGGTCGACTCGGGCAGGGCGGCGATCACCAGCAGCAGCGTCCGGTCGTGCCGGCGTCGCCCGCTCGCCCCCGGCGCCACCCACTGCTCGGCCTCGGTGAGCACGGCCCGCAGCCCCGCCACGTCCACCGCCGTGGGCGGCAGCAGGCCCGCGTCCGCGAGCGGCGCGAACGGCGCGAGGGCCGTGCCGGTCGCGTCCACCGCGCGGACCAGCAGCGCCCCGGCCGGGGTCGCCGCCAACAGCCGCAGCAGTACGCCCCGCAGCAGCCCCGCCACCCGGGGATCCCGGGCGTCCACGTCCACCGAGAGGTGGCCCGTGCCGAGCAACGGCACCAGTGCGGGGAACCGGGCGTCGTCCAGCGGTGCCGCCGTACCGACCCGGACGAAGGGAGGCGGCCCCTCACCGGCCGGTGTGGTCGGTGCCACCGTCTCTAGGGGAGCGCCCGCCCAGCCGGGGGCCAGCACCGCCGCCGCGGACCTGAGCCGGTCGGCCAGCTCGTACTGGCGGCGCTGGTCGGCGGGGACGGGCCGGGTGTCGTCGAGGACGCACGCTGCGGCGGTCGCGGTGGCGGCGGCCTGCCTGTGCAGGGCGGCGGCGCGGTTGGTGCGTGCCTTCGGACCGGCCACCGCGTCCACCCCCTCTGCCCGAGGTCGGCAACCCCTCCCCGCGCAGAGACCGTAACCCAGCCGGGCCGACTCGTCCGGGATGCGCGGCGGCACTGCGCCGGGGATGTCGTGGATCTCACCGATGGGGAGTGGTCCGTCACGATCCGCTGGATCTGGGGCATTGGGTCTACCGGGTCCAGCCGCTAGCCTCAGAGGGTGGAATCAGTGCAGCCCCCCGCCGGTTCCCAGGTTTCCCGCGTACCGGCGCAACGGCCCCCCTCGGACCACCTGGCGCCGCCCTCGCCGGCCCCGGCACCGGAGCGGCCACGGCGGCGGCTGCGCACCGTGCTCACCGTGGTCACGAGCGTCGTCGTGGCACTCTGCCTCGGCGGGGTGGCCGCCGGATACGTGCTCTACAACCGGGCCGCGGCACCCGACCGCAGTGCGCCCGACGTGGTGGTGGACAACTACCTCCGCGCCTTCCTCGTGGACCGCAACGACACCCGCGCCAACCTCTTCACCTGCGAGGGAAACGGCGATCGGGCTGCGGTCTCCGGGCTGCGCAGCGAGATCGAGCAGCGTGAGGCCAACTTCGACGTCGTTGTTAAAGTCAGTTGGGGGCCGCTCACCCGAACCGAGACGAGCGAGGGTGAATCAGTTGCCACGACGCTCACGATCTCTGGCTCAGCTAACGGCCAGCCCCGCAGCAGCAGGCGTGAGGACTGGGTGTTCGACGTGGTGGAACAGAATGAAGGTTGGCGGGTCTGCAGTGGCCGTAAGGCTGGCTGAGCGTCATTCGACCCAGAGCAGATGCACCGGGACCTCAAGTGTGGTCGGTGACTGGCCCCGCCAGGCCCAGCGGTACCACTCCACCTCCGGAGTCACCCGGACGCAGATGTCGCCTTCCGCGCCCGAATAGGTCTCGGTGACGGCCCGCAGGTCCCGGTGCTCGACGGAATCCACGACGTGCACCACCCGGCGACCCGTGACGGCGTCCGACTCGAAGACCGGGGTCGGCATGCGATGCGCCGGGGCGTCCAGTGAGACCAGGCGGACGCCCGGCTCGCGATCCACCGACGCGTCCGGCCGCCGGGCCCCCACCGTCTCCACCCAGACCCGCTCGACCGGGACCAGCGGCGCGAAGACCTCCACCTGATCGGACTCCGCCCGGTACCACTCGTGCTCGGGGATGACCGGCACGTAGGTCCGGCTGCCCTGCACGACCCGGTCGTCGGCCCGGAGGTCACCGCGCCAGCCGAGCCCGGGCAGGCCGACCAGCACGCGCTGCCCCCGAAGCTCGACGCGGCCGGTGGCCGGCACGATCTCGATCGGTCGGGGCGGTCGGGGCGCCCAGTCCGGATGGTCGGCGAACGGGTCGGGAAGCGGCTCGTTCATGACGGCGAGCGTCTCATCCCGCGCCCTTGAGGGGCGCGCCGCGCGATCGCATGAACGGCACCGGGTCGATGGCGCCCTCGCTGCTCCTGTCCCCGTCCTCGTGCACCTCGAAGTGCAGGTGCGGACCCGAGGAGTTGCCACTGCTGCCCACCTCGCCGATGACCGTGCCGGCCTCGACGAGTTGGCCGACCTTGACGCGGGGTTTGCTGACCATGTGGCAGTAGCGGGTGATGAACCCGCCGGCGTGCAGGACGTCGACGAACCAGCCGCAGCCGCCCTTGTTCGGCCAGCCGTCGACGTCGCAGGTGCGCCGGCCGCGATTGTCCGGGTCGCAGCGGGACACCAGGACGCGTCCGGTGGCGGCGACGCGGATGTCGGTGCCCTTCGGCGCGGCGATGTCGACCCCGTTGTGCCTGGGGCGGCTCGCGGTTTGGAAGCCCGAGCCGACGCCGCCGGGTATGGGAGCCGTCCAGCCGGAGGCGGCGATCTGCCCGGCGGCGGCGCGGTCGCACGCCTTCCTTCCGTTGACCAGCGCGATCCGGGCGGCCCCGCCGGCCAGCGCGTTGACGATCCGGGCGGCCGTGTCCTCGTGCTTGGCGTATGCGTCCGGGAAGGCGCTGATCTGCACCGCCTGGGCGGCCCGGGTCAGCGACATCGTCTCCCAGCCGGGCACCTTGACCAGCTTCTCGTAGAACTTCCGGGCGGCGTACTCGGGCGTCATCCGCTGCGCCACGGTGCCCCAGCTCGCCCTCTGCTGGAACAGCCCGACGGAGTCGTGGTCGGCGCCGACGCCCTCGTTGGGCAGGTCCTCGGACTCGCCGACGGTCCGGTTCGCCAGGTTGCGCAGCCGGGACTCCTGCATGGCGGTCGCCACGGCGATCACCCAGCCGCGCGGCGGCACCTTCATCTCCTGCCCGACCTTGATGATCCGGGCGGCGTTGCGTAGCTGGACCTGCCCGTATCCCGACATCCGGGGTATCTTGCCGCGAACATCGACCCGGTAGTCCTCCTTGCAGTCCATGCTCACCGCCGTCATGGAGTCTGCGGAGTCGCCGCCGAGTTCCGTGAGCAGGAAGGCGCCCGCGCCGCCGGTGCAGCAGAGCAGGGCGAGCGTCGCCGTCAACGCGGCGGCCAGTGCGCCGAGTCGGAGCTGTCGACCGCGGGGCCGCGTCCCGTCGCTCATTTCTGCTCCCAGTCCACCGCGTCCACCAGCCACCGCCCCTCGGGCGCCACCAGTTCGAGGCGGAGCCGTCCCGTGTCGAGCGGAACCAGCACCTCGACGAAGTTCTCGGCCCGGGGCTGAAGCGTGACGTCGCCGTCGACCTGACCGGCCGGAACCCCGGACGGGTCGACGCCGGCCAGCTTGTCGGTCAGGACCGGGGTCGACAGGGGACGCAGGCCCTCCTGCCACCGCTGCGCCGTCATGCCCGGCTTGCCGAGCCAGGCGGCGACGAAGCGCTCAGCGGTCTGCTCCGGCGTGAGATCGCCGGGTCGGGTGACCGGGGAGGGGGGAGCGCCCGTGGAGAACGCCCCGTCGTCGCCGGCGGTCGGGTCGACCGTCGTGATCGGTCGGTCGGGGCGGTTGCTGAGCCCGGAGGTGGGATCGCCCGGCCCGGACACCAGCCGCGCCGCTCCGATGATCCCGAACACGAGGACGGCGATGCCGATCGCGACGCCGAACCGGGACCGGAGCACCCGGGTGACCAGGAATTCGACCGCCCGCCGCACCGCACTCACCGCGCCTCGGACCGGATCCGGGGAGTCGTCCGGTCAGGTTCGCGTTCCACGGACCCGGGACGGTAGATGACGAACGAGGGGTTCTCGTCCGGCACGTCCGGCTCCGTCCAGGTGGCCGGCTGCCGCCGTCGGGGGCGGGGCGCGACCGGGCGGGAGGTGCCCCGTTCCTCGGACGGCGCCGCCTTCTCGGCGGCCGATTCGCGGCCGTCGGGCCGCTGCCGCTCCTCCCCACCGGGGTTGGCGGCCTGCCCACCGCGGGTGGCGGCGTGTGCCGGATCCTCCCGCCGGGCCTCGGGCCGGAGGGTGCGCTGCTCCGCCACGACGGCCCGACGCCGGCCCATCGCCGGCTCGGCCGTGCCGCCGGGCTCAGCGACGTCGAGCCGGGCGGCGGTGCGCATGTCCCGGAAGAAGCGCCGGTGCCACGAGCCGGCCGAGCTGACCGCCTCGCTGCTGTCCTTGCCGCCGAGCTGGGTGATCCTCCGGTAGGGACGCAGCAGCAGCCAGCCGACCACCCCGCAGAGCCAGACCAGCACCACCTGGAGCCAGCCGGGCAGGGTCGGCGTGCTCATGATGAGGTCGACCGCGAAGAGGTAGATGGCGGCACCGGTGCCGAAGATGGCGATGTTGAAGACGGCGGCGACCACCGCGTTCGCCAACCGCCGCAACCCGGCGCTGGCCGGGCGCATCAGGCCCACCGTGCCGAGGATCGGCGCGGCGATCACCGCCCAGCGGAAGATCAGGAAGCCCAGCAGCACCAGCAGCGAGGCGGTCAGGTCGAACATCGCGAAGAGCACGGCGGCCAGCACCGCGATGAACCCGGCACCGACCCGGTCCATGTCCCGGATGCCCTGGAGATACTCGTACGCCTCCGGGTCCTCGGTCTCGATCTGCTGCGCGACCCGCGCCCACTGCTGCTGCTTGGCCTTGATGGTGGCCTCTCGCGTGGCCGGGTTCGACCGGAGCTTCGCCGCCTCCTCCCAGGAGAGCGACTTCGCGTCGTAGAGGGCCGGACCGTATTTCTTCGCCGTCTCGCTGTCCGCCGAACCGAGCACGCCCCGCAGCCAGTTGCGGTAGAGCATGGCCTCCGTCGCTGTGTCACTGGCCCGCACGGCGGGCGGACGGTTGTCCTTGCACGCCTCCGGATTCGGGTCATCACACTGGCTTGGAGGGGTGTCCTTGGTGGCCGGGCCGACCGCGTCGTGGACCACGCCCAGGGTGGTGACGAGGGTGCCGTCGGCGATGTTGGCCGACTTGACCGGCCAGGCGGCCAGGGCGGTCACCGCCACCATCACCAGCAGGGCCCAACCCGCCGTGGTCATCGCGTTGCTCATGTCGGACTGGCGAGAACGCCAGAGCAGGTACAGGCCGACCACGCACAGGGTGACGATGCCGAAGACGCTGAACACCTTCTGGTAGACGGCCTTGGTCGCCTGGTCCACCAGCGGGTCGGCCCAGCCCCACATCGAGCGCGGGTCCCAGGCGCGTTCCCGCAGCGCGTTCGAGGCGCCCACGATCGCCGTGGCGATCATGAACTCGCCGTTGGCCACCGTGTTGGTGAACTTGTAGTCGGGGTGCAGCACCGCGGTCGCGCAACCGCTGTCGACGTCGTACGTGGAGTAGCTGTATCCGGCGTAGCCGTAGTCGCTGTAGAAGCCCTTCGGGCCTGGCTTCGTGGCCGATTCCGGTCGTGATGCGAACCAGCCGGCGAGCCCGGAGTCGGGAGCGCCGGGGGTCGGGGCGTTCCGGCACTTGACCTCGGAGTCGGCGACTTCCTTCAGCTTGGCGACGCAGGCGCGGAAGTCGGCCTGCCACTCCGGGGTGGTGCAGAGGTCGGCCTTCGCCTGGGCGGTCAGCGGTGCGGGGGCCGCCGTGGCGCCGACGGCCGGCCAGCCGATCGTGGCCCCGGCGAGTACGCCGACCGCGAGCAGGAACGCCGCCAACCGTGCCCGGGCCCGCGCCATGTCACGCCTCCATGTTCGGCAGGATGGCCGGCAGCACCCCGGCCGCCGCGGCGATCGCGGCGGGGGTGGTGTCGAGGTGGTCCAGCAGCCCGTCGACGTACGAGACGTCGACCCGGACCTTCTGCACCCGGCCGTCGACGTCCCGCATGACGAATTCCCGGAAGCCGAGCCGGGTCGAACTGGTGGCGTCGGCGGTGGAGAGGGAGGCCAGGATGGCCTCGTAGCCGTCGTTGACCGGCACCCGCAGCAGGCGGAGCGCCTCGGAGGCGATCTCCGCGTCCTCGGCGATCCGGCCGACGAAGACGGTCGAGACCAGGTTCTGCACGTCCAGGCCGAGGATGTCCCGCGGATTCTGCGAGGCCACCAGCGCGGCGAGGTTCCACTTGCGGGAGTCGCGTGCGAGCCGGACCAGGAACGACCGCCCGGAGCGCCACCCCTCCATGAAGTGCGCCTCGTCCAGGCCGACGAGCTTCCGGGACGACATCGAGCCGCCGTAGCAGCGGCGTACGGCGAGCCGGTGCGCGGTGTGCAGCATCGGCAGGGCCAGCGCCTCCTCGGCGGACCAGTATTCCCGCTCGATCTTCAGGTCGGGCAGTCGCAGCCCGGCCATGGTGATCACGGTGAGCGCGGCGTCCGCGCCGAGCAGCCCCTCCGGCGGCCGGCCGAAGAAGAGCATGGCCAGCGGCATCTCGGCGGTGTCGAGCAGCAGGTTGGCCAGTTCCTTGCCGGCGTCGTCGTCGAGCTGGCTGAGGCAGGCGACCACGTCGTCCAGGGTGGAGGTCTCCTCCGCCGGCACCTGGCGTACGGCGTGCCGGAAGAGGGTGGCGGTGGACGCCTCCCGGGCGACCTGCGGGGGCACCAGCATCATGCAGATGTCCTGCACCAGCATCCGCCGCTCGGCGCGGGCGTTGGAGACCGCGATCTCGAACTCCCGGTCGCCCGAGGCCCCGGCGCCGAACTCGCTGCGCAGCGGCGTCGGGATGAGCGAGTACGGGGCCAGGGTGCCGTGCTCGGAGCCGGTCAGGTTCAGCACCCGCGCGTACGGCCGCAGTTCCGGCATGGCGCAGAGCCGGGCGAGCGGGCCGGACGGGTCGAGCAGCGTCACCTGGACCCCGCGTCGGGCCGCGAGGTAGCCGAGCGCGCCGAGCAGGGTGGACTTGCCGCCACCCGGTTCGGCGACGAATACGGCGAGCCCGGAGCGTTCGCGTACCTCCATCGGGAAGTGCAGGTCGAGGAAGACCGGCCGGCGGCAGGTGCCGGCGGTGCGTCCGATGAGGTCGCCGCGCCGGTCGCCGACGGTGGAGGCGGCCTGGGGGAGCGCGGCGGCGAGCAGGTTGACCGGCATCCGCCGGACGTAGCCGGTGTTGGCGATCGGCTCGCCGGGGATGAACTCGCGGGCCAGCCAGTCCTGGTTCTTCGGGTGTTGCAGCGAGATCCGCAGCTCGCGGGAGTAGAGCTGGATCAGCCGGCGGGCCCGCTCCAGGCACTCCTCGCGGTTGCGACCGCCGACGGCGATCCGGTGCCAGCCGTGCGCGCGGGCGGAGTCGACCGGCAGCCCGGTGGTCATCTCGTCGCCGATGACCAGGGCCCGCTTGGCCAGCCGCTCCAGCTCCGGCGGGGCGTCGATGCCGTGTTCCGCGTAGTCGAGCTGCTGGGAGCGGATCATCCGCAGCCGGTGCTCCAGGTTACGGAAGGAGTCGCCGGAGCCGAGGATGTCGACGCGGGTGGAGAGCTCCATCGGCCACGGCAGCCGCTCGTGGAAGTGCAGCCAGGGCTCGTGCCGCTCGGGGATCTCCAGCGGCTCCATCCGGCCGACCGCCAGCACGGCGACGTGCCGTTCCTCGCCGGTCATCCGGTTGACCAGCTTGACGGTCGAGCCGTACGGGGTGCGGTAGCGCTCGACCTGCTCGGTGAGGGCGAGCAGGTCGCCGCGTTCCCACTTGCCGTCGGTGAGCGGGGAGAGCTGCCCGGGCGGCGCCATGCAGAGCGCCACCGAGCGGTAGAGCAGCCACTCCAGTTCCTGCGCGGTGACCCGTCGACCGCGCATGCCGAACGCGCCCAGCACCTCGTCGAACTGCTCGACGGTGCGGCCGAGCTTGCGGCGCTCGCCCTCGGCCACGCCCCGGCCGAAGGTGCGCAGCAGCCGCTCGGTGAGCGAGTCGCCGAGGGAGCGCCGGGCGAAGGTGACGCCGAGGTAGGTCTGCCCCTCGGCGTGGTTGACCGAGAGCAGGTGCCGCTGCGCGGCCACGAGGTGGTCGCCCCAGCCGGCGGTGCCGGGCACGTCGGGCAGCGGCGAAGCGGTGTGCGCGTCGATGGTGCGGGCCCACTCGTCGGCCGGGAAGGGCCGGGTGGTGCGCCGCAGGTGCAGTCGGAAGCCGGCCAGCCCGGCGTACTGCTCTGAGATCGCCGAGAGCAGCGCCTCCCGTTCCGCGTCCGGCCGGAACGCCCAGCGCACCTCCGGCAGCCAGTACCAGGCGGTGACGGTGTTGGGGGTGAAGGTCAGGTGACCGGCGATCTCGGTGATGGCCAGCTCGACCGCCGGGTCCCGGTCCCCGAACTTGATCTTCGGCGGCTTGACCCGGGCGGGCTTGGTGGGCTGGCCGCGCCGGCCGGCGGAGCGTTGCCGCGGCGGCGCCACCTCCCGGCCGGCCCGCTCCGGCGGGCGTTCCCCGGTGCGACGGGACGCCGGCTCGGAAGCCGGGTCCGGCGCGGGTGGGTCGAGCGGTGCCGCCTGCTGGAGAGGTGCCGGGTGGGACGACGGCGGTGCCGCCGCGACGGGCGGCACGCCGGCCGTCGCGTCCTCCGCCCCCACCGGTGGGCGGAGCGTGGGCAGCCGGTCCCCGGACTGGTGCGGCACCCGGGACCTGACCGGTCGGGCGGGCGGCTCGTACGCGTCGGCCGAGGGCTGGTCGGCGGCCGGTGCGACCCCCGGGGACGTCCGGTGGGCCGCGTCGGCCGGGTGGCCGCTCCGGTAGGCGTCGGCCCCGTGGCCCGCCCGTGCGGGCGGCGGCAGGGGGGCGGCGGGAGCAGGCGGGAGCGCGGCCGGGGCCGGTGCGGCGGCCGGCTGCTGCCCGATGGCGGGTTGCCCGCCGGCCCGCTGCGGGGGCGCCGTCGGCCGGGTCGCGCCGGGGCGCGTACCGCCGAACAGGTCGAGGAAGGGTGAGTCGATGTCGGCGCTGTCGCCGGTGCCGGCGGGTTGCGGCTCGGCCGGCGGCGTGCGGCGTGGCGCAGGGCGGGGAGCCTGGAAGACACCCACGCCACCGTGCCCGGGTGTCGTCACCAGGGCCGGATCGAGGGCGACCTCGTCCACCTCGGGATCATCCGCGTAGTCGAACGACCGCGCACGGTTACCGTGCGGGACGGCCGGACGCCCTGCCGGGGAACCCGGCGTGGAACTGCGATTCATGCGACCGCCTCATCCGCGTCGTTCGACTGCCTGGTCGGGGTGCGACCGGTCATGCCAGTTCCTCCCGGATCCTGATCCGACTGCCGACCAGGCGGGGGTCCCGCTGCTCCGCGGCCGGCTCCCGGGTCCGCCGCCAGTCGGTCAGCGCGGTGCGGATCACCATGCGCGCGGGCCGGTCCGGGTCGACGTACCGGAAGATGAACGAGGTGCTCACGATGGCGAGCGCGATCTCCCAGGCGGGGAAGAGCTCGACCTGCAACGTGAACAGCCAGTGGATGAACATGTAGAGGGGAACGAGCAGCATGAACAGCCCGTACTGGGCGTACGGCAGGTGGACGGGAAGGGTGTAGCCGGGCGGCCCGAGGTAGACCAGGCGAGCCCGGTAGATGTCGTCGTCGGTGCGCAGCCGCATCTCGTGCCCGCGCCTATTCGAAGATCAGGTCGATCAGGTAGTCGCCGATGAAGAAGAGTGTGGCGGCTCCGGCGATGAAGGCGAGCCCGACGATCGCGATCGCCGAGCTGGTGAGGACCTTGGAGATCTCACCCCGGCTGGCGCGCCCGATGAAGATGACGCCCAGCACGGCCAGCAGGATCGGAGCGATCTTGCTGGCGAAGAACGTGACGACACCCTCGGTGTCGATCCCCTTGGGCGCAGGCTCGGCGAGTGGAGTCGACGCCAGGGCAGAGAGCGTGTGGGCGGCGGCGGACGTCGCCGTCTCCATCAGCTCGATGGCGATCACTGGAACCTCCCCAAGTCGCGGCCGGCGGCGCCGCGGTGGTGCAGTAGGCATGCCTGGCGGGAACGGTGCTCCCTGTGCGCAGCGTCGGCGACCCTGCGTTCGTTACCCACCACGGAGGGTGGTGAGCTTTGGGCGGATTCTCCCGCTTCGGCCCTCCCTCCAGGCTTCGCCATCTCGATGCCGGGCAGTTCCAAAGCGTACGGGCACCCACTGTTTGCGACAAGCCGCGAAGAGTCTGCCCGATCCGCCCCCGGCGACCGATCGTACACCCGTTCGAATGCGCATGTCATCGCCCTCGACCCGGCCCGCTCGGGGCGCTCCGCTCGACCGGTACCGTCTAGCCGTGACCGATCTGGTACGGGCCTCGACCCCGGTGGTGATGGGCGTCCTCAACGTCACGCCCGACTCCTTCTCCGACGGCGGACGGTACGCCGACCTCGATGCCGCCGTGGGACACGGCGTGCGGCTGCGGGCCGACGGCGCCCACCTGGTGGATGTCGGCGGCGAGTCCACCCGGCCGGGCTCCGACCGTGTCGACGCGGAGACCGAGACGGCCCGGGTGGTCCCCGTGATCCGGGAGCTGACCGCCGCCGGCGTGCCGGTCAGTATCGACACCACCCGCGCGCGGGTCGCCGAGGCGGCCCTCGCCGCCGGCGCGTCCGTGGTCAACGACGTCTCCGGCGGCCTCGCCGACCCCGACATGGCCCGGGTGGTCCGCGACGCCGGCTGCCCCTGGGTGCTCATGCACTGGCGCGGCCACTCCCGCGAGATGGGGGAGCTGGCCCGCTACGCCGACGTCGTCGCCGACGTGCGCGTCGAGCTGGGCCGCCGCGTCGACGAGGCGCTGCGGGCCGGGGTCGCCGCCGACCGCATCGTCGTCGACCCGGGGCTGGGCTTCGCCAAGACTGCCGCGCACAACTGGGAGCTGAGCAGGCACCTGTCCGAGCTGCTGGACCTGGGCTTCCCGCTGCTCTTCGCGTCCAGCCGCAAGTCGTACCTCGGGCGGCTGCTGGCCGGTCCCGACGGCACCCCCCGCCCCACGGACGGCCGCGACGTGGCCACCGTCGCCACCAGCCTGCTCGCGGTGGCGGCCGGCGCCTGGGGCGTACGCGTGCACGACGTCCGAGCCACCGTGGACGCCCTCGCCGTCTGGCAGGCCACCGGCGCGCCCCGCCTGGCACCCGCGTCCACCGGTGGGGCCCGGGCGGCCCACGCCGGCGCCGGACGGGCGGACCGCACCGCCGACCACGGAGGAGACCGATGACCGACCGGATCCAGCTGACCGGCCTGCGGGCGCACGGCCGGCACGGGGTGTACGACTTCGAGCGCGTCCAGGGCCAGGACTTCGTGGTCGACGCCGTCCTGGAGATGGACCTCGCCCCCGCGGCCCGCTCCGACGAGGTGGGCGACACCGTCCACTACGGCGAACTGGCCGAGCGGCTGGTCGCGGTGGTGACCGGCGAGCCGGTCAACCTGATCGAGACGCTCGCCGACCGGCTGCTGGCCGTCTGCCTGGCCGATCCCCGGGTCGAGGCCGCCACGGTCACCGTACACAAGCCGGAGGCGCCCGTCCCGCACGCCTTCACCGACGTGGCCGTGACGATGACGCGGCGGCGTGACCGGTGACCCGCGCCGTCCTCTCCCTGGGCAGCAACCTCGGTGACCGGCTCGCCCACCTGCGCTGCGCCGTCTCGGCGTTCGGCGACAGCGTGCTCCTGGTCTCCGGCGTCTACGAGACTCCACCCTGGGGGGACGCGGACCAGCCCGCGTACCTGAACGCCGTGCTGCTCGCCGAGGATCCGGCGGCGACCCCGTACGACTGGCTGGAGCGGGCCCGGGCGGCGGAGCGCGCCGCCGGGCGCACCCGCGACCCGCAGCGGCGTTTCGGGCCGCGCACCCTGGACGTGGACGTCATCGCCGTGTGGACCGACGGCGACGAGCCGGTGCTCAGCGACGACCCCGAGCTGACCCTGCCGCACCCCCGGGCCCACCTGCGGGCCTTCGTGCTGCGGCCGTGGATCGACCTCCAGCCGTACGGGCGGCTGCCCGGACACGGCTGGCTGACCGACCTGCTCAACACCTCTCCGGTGGCCGACGACGCGCTGGATCTGCGCCCCCGGCCGGATCTGGCGATAGAGTCGACGGCATGACCCAGTGGAGCCGGCCGGCATGACGCAGGCGCAGTCCCCGCGACCGGGCGGGACGGGCCCCGAGCGGTCCCGGATGGGCCCCACCCGGATCTCCACCCTGGTGGTGGCCGCCCTCGGCGCCGCCGCGGTGGCCTGGTTGCTGATCAGCACCCTCTACTACGACTACCTGCCCGAGCTGCCCTGGCTGCCGGTGGTCACCCTCGCCGCGCTGGCCGTGCTGGAGGCCTACGCCGCCGTCAACACGCGGGGGCGCATCGAGCGCAGGCCGGGCCGCGAGCCGGTCAACCCGCTGCTGGTGGCCCGGTTCGTGGTGCTGGCGAAGGCGTCCGCGTTGGCCGGCGCGATCTTCACCGGGTTCTACGCCGGGCTGACCGGCTGGCTCTTCGTGGAGCGCACCGACGCCGCGATGGACGACCGGCCGATCGCCGGCGCCGGCCTGCTCGCCGGGCTGGCGCTGGTGGCGGCGGCGCTCTGGCTGGAGCGCTCCTGCCGGGTTCCCGAGCAGGAGGACGACGAGGACCGCGAGCCCGGCGGCCGGGAGGGCCGCCCCGGCCCACGCTGATTCCGGGGGGTTACGCCCGGCCTCCCGCGCGGGTACGGTGCCTCCGACCGGAGAGCAACGCCGCCCCGGTCCGCCCGCGCGTCGGACCAGGCTGGACGGGCGGCCACGTGGGAGGCGGCGTCATGCGGTACGACGAACCGGGGCGTGAGCCGTCCCCCGAGCCCTCGTCCGGCATCCCCGCCTCCGTCCTGGAGAACGTCTTCGACGACCCCGCGCACGGCGAGCCCGGCCGCGACCGGTTCGCCGTCCACGTCGTCTGGGAGCTGCTGCTCCTGGCCGGGCTGGCCGTCCTGGCGTACCTGCTCTGGCGGGAGGACCCGGCCGTGCTGCGGGGCGACGGGCTGCGCTCCCTGCTCCTCGACGCGGTCGTGCTCGGGCTGCTGGCGCTGGCCGCCGGGCTGACCCTGCGTACCGCCGCCGTGAACCTGGCCGTCGGCCCCGTGGCGGTCGCCGCCGCGCTGCACGTCGCCGAGCAGGGCGACCGGGGCGTCAGCGCCGCCGCCGGCCCGGCCCTGCTGGTCGCCGCGCTGGGCGGGCTCGCCCTGGCGCTGGTCGTGGTGGTGCTGCACGTGCCCGGCTGGGCCGCGTCCCTCGCGGGCGCGGCCGGGGTGGTCGTGTACGTCGAACAGCGCTCGGCGTCGGTCCTGCCGCAGGGCGACTACGACCCGGAGCGCGGCGCCCTGCACCTCTTCGTCGGGTTCGCGGCCGTCGCGGTGCTCGGCGGCCTGTTCGGCTCGGTGCGGGCCGTCCGCCGGGTGGTCGGCCGGTTCCGTCCGGTCGTGGACCCCGCCCGCCGCCGGGGCGCCGTGGCGGCGGTGGTCACCTCCGGCGCGCTCGTCGGGTCCACGGTGCTGGCCGCGCTGGCCGGCATGCTGACGGCCAGCCGGGACACCGCCCCGGTCGTGCCGGACCCGGGGCTGGACTGGACGGTGCTCGCGGTCGGCCTGGCGCTGCTCGCCGGCACCAGCGCCTACGGCCGGCGGGGCGGCGTCTTCGGCACCCTGCTGGCGGTCTGCCTGGTCACGGTCTTCCTCGCGTACGCGCAGGCGAAGGGCTGGACGGTGAGCCGGTGGGCGGTCGGCGCGGCGGCGCTCGGCGTCGGGCTGCTGGTCACCCGGCTGGTCGAGGCGTACGGGCGGCCGGCGACCGGCGCGGCGGCGGAACCGGTCCCCGCCGGCGACGGCCGGATCGGCGCGGGCTGGACGGCGCCGCCGGCGGACCCGGTCGGCGACTGGCCGCCCGCCGTGCCGAGGCGGTCCCCCGAGAGCCCGGTGGACCCGTGGAGCGATCCCGGTTGGGAGACCGGCCCGCGTCGCTGGGACGCCGGCGAGCGGTGAGCCGGCGCCGCGTCCACCGGGCCGGGAGTGATCTCGCCGGTTAGGCTCGGCGGCATGACCGACACACCATCGACCTCCGCCGGCCCGTCGTTCGAGGAACTCGACGCGCTGTCCACCGAGGAGCTGCGGGAGCGGGCGTTCGCGGTCGCCCGGGAGCGCCGCGACGTGCGCTTCTTCTGGTCGGTGCTGCGGCACCTGCCGAACGCGGACGAGGCCGCCGTCCTCGACGGCGCGCCCAACTCGGTCGGGCCGACGATCGACGAGGCCGCGGCGCTGTGGCGCGAGCTGACCGGGCACGGCTACGAGGAGTCGGCGCCGCTGCTGCGGGCCGCGTTCATCGACTACCTGATGAAGCACCCGCGAGGGTGACGGCGACCGACGGCCCCGGTCAGGTTTGCCCCCCGGTGTCCGCCGGGAACTGATCCGATCATGGCGCTCACCAACCCGTCACGCACCGGCGGTCGCTACGGGACGGCGGCGGGCACGGGCGCACTCGCGGCGCTCCTCCTGGTCGCGGTCTGCGGCAGCCCGGCGTACGTCGGCTGGGCCGCCGGCACCGACCCGAACTCCGCCGGCGGCTGGTACCTGCAACTGCTCTCCTGGCCGGCGTGGCACTTCGACGGCGACGGGGCGACCGGCAACCTGCTCGTGGCGAACCTGCGGGCCGTGCTGCTGGTCATCCTCGCGGCGCTCTTCCTCTACCTGCTGCCCACCTCGCAGGTGGCTCGGGTGCAGGGGTCGGGGACGCAGTTCTTCTCCGGCTGGGCCGCGTACGTCCTGGCCAGCGGCTTCGCCTCGCTGCTCGCTGCCTTCCTCGGCCCGGAGCCGGCGCTGCTCACGGCGATCCAGGCGGGCGGCACCGGCGCGTCCTACGGATTCCTCGCCGGCTGGGTCATCGGCGCGGCGAGTCTCGGCGGTCGCGCCTGACCCGGCCGCGCCTCACCGCTCGGGCGCGCCCAGTTCGAGTAGCCGCTCCCGGCTGAGCACCCCGATCGGCCGCCCCCCGTCGGTCACCACGACCCGGTCCGCGGCCGAGGTCAGCAGCACCCCCAGCGCGTCGTACGCCGAGCCGCCGACCGGCATCGTCGGCAGCCCGGCCGCCCCGGTCTCCGGCAGCGGCTCGACGGACCCGCCGGTGACCGGGGTGACCGCGAGCCGGCGGATGCCCCGGTCGGCGCCCACGAACTCCCGGACGAAGGGCGTGGCGGGCGCGCCCAGCACGGCGGCCGGGGTGTCGAACTGCTCCAGGCGCCCGCCCTCGGAGAGCACCGCGATCCGGTCGCCGAGCCGGACCGCCTCGTCGAGGTCGTGGGTGACCAGCACGATGGTCTTGCGCACCTCGGCCTGCAACCGGAGGAACTCCTCCTGCAACCGGGTCCGCGCGATCGGGTCGACGGCGGAGAACGGCTCGTCCATCAGCAGCACCACCGGGTCGGCGGCCAGCGCCCGGGCCACCCCGACCCGCTGCCGCTGCCCGCCCGAGAGCTCGTGCGGGTAGCGGCGGCCGAACGTGGCCGGGTCGAGCCCGACCAATTCCAGCAGCTCGTCGACCCGGCGGCGGCTGCGCTGGCGGGGCCAGCCGAGCAGCCGGGGCACGGTGGCGACGTTGGCGCTGACCGTCTGGTGCGGAAAGAGCCCGACGTTCTGGATCACGTAGCCGATCCGGCGGCGCAGCCCGACCGGGTCGACCCGGGTGACGTCCTCGCCGCCGAGCAGGATCCGGCCGCCGGTCGGCTCGATGAGGCGGTTGACCATCCGGAGCACCGTGGACTTGCCGCAGCCCGACGGTCCGATCAGCACCGCCAGCTCGCCGGCTCTGATGTCCAGGCTCAGCTCGCGTACGGCCTCGGTGCCGTCCGGGTAGCGCTTGCGGATGCCCTCCAGCGTGATCGACGCCGCGCGCGGTTCGGCGGGGGCGGTGCCCTCCGGGGTA
Organism: Micromonospora sp. LOL_025; assembly: GCF_048060285.1. Taxonomy (NCBI): domain Bacteria; kingdom Bacillati; phylum Actinomycetota; class Actinomycetes; order Micromonosporales; family Micromonosporaceae; genus Micromonospora; species Micromonospora sp. LOL_025. The sequence goes on along the minus strand of NZ_JBHMIR010000021.1, from coordinate 844 downwards.
ACGTCCACACATGTCCTTCCGCCTGAGCTACCGGGCCGACCCGGGTAACCCGTGGTTCTCCTGGCAGTACGTGCGGGACAACTCTGACACGATCCTCGCCGCCGTGCGGGAGCACGCCTCGCTGACCGCTCGCGCGGTGCTGATCGCCGCCCTGATCGCGCTGCCGCTGGCGGTGGCCGCGTACTGGTACCGCTCGCTCGCCGGGCCGGTCCTGGCCCTCACCGGGGTGCTCTACACGGTGCCGTCGCTGGCGCTCTTCGCGTTCGTCGCCCCCTACCTGGGCATCGGCGCGGCGACCGCGCTCAGCGTGGTGGTCCTCTACGCGCTGCTGGTGATCGTCCGCAACGCCGTCGCCGGGCTCAACCAGGTGCCCCCCGAGGTCCGCGAGGCGGCGGAGGGGATGGGCTACGGCCGCTGGGGCCGGCTGTTCCGGGTCGAGTTGCCGCTGGCCCTGCCGGGCATCCTCACCGGACTGCGGCTGGCGACCGTCTCCACGGTGGCCCTGGTGACCGTGGGCGTGGTGATCGGGCGCGGCGGCCTGGGGCAGCTGATCTTCGCCGGCTTCCAGAACAACTTCTACAAGGCGCAGATCATGACGGGGACGCTGCTCTGCGTCCTGCTCGCCCTGGTGCTCGACCTGGTCCTGGCCGGTGCGGGCAGGCTGCTGACCCCCTGGCTGAAGCGGGCCCGGTGAGCGCGAGGAACGCAGCGCAACGGAGTCCCGCAGTCGTGAGCGGAGGGTTGGCTCGGTGAGCGTGAGGAACGCAGCGCAGCGGAGTCCCGCAGTCGTGAGCGGAGGGTTGGCTCGGTGAGCGTGAGGAACGCAGCGCAGCGGAGTCCCGCA
>NZ_JBHMIR010000020.1:0-126047 GCF_048060285.1 Micromonospora sp. LOL_025 | reverse complement strand
CTGATCGGCGGTGACTTCTACGACGTGGTGCAGACCCGGCCCGACCGGCTCGACCTGATCGTCGGCGACGTCTGCGGGCACGGCGTGGACGAGGCCGCCCTCGGCGTCGAGCTCCGGGTCGCCTGGCGGGCGCTGATCCTCGCCGGCGTGCCCGACGACGAGGTGCTCCCGGCGCTGGAGCAGGTGCTGATGAGCGAGCGCCGGCTCCAGGAGATCTTCGCGACCGTCGCCACCGTGCGGCTGGACCTCGACGCCAACCGGGCCACCGTCCGGCTGGCCGGGCACCCGCCGCCGCTGCTGCTCGCCGGGGGCAAGGTGGTGCCGGTTCCGGCACCCGGCGGCCTGCTGCTCGGCGTACGACCCCGCCGGCCTGTGGCCTACGACCTGGAGTTCGACACCGATGACTGGTCCCTGTTGATGTACACCGACGGCCTCATCGAGGGCCGGACCGGCGAGGGCGACGAGCGCCTCGACGTGCCGGGCCTCAGCGGACTGCTCGCCGACCCGGCGACCCTCGCCGTGCCGCTGGCGGAGCTGCCGGCCTGGCTGGTCGGGCGCGCCGAGCAGCTCAACGGCGGTCCGTTCGCCGACGACGTCGCCATGCTCCTGGTCAGCCGGGGCGGTGGCCGGTGACCCGCATCGGCGACTGGACCCTGCGCCGGCGGGTCGTCACGTTGCTCACCGTCGTCGCCGTCCTGTTGATCGGGCTGGCCGCCGGCGAGGTGGCCCTGGCGGCGAAGAACCGGACGCACATCGACGCGATCCTGAACAAGACCGGCCCGCTGCGGGTGCAGGCGCAGGAGCTGTTGAACGCGCTGCTGGACCAGGAGACGGCGGTCCGCGGCTACGCGGTCAGCGGCAACCCGGCCGACCTGACGCCGTACGAGGCGGGCCGCAAGCGCGAGCAGGACCTGGTCGCCTCGATGCAGCGGCTGGTCGGCGACTACCCGGAGCTTCGGCAGGAGATTCGGGCGGTCGAGGAGCGGGCCGAGGTGTGGCGCCAGGCGGTGGCGGTGCCGGTGATCACCACGACGCAGCAGAACGGCACCACCGCGGGGCAGGCGCTCGTCACCGACCAGGCGCGGGAACAGTTCGACGACGTACGCGACGCCGTCGACCATCTCCAGCAGGAGATCTTCGAGGCCCGGCAGCGCAGCGCCGAGGACGTCCTGCGGACGAGCAACCTGTTGGTCGTCCTGCTGATCGCCGCCGTCGCGGTGGTGATCATCGCCGGCAGCATGCTGCTGGTCTCCCTGGACAAGATGGTCATCCGCCCCCTGACCGGGCTCGCCGACCAGGTCCGCGAGGTGGCCGAGGGCGACTACCAGCACGGCATCGCCGGCGACGGCCCACCCGAGTTCCTCCGGCTCGCCGAGGACGTGGACGCCATGCGGCGCAAGATCGCCAAGGACCTGGCCGAGGTACGGGAGGCCCGGGAGCGGATCGAGTGGGTCAACAGCCAGCTCCAGAAGCAGGCCGAGGAACTCACCCGCTCCAACCGTGACCTGGAGCAGTTCGCGTACGTCGCCTCGCACGACCTCCAGGAGCCGCTGCGCAAGGTGGCCAGCTTCTGCCAGCTCCTCCAGCGCCGCTACGCGGGGCAGTTGGACGAGCGGGCCGACCAGTACATCGCGTTCGCGGTCGACGGCGCCCAGCGGATGCAGCGCCTGATCAACGACCTGCTCGCCTTCTCCCGGATCGGCCGGCTCACCACCGGCTTCACCGAGGTCGACATGAACAAGGTCATGGACGACGTGGCCGGCCAGACCGAGGCGGCCCGGCAGTACGCCGACGCGGAGCTGACCTGGGGCGAGCTGCCCGTCATCCGTGGCGAGGAGCCGCTGCTGACCAACCTGCTGGCCAACCTGGTCAGCAACTCGGTCAAGTTCCGCCGCCCCGACGTGCCCCCGAAGGTGCACGTCTCGGCCCGCCTCGTGGGCGACGAGTGGGAGATCAGCTGCCAGGACAACGGCATCGGGATCGAGCCGGAGTTCGCCGACAAGATCTTCGTCATCTTCCAGCGGCTGCACGCCAAGGACGCGTACCCGGGCACCGGGATCGGGCTGGCGATCGTCAAGAAGATCGTGGAGTACCACGGCGGCCGGGTCTGGGTGGACACGGACACCGAGGAGGGCACGGCGATCCGCTTCACCCTCCCGGCGCTCCCCGGGGACGTCGAGGCGGCCGCCGCGTCGGCGGCGGACGAGCCGGCGACCGGCGAGGCCGTGACCGGGGACGGCGACGAGCCTGCCGCCGAGGGCGGCACGGGCGGCACTCCGGTGCAGGCCGACCGACGCGCCGACGAGACGGAGACCACGGACGGGCCCGACCGGGCACCGGAAGGCGGTAGAACGGGTGACATGAGGGAGACGGTGGGATGACCGCGCCGGCGGACGGCAAGAGCCCGATCGAGGTCCTGCTGGTCGAGGACGATCCGGGTGACGTGTTGATGACCCAGGAGGCGTTCGAGGAGCACAAGCTCCGCAACCGGCTGACCGTCGTCTCCGACGGCGCCGAGGCGCTCGCCTACCTGCGGCGGGAGGGCCAGTACGCCGACGTGGTGCAGCCGGACCTGATCCTGCTCGACCTGAACCTGCCCCGCCGTGACGGGCGGGAGGTGCTGAAGGAGATCAAGAAGGACGAGCAGCTCTGCCGGATCCCGGTGGTGGTGCTGACGACCTCCCAGGCCGACGAGGACATCCTGCGCAGCTACCAGCTGCACGCCAACGCGTACGTGACGAAGCCGGTGGACTTCGAGCGCTTCATCTCGGTGGTCCGGCAGATCGACGAGTTCTTCGTCAGCGTGGTCAAGCTGCCGCCGCGTGGCTGACACCCTGCTCGACGACGTCGGTGGTCTGCTGCGCGAGACCGCCGACCAGGTCGTGCTTCCGCTGTTCCGCAAGCTCGACGACGCCGACATCAGCGAGAAGGCGCCGGGCGACCTCGTCACCGTCGCCGACCGCCGCGCCGAGGAGATGATCTCGACGGCGCTGCGCCGGCTGCGCCCCGGCTCGGTCGTGGTGGGCGAGGAGGCGGTCGCCGACGACCCGGCCCTGCTGGAGCACCTGCGCGGCTCCGGAGACGTCTGGCTGGTCGACCCGGTCGACGGCACCTCGAACTTCGCCGCCGGCCGGCGGCCGTTCGCGCTGATGGTGGCGCTGCTGACCGGCGGGGAGCCGGCCGCCGCCTGGATCCTCGACCCGCTCGCCGGGACGCTGGCCGTGGCGCGGGCCGGCGAGGGGACCTGGCTCGACGGCCGGCCGGTGCGCACCGACGAGGGCACGACGGAACTCCACGCGCTGCGCGGCGTCGCCATGTCCCACTTCCTGCCCCCGGCGTCGAGGGCGCGGGTCGAGGCGGGCGGCGACCGGCTCGGTGAACTGCTTCCCGGGCAGCACTGCGCCGGGCGCGAATACCTGGACGTGCTCACCGGCGACCAGCAGTTCGTGCTCTTCTGGCGCACCCTGCCGTGGGACCACGCTCCGGGCGCCCTGCTGGTCCGGGCGGCGGGCGGGGTCGCCCGGCGCTTCGACGGCACCGACTACCGCCCCGGGGACGACGGCCACGGCCTCCTGGTCGCCGCGAGCGAGCAGATCTGGGTGGGGGTACGCGAGGCCCTGCTCGGCGGTGCGTGACGTCGGTGCGACACTGCGTCGACGCTCGACGGTTCGGGCGTTCGCGGGCCTGGTCCGGCGTGCTCCGTCCGGTATCCTGACCGCCGGTCTCCGCCAGCAGGCCGCCGACCGGCGCCCGGTGGGGGCCGCCGCCGCGCCGTGTTGTCATCCGGGGCCGGCGGCCGACGGAAGGATGCTCTCGTGCGCAGGACCATGCCCGTCGGGCGTCAGGGCCGCCGCCCGCTGACCGCCCCGTCGGCCGGGCGGCGTGCCCGCCGCCCGCTGACCGCCCTGCTCGTCGCCGTCACGCTGCTCTTCGGCGGGGGTGCCGTGCCGGCGTACGCGGAACCCAACGAGGGCGGCACCAAGAAGCTCCGGGACGCCCTGGAGGCCACCGCCAAGGCGCACATCGAGGCCAAGGGGAAGCTGGAGAACTCCAAGGCGCGGCAGAAGCAGCTGACCGGGCAGTTGGGCGCGCTGGAGGTACGGCTGGTCGAGCTGACCGCGCAGGTCGGCGAGGTGGCCGCCCAGTCGTACCGGCTGGGTCGGCTGACGCCCACGTCGATGCTGCTCGACAGCGCCTCCCCGGAGGCGTTCCTGGAGCGGGCGGCCAGCCTCGACCTGATGGCGCAGCGCGACGGCAGGCGACTGCGCGACCTGACCCAGGCACGCGAGCAGGCCCGGCGAGCCAAGATCGCCATCGACACCGAGGTCCGCGAGCAGCAGAAGCAGCTCGCGGTGATGGCGAAGAAGAAGAAGGAGGCCGAGGCGGCGCTCGCGGAGGTCAGCTCGGGCAGCAGCGGCGGGTTCAGCGGCGCCAGCTCCTCCTCGGCGAAGCCGGCCCCCCGCAACTCGGACGGGTCCTGGCCGTCGGAGTCCTGTTCGGTGAACGACCCGACCACCTCCGGCTGCATCACCCCACGCACGCTCAACGCCCTCAAGCAGACCCAGGCCGCGGGCTACAAGCGGCACGTCTCCTGCTACCGCAGCGGCGGCTCCGGCGAGCACCCCAAGGGCCGGGCCTGCGACTTCTCGGCCGCCTCGGGCGGGTTCGAGGACAAGACCGCCACCGGCGGGGACAAGGCGTACGGGGACAGCCTCGCCGCCTGGCACGTGCGTAACGCCAGCCGGCTGGGCGTGCTCTACGTGATCTGGTACCGGCAGATCTGGCACCCCGGCACCGGATGGCGGGCGTACGGCGGCAGCGGCAGCCCCGCCGCCGACCACACGAACCATGTTCATCTCTCGATGTACTGACCCGGTTGCCCAGTTTTCCTGCGTACCATCGCGCGGGTGAGCTCCGCATCCTCCGACGTCACGGTCCCGCCCGCCACACCGGCGGCCTCGACCGCCCGGGCCCTGCCCAACGGCCTCGCCGCATTCCTGGTCTTCTTCTCCAGCGGCGCCGTCCTGGTGCTGGAGACCGCCGCGCTGCGGCTGGTCGGGCCGTACGTGGGGGTGACCCTCCAGGTGACCAGCTCGGTCATCGGCATCGCCCTGGCCGCCATCGCCTACGGGGCGTGGACGGGCGGCTGGCTGGCCGACCGGCGCAATCCGAGGGCCCTGCTGGCCCCGGCGCTGGTGCTGGCCGGCATCGCCACCGCGGTCACCCTGCCCGTCGTCCGGTACGCCGGTGAGGTGCTGCGCGGCGGGGCGGCCTCGGCCATCCTGCTGCTCGTCGCGCTCGCCGTCTTCGTGCCGGCGGCCCTGCTCGCCGCGGTCACCCCGCTGGTGGTCAAGCTCCAGCTCGCCGACCTGCGGCGCACCGGCCAGGTGGTCGGCCGGCTCTCCAGCGTGGGCACGTTGGGCGCGGTCACGGCCACCCTGGTCACCGGTTTCGTGCTGGTGGCCGCGCTGCCCAGCACGGTCATCCTGTTCGCCCTGGCGGCCTCGCTCGGGCTCACCGGGCTGGGCCTCGGGGTGTGGCTGCGCCGCCAGGACGCCGCGGAGCTGCCCGGCCGCGCCCGCGCCAAGGCCGCCCTGGCGGTGCTGGGCCTCGTCGGCGCCGGGCTGACCACGGTCGCCCCCAACCCGTGCGACATCGAGACCGCCTACCACTGCGCCAGCGTGGAGGCCGATCCCACCCGGGGCTCCGGCCGCACCCTGCTGCTCAACTCGGCCCAGCACTCGTACGTGGACCTCGCCGACCCGACCCACCTGGAGTACGCGTACACCCGGTGGATCGGGGCGGTGGCCGACGTGGTCGCGCCGAAGGGGCAGCGGCTCGACGCGCTGCACCTGGGCGGCGGCGGGTTCACCGTGCCCCGCTACCTGACCGCCACCCGTCCGGGCACGGACAACGTCGTGTTCGAGATCGACGGCGGGCTGGTGGAGCTGGGCGAGCGTCAGCTCGGCGTACGCCAGGGGCCGGACCTGCGGGCGGTGGTGGGTGACGCCCGGATGCTGGTCGCCGGGGAAACCACCGACAGTCGCGACCTCGTGGTCGGCGACGCGTTCGGGCACCTGGTGGTGCCCTGGCACCTCGCCACCCGGGAGATGGCCGCCGAGGTCCGCCGGGTGACCCGCCCGGGCGGCGTCTACGTGCAGAACGTCATCGACTACCCGCCGCTGCGCTTCATCCGCAGCGAACTGGCCACCGTCGCCGCCGAGTTCCGGCACGTCGCCCTGATCGCCCCGGCGGCGGCGCTCGCCGGCCGGGAGGGCTCGAACTTCCTCATCGTCGCCTCCGACGCCCCGCTGCCGCTGGCGGCGGTCCGCGCCCGGCTGGCCGAACTGCGGGAGGGCGCCAACCTGCTGGCGGGCGCCGACCTCACCGCGTTCGTCGGCGAGGCGCTGGTGCTGACCGACGACTACGCGCCCGTGGACCAGCTCCTCGCCACCGCCTGAACGGGTGAATCCCTGACCGATTCCGACCCTTGAGGTGTAGCCGGGCCGGTCCGGGGCAACAACGATCCTCATGGGTGGACCGATCCGGGACGGCGCACAACTGCTGGGTGAGCGGTACCGGCTGATCGAACAGCTGGGGGCGGGCGGCATGTCCGTCGTCTGGCGAGGCTACGACGAGGTGCTCGGCCGGCAGGTGGCGGTCAAGGTGCTCGCGTCGCGGCTGGCCGCCGACAGGGCGTTCCGGCACCGCATCCGGATCGAGGCGCAGGCCGCGGCCCGGCTGTGCCACCCCAACATCACCAACGTCTACGACTACGGCGAGTCCGAGCAGGTCGGCCTGACGGTGCCGTACGTCGTCATGGAGCTGGTCGACGGGGAGTCGCTGACCGGTCGGCTGCGCCGGGGCAGCCTGCCCTGGCGGGAGGCGGTGACGATCGGCGCGGAGGTCACCTCGGCGCTGGCCACCGCGCACGCCCGTGGCGTGGTGCACCGCGACGTCACCCCGGGCAACGTCATGCTGACCGCCACCGGCGTGAAGGTGGTCGACTTCGGCATCTCGGCGCTGGTGGGGGAGAAGGAGAAGGGGCCGGACGGCGCCCTGCTCGGCACGCCCGCGTACCTGGCCCCGGAGCGGCTCGACAACGGTCAGGTCTCCCCGGCCACCGACGTGTACGCGGTCGGCCTGCTGCTCTACCGGATGCTCACCGGCCGGCTGCCCTGGCAGGCGAGCACCACCACACAGATGCTGCGCGCGCACATGTACAACGAGCCGGAGCCGATGCCGCCGGTGCCGGGGCTGCCCGACGAGGTGCGCGAGCTGGTGAGCCGCTGCCTGGCCAAGCGCCCGGGGGACCGGCCGGCCACCACCGAGGTCGCGCGGACGCTCGCCGAGGCCGCCGGCATGATCGCCGCGGTGCCGGTCTCCCCGGCGGCGGAGCCCGCGGACGAGGAGGCGCTGGCCGCCGCCGGCACCACGATCCTGCCCTGGTCCGCCGCGACCGACGCGCTGCCGTTCTCCCGTACGCGCAACCGGCGGGCGGCGACCCGGCGCCGACGGATCGAGGCGGGGGTGGCCGCCGCCGGGCTGGTGGCGGTGACGGCGGGGCTGTGGGGTTTCACCTCCCGCAGCCCGGCCAGCGGAGGAATCGACCAGCCGACCCAGGCGCGGATGGGCGCCCAGGCGCCGACGACGCCGCCCTGCCGGGTTTCCTACGCGCTGCGCACGGACTCGGGCAAGGACTTCGCCGCCGAGCTGACCCTGACCAACACCGGCACACGGGAGTTGCGCGACTGGCGGCTGAGCTTCGCCTTTCCCGGCCAGCAGACGGTGACGAAGGCGACGCCCGTCCCGGCGCGCCAGCAGGGGCGCACGGTGCTCGTGGAGCCCGCCCCCGGGCGGGCCGCGCTGGCACCCGGAGCGTCCGAGAAGCTCACCCTGACCGGCCGCCACGCCGGGGTCAACCCGCTGCCGCTGGAGTTCCGCCTCGGCGACGAGACCTGCGCGGCGCAGGTCTCCGGGGTGGCCGGTGCGGCGCCCAGCGTGGCACCCACCAAGGCGCCGACGAAGGCGCCGGCCAAGGCCCCGACCAAGAAGGCCGGCACATCGGCCGGGAGTTCGGGCGGAAGTTCCGGCGGAAGTTCGGGCGGCGGTTCCGGCGGGTCGAAGGCCAAGTCCGACAACTCCGGCAAGGGCAAGGGCAAGGGGGCGGGTGGTGGAAAAAAAGTAAGCCAGGAAACGGAAAGGGACGAGGACGATGACGATGACGACGACTGAGCCCGCCGGGCTCAGCTGAGCTCCGCGAACCGTTGCACCTGCTCGATGTCCCCCTCGACGATCAGCATGCTGCCCGGGGTGATCACGGTGGCGTCGGTGGCGTACCGGAAGCGTTCCCCCGGCAGCTTCACGCCCACCACGCGCACCCCGTAGCGCGCGGTGGGCGTCAGTTCCGCGAGCGGCCGGCCGAGCATCGTCTCCGGGGTGCACACCTTCGCGATGGCGAAGTCGTCGCCGAACTCGATGAAGTCGAGCATCCTGCTGACGATGAGGTGGGCCACCCGCTCGCCGGTCTCCGCCTCGGGAAAGATCACGTGGTGCGCGCCGACCGAGTCCAGGATCTTGGCGTGCTTCGTGGAGGTGGCCCGCGCCCAGATCTGCGGTACGCCCAGCTCGGCCAGCGCCAGCACCGTCAGCACGCTCGCCTCCAGCGAGGCGCCGATGGCGACCACCACCCGGCCGAAGTCCGCCACGCCGAGCTGGCGCAACGACCCCTCCTCGGTGGCGTCGGCCTGCACGACTCGCTCGAGCTGGGTCGACCACCGCTGCACCTGGTCCGGATTGCGGTCGATGGCCAGCACCTCGTGGTTCATCGCCGTCAACGCGCCGGCCAGGTGGCACCCGAACCGGCCCAGTCCGATCACCACGACGCCGCTTCCGTCCGTCTTCCTAGCCGACAATGGGTTGCTCCTCCGGGTAGCGGTACAGCCGCCGGCGGGTGTTCAGGGCGAGCGCCGACCCGAGGGTCAGCGGCCCGATCCGGCCGACGAACATGAGAATGATCAGGGCGAGCTGGCCGTTCTCCGGCAGCGACGCGGCGACCCCGACGCTGAGGCCGGTGGTGGTGAGCGCCGAGGTCACCTCGAACAGCGCCGCGTACAGGGGGATCCCCTCGGTGAGGAAGATCAGCAGCACCGTGCCGCAGGCCACCAGCGCGACGCTGAGCAGGGCGACGGTGATGGCCTGCCGCTGGCTGGCGGTGGCCACCCGGCGGTTCCCGACCGTCACGTCCGGCTCTCCCCGCAGCTCCGCCCACATGACGAAGGCGAGCAGGAAGAAGGTGGTCACCTTGATCCCGCCGGCGGTGCTGGCGCTGCCGCCGCCGATGAACATCAGCGCGATGACGAGGGGGTAGCTCTCCTCCTCCAGGCCGTCCATGTCCACGACGTTGAAGCCGCCGGTGCGGATGTACGAGTTCTGGGCGAACGCCACCAGGGGCTTCTCCGACCAGGCGTAGATGCCCAGGGTGCGCGGGTTGGCCCACTCGATGACCAACAGGCCGACGAAGCCCACCACCAGCAGCGTCAGGCTGCCCCAGACGGTCAGCTTGGTGGCGACCGCCCACCGCGTCGGCTGCCGCCACTCCCGTACCGCCTCGAAGAGCGCCGGGAAGCCGATCCCGCCGACGATGGTGCCGAACGCCAGCGGCAGGGTGACCCAGGCGTCGGTCGAGAAGGCGACCAGGCTGTCGGTGTAGAGGGCGAACCCGCCGTTGTTGAAGGCCTGGACGGCGTGGAAGACGCTGCCCCAGAGGGCCCGGCCGAACGGGTAGTCGTAGCTGATCCACAGCCGGACGGTCAGGATCGCGGTGATGACGGCCTCGCAGGCGAGCGCGAGGCCGGCGATGCGCAGCAGCAGCCGGCGTACGTCGCCGATGCCGAACTCGGCCGTCTCGGCCTGCACCAGCAGCCGGCTGCGCAGCCCCAGCCGCCGGGCCACCACGAGGATCACCAGGGTGGCACCGGTCACGATGCCGAGGCCGCCGACCTGGGTGAGCACGGTGATCATCACGAGCCCGAACTCGTTCCAGTAGTTCGGGGTGTCCACCACCGCCATCCCGGTCACCGAGACCGCCGACGTGGCGGTGAAGAGGGCGGTCAGGAACGGGGTGTGCCGGTGCTCGCTGGTGGCCCAGGGCAGCATCAGCAGCCCGGTGCCGACCAGGATCGTCACCAGGAAGCCGAGCGGCACGAGCCGTACGGGGTGACGGAGAAGCCGGCGCACCAGACAATCTTCCTTTTCCGCCGCGAGTCGGGTGTGGAAACCGGCATGCCGGGGTTCACCCGCCGGCCAGGCGCCGACCAACTCGCCGTCAGTCCGGGCGTGTCTGCTGAGGCGGATTCCTCGACGACAAGGAGACGGCGTTGCGACGTACCCTTTCCGCCCTCGGTGTGGCCGGCGCCCTGCTGGCGGCAGCCGTGGCCGTGCCGACGGTGACCGCCTCGGCCGCCCCGGCGCCCGCCGCCGAGCGGGCCCGGGCGACGGACCGGCCCCTGGTGATCGCGCACCGGGGCGCGAGCGGCTACCGGCCCGAACACACCCTGGAGGCCTACCGGTTGGCGATCCGGCAGGGCGCCGACTACATCGAGCCGGACCTCGTCGCCACCCGCGACGGCGCGCTGGTGGCCCGGCACGAGAACGAGATCAGCGGTACGACCGACGTGGCCGCCCGCCCCGAGTTCGCCGCCCGCAGGGCCACGAAGAACATCGACGGGGTCGCGGTCGCCGGCTGGTTCACCGAGGACTTCACCCTCGCGGAGCTGCGGACGCTGCGGGCCAAGGAGCGGCTGCCCAAGGTCCGTGTGGCCAACACCGCCTTCGACGGCCAGTTCCAGGTGCCCACCCTCCAAGAGGTCATCGACCTGGCCCGCGCCGAGGGGCGGGCGCGGGGCCGGACGATCGGCGTCTATCCGGAGACCAAGCACCCGAGCTACTTCGCGTCCATCGGGCTGCCGTTGGAGGAGCCGCTGGTCGAGGTGCTGCGGCGCAACAGGCTGACCCACCGGAACTCTCCGGTGATCGTCCAGTCGTTCGAGACGGCGAACCTGCGCAAGCTGAACCGGATGGTCGACGTCAGGCTCGCGCAGCTGCTCGACGCCACCGGCCGCCCGTACGACTTCACTGTCGCCGGCGACGCCCGCACCTACCAGGACCTGGCGAAGCCGGCCGGGCTGAAGTGGATCGCCTCGTACGCCGACGGGGTCGGGGCGAACAAGAACCTGATCGTCCCGCGTGACGCCGCCGGCAGGCTGCTCGCCCCGACCACCCTGGTCCGGGACGCGCACCGGGAGCGGCTGATCGTGCACGCCTGGACGTTCCGGGCGGAGAACCAGTTCCTGCCGGCCGACCTGCGGATCGGCGCCGACCCGAACGCCCGCGGCGACATCCAGGCCGAGTACGAACTGTTCCTCAGCCTCGGCCTCGACGGCGTCTTCACCGACCACCCGGACACCGCCGTCGCGGCCCGGGAGGGCCTCGTCCGGCGCTGACCGATTCCGTCACCGCTCGCTGGCCCGCCACCCCACTCCCCGGGGGCGGCGGGCCGGCGCCGTCGTCTGGGGTGTCAGGCACCCGGCCGCTGGCACCCGGGCTTCGCGAGGCTGTCGAGCTGATGTCGTAGGCGATTCAGGTGTACCGGGGGGTCGCTGCGCGCGGACGCTGTCGAGCTGCCCCACCTGTGGGGGCGGGCCGATAGAAGACGAGGCTCTTCACCCCGGCCGGTGACTCACGGGGGTGTCAGGCGGCGAACGCCCGAGATCTTGGTACGGAACGGCCCCGCCAGGGGCGTCTTCCTGCCAAGATCTCGCAGGTGGTTGTCCCGTGGTCCCGTCGTCCTGGGCGGCGGGCGGCGAACCGGTCGGGCGGCGACCCGGTCGGGCGGCGGGAGGAATACGGCATTCGGCGGGTATCGGTGGCGCGCGGAGACACAGCATCACTTCCGTCGATGGCCCGGGCGCCCATCGCGCACGCGCGAGATCACTGCCGCGCCGTGATCGTTGTACCCCTCGACCACCCCACCCCTGTTACTTGTGTGTTTCGACCACATAGCCCGTGGGTGACGTCACTTCTAGCGTGAGCCGTCATATGAGTTCCCTACCTCCGAGTCCTCACGTGGAGTCGCAATGACGGTCCGGACGACGCGGCGGGTGTTCCTCTCCGCCGCCACGATGATGGCCGCGGCGCTCGCCGCCACGGCCTGTGGCAGCCCGCAGGACACCGCCTCCGGTGGCGGCGACAGCGCCGCCCCGGTGAAGGTTGGCCTGGTCTACTCCCAGTCGGGAGCGCTCGCCAGCTACGGCAAGCAGTACATCGAGGGATTCAAGGCCGGCCTCGACTTCGCCACCAAGGGCACCAACAAGGTGGGCGACCGGGCCGTCGAGGTCACCGAGGTCGACGACGCGGGTGACCCGGCGAAGGCGGTCTCCGCGGCCAAGGACCTGATCGGCAAGGGCAACAAGATCATCGCGGGCTCGACGGCCTCCGGCGTGGCCCTCCAGGTCGCCCCGATCGCCGCGCAGAACAAGGTCCTCTTCATCTCCGGGCCCGCCGCCACCGACGCGGTGACCGGCGCCAACAAGTACACGTTCCGGTCCGGGCGGCAGTCGTACCAGGACGTGGTCACCGCCAAGTCCTTCATCGGCGACCCGGCCGGCAAGAAGGTCGTGGTGTTCGCCCAGGACGGCGCCTTCGGCGACGCCAACGAGGCGGCCGTGAAGGCCGTCATCGGCGGCGCGGGCGCGGCCGTCAGCAGCGTCCGGGCGCCGGCCAGCGCCACCGAGTTCACCCCGTTCGCCAGCCAGATCAAGTCCGCCAAGCCGGACCTGCTCTTCGTCGCCTGGGCCGGCACCACCGCCCCCGCGATGTGGCAGACGCTCGACCAGCAGGGCGTGCTCTCCTCCACCACGGTCGTCACCGGCCTGGACATCCGTGCCTCGTGGCCGACCTTCGGTGCCGCCGGCAGCAAGATCTCCTTCCTGTCGCACTACTTCGACGGGGCCTCCGACAACGAGGCCGTGAAGGCGCTGAAGGCCAAGGTCGGCACCGTCGACCTGTTCCACCCGGACGGCTTCGCCGCCGCGCAGATGGTCGTCCGCGCCATCGAAGAGGGCGGCGACGACGTCGAGAAGATGGTCAAGGCGCTGGAGGGCTGGAGCTTCGACGGGGTCAAGGGCAAGATGACCATCCGCGCCGAGGACCACGCGCTGCTCCAGCCGATGTTCCAGGCCAAGCTGTCCGGCAGCGGCACCGCGTTCACGGCCACCGCCCAGAAGGCGCTGACCGGGGACGAGTCCGCGCCGCCGGCCGTGGCGATGAAGGGCTGACACCGGATGCTCGCCACCCGCGGTCTGACCTGGCGGATCGGTGAGGTCGCCATCGTCGACAGCGTCTACCTCGACCTGGCGCCCGGGGAGTTCCTCGGCGTCATCGGGCCCAACGGCGCCGGCAAGACCTCACTGTTCAACCTGATCACCGGCGTACGCCGGGCCACGGAAGGTCGGATCACCCTCGACGGGCGGGACATCGGCTCCCTGCCGCCGCACAAGCGGGCCCGTCTCGGCCTCGGCCGTACCTTCCAGGCATCCTCGGTCTTCGGTTCGCTCAGCGTGCGGGAGAACGTCCGGCTCGCCGTGCAGGCGCACCGCGGGGGCTCGATGAAGCTGTGGCGGCGGGCGGCGGCCGACCGGGAGGTCGCCGCCGCCGCCGACGCGGCGCTCGACCGCGTCGGCCTCGCCCACCGGGGTACGGCGCTGGCCGGCACCCTCGCCCACGGCGAGAAGCGGAAGCTGGAGATCGCCCTGCTGCTCGCCGGGGAGCCCCGGGTCATGCTGCTCGACGAGCCCATGGCCGGGGTCAGCGCCGAGGACGTGCCCGAGCTGGTCTCGGTGATCCGCTCGCTCACCGGCGACAGCGGCCGGTCGGTGCTGATGGTCGAGCACCACATGGACGTCATCCTGGAGCTGGCCGACCGGATCGCCGTGATGCACCACGGCGCGCTGCTGGCCTGCGACACCCCGGAGACCGTGATGGCCAACCCCACCGTGCAAGAGGCCTACCTGGGGGAGTCGCTCTAGTGGAACCCATTCTCAGCGTGGAGAACCTGTCGGTCCGCATCGCCGGGCTGCACATCCTCCAGGGGGTGTCCTTCACGGTCGCCCCGACCGGCGTCACCGTCCTGCTCGGGCGCAACGGCGTGGGCAAGACGACCACGCTGCGCGCGATCGTCGGCCTCACCCCGCCCGCCGGCGAGGTGCGGGGCGCCGTCCGGATGGGCGCCCAGAGCCTGCTGGCCCGGCCCACCCACCGGCTGGTCCGCGGGGGGCTGGGCTACGTGCCGGAGGACCGGTGCGTCTTCGCCGGGCTCACCGTCGCGGAGAACCTCCGGCTCGCCGAGCGGCGGGGCAGCACCCCGGCGTACGACAAGGTCTTCGCGCTCTTTCCCGAGCTGGACCGGCGCGGACGGCAACGGGCCGGCTCGCTCTCCGGCGGGCAGCAGCAGATGCTCGCGATCGGCCGGGTGCTGCTCAACGACAACCGGCTGCTGCTGGTCGACGAGCCGACCAAGGGGCTCGCGCCGAAGGTGGTGACCGAGGTGGCCGAGGTGCTGGAACGGGTCTCCGAGTCCGTGCCGGTGCTGCTGGTCGAGCAGAACCTCGCCGTGGTCCGGCGACTCGCCCGGGACGCGGTCGTGCTGGCCGCCGGCCAGGTCGCCTGGACCGGTGACGCGCAGGAACTGCTGCTGGAAACCGCCCTGACCAAGTCGCTGCTGGGCGTGGGCTCAGCGGAGGGGCATCACCCCGCCGGTACGCCGGCCGGTGCGCGGAAGGACCAGCACTGATGGACACCGTCATCCTGTTGACGCTGACCGGGCTCGGCCTGGCGGCGCTCTACTTCCTGGTCGCCAGCGGGCTCTCCCTGGTCTTCGGCCTGGCCGATGTGCTCAACTTCGCACACGGCGTCTTCCTCGGCGTCGGCGCGTACGGGACCTGGTGGGCGGCGGGCAACCTGCCCGGCGCCGGATCGGACGGCTTCGGCTTCGTGGTCGCGGTCGCCTTCGGGGTGGCCGCCGGCACGCTGGTGGCGGTGCTCGTCGAGCTGGTGCTGATCCGGCCGCTCTACTCCCGCACCATCGAGCAGGTGCTGGTCACCGTCGGCCTCTCGCTGGCCGGCGTGGCGCTGCTCCAGGCCACCTGGGGCGCGGACGCCCGGCCGTTCCCGCGCCCCGAGTGGACCCGGCAGGTCACCGGAATTCTCGGCGCCAACGTGCCCAACGGCGGCCTGCTGCTGATCATCGCCGCGGTGCTGGTGCTCGGCGCGATCCTGGCCTTCCTCCGCTGGACCCGCTACGGCCTGATCATCCGGGCCGGCGTGGAGAACCGGGAGATGGTCACGGCGCTCGGCATCGACGTGCGCAAGGCGTTCACCCTGGTCTTCGCGATCGGCGGGGCGGCGGCGGCGCTGGCCGGCGCGCTCGGCGGCGTCTACTTCGGCACCGTCTCGCCCGGCCAGGGCGGCTCGCTGCTGATCTTCGCGTTCATCGTCGTGGTCATCGGCGGGATGGGCTCGGTGATCGGGTCCGCGTACGCGGCGGTCGCCGTCGGCCTGACCCAACAGTTCGTCAACTACTACGGCACCTCCGGGCTGGGCGACATCTGCGTGGTCGCGCTGCTGGCCGTGGTGCTGCTGCTGCGCCCGCAGGGCATCGCCGGAAAGGTGGCAACGGCATGACCGAGGTCAAGAGCCCCGAGGTTCCGGCGCCGCCGGCGGCGGTGCCCGACGAGCTGACGCCGGGGCGCCGGCGGTGGCACGGGCTGCGCCCGTTCCTGCCGCTGGTCGCGCTGCTGGTCGCGCTGATCCTGCCCTACTCCACGCTGCACCTGCCGGGCGTCTTCGAGGGGGCGCTCAACTCCCCGGGCACCCTGCAACTGCTCGCCGTCTGCCTGGTCTTCGGCGGCCTGGCCGCCGGGTACGACCTGCTCTTCGGGCGGACCGGGATGCTCTCCTTCGGGCACGCCCTCTACTTCGCCGCCGGCGTCTACGGCACCGACATCCTCGTCACCAAGGCGGGACTGCCGCTGTGGCAGGCCGCGCTGCTCGCGATCACCGGCGGGACGATCCTCGCCGCGCTGCTCGGCGCGGTGGCGCTGCGTACGGTCGGCATCGCGTTCGCCATGGTGACGCTCGCCTTCGCCCAGGTGGGGGCGATCCTGGTGGCCCGCGACTTCGGCGGGCTCACCGGCGGCGAGGAGGGGCTGCCGCTGGACGTCTCCGGGCTGCCCGAGGGGCTGGTCGGGGTCACGAACACCGTGAACCTCTACTGGCTGGCGCTGGCGTACCTGGTCGTGGTGGTCTTCGTGGTGCACCGGGTGTCCGGCTCGCCGACCGGGCGGGTGCTCGCCGGCCTGCGCGACGACGAGCGGCGGATCGGCGTGCTGGGCCTCGACCCGTACCGGTTCAAGCTGGTGGCGTTCACCCTGGCCGGCGGCCTCGCGGCGGCCGGGGGCGCGGTCTACGTCCTGATCGTGGGCGGCGCCTCGCCGCACATCACCTCCTCCGAGTGGACCCTGGCGCTGCTGGTCATGGTCGTGCTCGGCGGGCCGGGCACCCGGTGGGGCCCGGTGATCGGCGGGATCCTCTACATGTACCTGGACCACCGGCTGGTCGCGTTCGGCACGTCCGACGCGGTGGAGGCCCTGCCGGCGTTCCTGAGCAACCCGCTGTCCCAGCCGCTCTTCGTGCTCGGCACGGTCTTCATCCTGGCCGTCTACTTCTTCCCCGGCGGCCTGGCCAGCCTCGCCCCGCGCCTGGCGCTCCTGCGGCACTCCCTGCGCGCCCCGTCCCGCCGCCCCTGACGGCGCGGGCTCAGGCCCCGCCGATGACGAAGCTGCCGCCGCCCGGCGACGCCTCGTCCTCGGCGGGGCCTGCGCGTGGACGGGAGCGCCAACGCGTACGCGACGGGGCCGCGGCCCCCTCGTGCGACCGCGACCCCGTCTGCCCGTGTCCTCGTACGTCAGCCGTTCAGCAGCTCGTACGCCGACGCCGGGGCCTTCTGCGCCTGGCTGCCCGTCGGCACGGCGACCTTCGGGGCCTTGCCGAAGTCGAAGTACTTCACGACGTACTTCGTGGCCTTGTTCTTGCCGGCCGCCGGGATCTCCAGGGTGAGCGAGGTGAGGTTCCCGTCCGCCCCGACGACGGCCGTGAACGGGATCGTCTTCGCCGCGGCACCGAGCGCGTCGACGTCCACGGCGTCCGCCATGGCCTGGCGCACGTGCTCGCCGTGGGTCAGGTCCACGGTCCCGGTGTAGGTCCCGCCGCCCTGGTCCGTCACGGTGTCTCCCGCCGCCCCGAGGATCGCGCCGGTGTTGCCCGGGTCGGCGCCCTCGTAGTAGGGCACGCTGGCCGGGTCGGTCAGCTTCGCGTGGTCCAGTTCCATCCACTTCTTCGGCAGCTTCAGCATGCTGCTGAGCTCGTCGGCGCCGTCGAAGCTCACCTTCATCCAGGAACGCTGCTCGATCAGGCGGAAGGACAGCTTCATCGTGAAGTCGAGCTCCTCGTCCTTCTCGGTCACGGTGAGGTCCATGCCCTTGCCCGCCGGGTCCACCACGCCGGTGACGACGCCGGTCGGGTCGCTGCCGCTGAACCGGAAGGCCGGGTCCTCCTCGTCCGGTACCGCAGCCAGGAGCGTGCTCTTCGGGTTGGCCGACGGGGACGCCGACGGGACCGGCGAGGAGGCCGCCGGAGTGTCCTGGGCGTCGTCGTCGCCACATCCGGCCACCAGGGAGGTCACGGCCAGCAGGGCGGCCGCGGCCGTCGCGGCCCGCCGGACCCTTCCGGCGGTGCCGGTTCGTCGCGTGATTCGCATTGTTCTCTTTCCTAGTTGGACTGTCGCCGCCGCAGATCTTGGCACGAGGTCACCGTCAGCCGCCGGCCTGCGCCCTGGGGCCGTACGTGCCCGGAACGGCGGATCACCACCGTCGGTCCGGCTTCCGGCCGGCCGTGCGGTTCCTCCCCGGGTGCCGGGTGCCCGTCCCGACGCCGGACGCGGCCGTCGCCGGCCGGCGGACCGACGCGGACGCGACGTCCCTGGCCGCCCGTCCGCTCTCGCCCGGCGGGAACGTCCGTCGTAGCTGGTAGAAATGCCGGATGAGCCAGGATCGGACGGCGGTACGGGAGCGGGCCGAGGCGGTGCTGCGGCGGTTGGCCGGCGAGCACGCCCGGCTCCGGGAGGACCAGTGGCGGGCGATCGAGGCGCTGGTGGTCGACCGCCGTCGGGTCCTCTGCGTGCAGCGCACCGGGTGGGGCAAGTCGGCGGTCTACTTCGTGGCCACCGCCCTGCTGCGCGAGCGCGACCAGGGCGCCGCCCCGCCGCCCGGGGGCGACCAGGGCGGTGCCTCCGCGCCGCCGCGCGAGCGGGCGCAGCCCGGCGACGGCGTCGCCGGGCCCACCGTGATCGTCTCGCCGCTGCTGGCGCTCATGCGCAACCAGGTCGAGTCGGCGGCCCGGGCCGGCATCCGGGCCCGCACCATCAACTCCGCCAACCTCGACGAGTGGGACGAGATCACCGCCGAGATCCACGCCGGCGCCGTGGACGTGCTGCTGATCAGCCCGGAGCGGCTCAACAATCCGGACTTCCGCGACACCGTGCTGCCGAAGCTGGCGGCCACCACCGGCCTGCTGGTGGTCGACGAGGCGCACTGCGTCTCCGACTGGGGGCACGACTTCCGGCCGGACTACCGGCGGCTGCGTACCTTCCTGGGCAACCTGCCCGAGCGCACCCCGGTGCTGGCCACCACGGCCACCGCCAACGCCCGGGTCACCGCCGACGTGGCGGAGCAGTTGGGCGACGCCCTCGTGCTGCGCGGCAGCCTGGACCGGGAGTCGCTGCGCCTCGGCGTGGTCGAGCTGCCGAGCCCGGCGTACCGGCTGGCGTGGCTCGCCGACCACCTGGACCGGCTCCCCGGCTCGGGCATCATCTACACGCTGACGGTCGCCGCGGCGGGCGAGACCGCGGAGTTCCTGCGTTCCCGGGGCTACGCCGTCGCCTCCTACACGGGGCAGGCCGAGGACGCCGACCGGCGGGCCGCCGAGCAGGACCTGCTGGACAACAAGATCAAGGCGTTGGTGGCCACGAGCGCGCTGGGCATGGGCTTCGACAAGCCCGACCTCGGCTTCGTGGTGCACCTCGGCGCGCCGCCGTCGCCGATCGCGTACTACCAGCAGGTCGGCCGCGCCGGCCGGGCCGTCGCGCACGCCGAGGTGCTGCTGCTGCCCGGCACCGAGGACGCCGCCATCTGGCGCTACTTCGCCTCGCTCGCCTTCCCACCAGAGGAGCAGGTCCGCGCCGTCCTGGCCGCCCTGCGCACCGACCGCCCGCTCTCCACCCAGGCGCTCGAACCGATCGTCGACCTGCGCCGGGCCCGCCTGGAGCTGATGCTCAAGGTGCTCGACGTCGACGGCGCGGTCCGCCGGGTGCGCGGCGGCTGGCTCGCCACCGGGGAACCCTGGGTCTACGACGAGGCCCGGCTGCGCCGCGTCGCCGAGGCGCGCACCGCCGAGCAGCAGGCCATGCGGGAGTACGCGAGGACCCCCGACTGCCGGCTGCGCTACCTGCGCGAGTGCCTGGACGACGCCGGGGCCGCCGACTGCGGCCGGTGCGACCGTTGCGCCGGCCCGCTGTTCACGGCCGACGTGTCGGATGTGGCGCTGACCGCCGCGCAGACCTTCCTCGGCCGGCCCGGGGTGGAGATCACGCCGAAGAAGCTCTGGCCGACCGGGCTGGAGGCGGTGGGCGTACCCCTGAAGGGGCGGATCGCCCCGGCGGAGCAGGCGCTGCCGGGGCGTGCGGTCGGGCGGCTGTCCGACCTGGGGTGGGGTGGCCGGCTGCGCGACCTGGCCGGGCCGGAGGCGGCGGACGCCGTCGTCCCCGACGACGTGGCCGCCGCCGTGGTCGAGGTGCTGAAGGCGTGGGCGCACGGCGACGAGCGGTGGCCGCGCCGCCCGGTCGGTGTGGTCGCGGTCGGCTCGCGCCGCCGGCCCCGGCTGGTCGGCTCGCTGGCCGAGCGGATCGCCGCCGTGGGCCGGCTGTCGCTGCTCGGCCAGGTGACGCCGACGGGCGCGCCGGCCGGCGGCCCGCGCGGCAACAGCGCCCAGCGGGTACGCGCCCTGCACGGCGCCTTCGCCGTGCCGGACGAGCTGGCCGACGCCCTCGCCGGGCTCGACGGACCGGTGCTCCTCGTCGACGACCTGGTCGACTCGGGCTGGACGATGACGATGGTGGCCCGGGAGCTGCGCCGGGCCGGCGCCCCCGACGTGCTCCCGCTCGCGCTGGCCGTGGCCGGCTGAGTCACCCCTCGCCGCCCGCCACAGCCCGGCGCCGGTCGTCCGCCCACTGCCCGGCGCCGCCCGGCGCCGGATTGCCGGCCGCCCGTCGGCTGTCGGCCGTGCCCGACCCGCCGATGCCGCCGCGCAGAGGGCCCGAGCGGCGGCGACGTCGTGGCCGGACCGGCAGGGAAAGTTCCCGGCGAGGGCGGACTGCGACCGTCGCCACGCCGCGCCACCGGCGGGCCGGTGCGGTGCCCACGGGCGGTAGCGTGGGCGGCATGACCGATGAGCAGCCCGTTCGCGACCGGGACGGCGGCGGTGCCTGACCGGGTGTCGGCCGCGCCGGACCACGCGTCGGCCGCGCCGGACCGCGTGCCGACCGCGCCGAGCGCTGCGCCGGTCGCGTCGGGTGCTGCCCCGGCCTCGTCGGAGCAGGCGCCCGCCGAGGCGGAGTACGTGTCGGCCGTGCCGGACCGGAGCACCGTCCGGCTGGCGCTGGTCGTCGGCGGGTTGGTGCTCGCCGTCCTGCTCGGCTTCGGCCTCGGTCGCCTCGACGGCGGCGGCCCGCCCGGGGCGGCGGGAGCGGACAGCGCCCTCACCGGCCACAGCCACGCGCCCGGCACGGGCGCCCACGAGCACGGCGTCGACCAGGCCGCGGCGGCGCAGGCCGCCGGCCTCTCGATCAGCTCGGCGGGCTACACGCTCACCCCCGTGGCCACCGCGTTCACCGCCGGCCGCGCGGGCGAACTGCGCTTCCTGGTGCGCGACGCGCAACGCCGCCCGGTGACCCGGTTCGCGGTCGTGCACGACAAGCCGATGCACCTGATCGTGGTGCGCCGCGACCTGACCGGCTACCAGCACCTGCACCCGACGATGGCGGCCGACGGCACCTGGTCGGTGCCGCTGACCCTGCCGCAGCCGGGGGTCTGGCGGGCGTACGCCGACTTCACCGCGCTCGCCGACGACGGCCGGCAGACCGCCGTGACCCTCGGGGTCGACCTGGCCGCGCCGGGCGGCTACCAGCCGAGGCCGCTGCCGGCACCGGCGTCCTCGGCCACGGTCGACGGGTTCACCGTCAGCTACCAGGGCACCCCGCAGGCCGGCGTGACCGTTCCGCTGACCTTCCGCGTCGACTCGGCCGGCGGGCGTCCGGCGCTGGAGCGCTACCTCGGCGCGTACGGGCACCTGGTCGCCCTGCGCGAGGGGGATCTCGGCTACCTGCACGTCCACCCCGAACCGCAGCCGGTCGACGGCGCGGTGACGTTCTGGGTGACCGCCCCCGACCCGGGCCGGTACCGGCTCTACCTGGACTTCCAGGTCGCCGGCGTGGTGCGGACCGCCGAGTTCACGCTCACCGTGCCCTGACCTCGCCGGGTGCCGGCCCGGGGCCGCATCAGCCAAGGTGATCAGGACGCCGTGGACGTCGAGAGCGCCGGGTAGCGTCCATGGCGTCCTGATCACCGGGGGAAAGCCGGGGAGGGGGCCTGGCGGCGGCACGGTGGATCGGCGGCACGGTGGATCGGGTGGGGCGCGTTTGCGCCGGTGGAGTGTTCAGCCGGCGCGGCGGATGGGGCGGCGGGCCAGGTAGCGCAGCAGGTCGCGGATGTGGTGCTTCTCCTCGGCCGGCACGGTGGGGTCGGCCAGCCGTTGCAGGATCACCCGGACGTCCGCCTCGACCGGGCCGTCGTCGACGCGCCGGCGGGGCGCGGGACCGGCGTCGGGCAGGCCGAGCGCGCGGAACGCCGCCGCGACCGGCAGGTCCAGTGCCGCGCAGAAGCCGCGCACCTTCGCCAGTTCGGGGTAGTCCTGCCAGTCCCCGGCGAGCCAACGGAACACGGTCGACCGACCGACGCCCGTGTGGGACGCCAGGTCGGTGACGGTCCAGCCGCGTTCCTCGCGGGCGTCGTCGATGGCGCGCCGCACGAAACGTGCGAAGGCCATCTGCGGCGAAACCTCTACGGAACCCATCCCTGCGGGTCTTCCCTCCCGGCCGGCACCCGGCGGTGCGCCCTTGAGGGTAGTACGGAAAGGTAAGGAAACAATTGACTGACCGACCAGACCGTCTCGTGTATGGGATGTTCCGCCCTCCGGAATGGCGCGGATCACACCCGGAGGCCGCCGCTCGGGCCGGCCAGTTCCGTCATGTCCCGGTCGTGCCAGCCACCGCCGGCGGCGTCGCCGAGGCCGGATCCGGCACGATCCCGCCGGGACGGCCGGGCCGGAGCGGGACTGCCTTCGCAATCCGTTCCTGCTGGGCGGCGGAGATCCGGCGGATCAGCACGATGAACGAGGCCCCCGCGATCAGGCAGGCGACCACGGGGATCACGCGCGGGCCGAGCGCGTCCTGGTAGTAGCGGACGTACGTGGCGAACTCCGTCTCGCTGCGGGGCCACTCGGTCAGCCGGCTGTACCGCTGTTCGTCGAGGTAGGTGACGATCCGTTCCCCGCCGACGAACACCAGACACGCAGTCCACCACAGCCCGACCAGCGCCGGTGTGGTTCGCCGCCAGAGGCTGTTGCGAGCCACGTCGGACACCACCCGGGCCGGCACGACGAGGTTGGCGAGCGGCACCAGCCAACCGGCGATGGCCCAGGCCGGGCTCAGCGTCGGCACAGCTCCCGGGAACGCCTCCAGGTTCGTCCGTACCCGCCAGGTCCAGATGATCACCAGTACCGTGGCGGTCAGCACCGCCGGCAGGTAGACCAGGGTGAGCAGCACCTCGGCGACCACCGCGCCCAGCAGGAGGTCGCGGTCGCTGCGTTCGGCGGCTGCGCGGGCCATCCGTACGCCGAGCACGGGGAACAGCCCGCCGGGGAGGTAGAGCAGGCTGGCCGCCCCGACCGCGATCGCGGCGGCCCTGCCCAGGCCCCCGACGGAATAGGTGGGCACCCCCGGCGCGATCGCCGGCTGGCCGAGCGGTGTCCGGCAGCGCTGGCACTCGTTGATGGCGGGGGACGTGGCGTCCCCACAGGTCTGGCATCGCATGGTGGCCGTCCAGGAAGAGGCGGAGGTGACGCCGCAGACTAGACGATCATGGGCTGGACGGCGGCCCCGACGAACCACGCGCTGACCGGCGGGCGGTTCGGGTGGCGTCCGGTCAGCGGGCGGCCGCGACGTCGTCGGGCACCGGGGCGCCGGAGGCGGTGTTCGCCGCGGGCGCCGGCGGCAGCAGCGCCTCCAGCCGTGGGGTGACCGCCCACTGCTCGACCAGTTCCCGGTACTCAGTCCGCTGGGCGGCGGTCGGCGCGGTGCCGGTGCGTCGTGCCCGGATGAGCAGGTTGCGGGGGGTGTGCCGGGAGTCGACGAACTCCACCACCTCGGCCCGGTAGCCGTGCAGCCGGAGCAGACCGGCCCGCAGCGCGTCGGTGAGGACGTCCGCGAAGCGCTCCCGGAGGATGCCCTGCCGGGTCAGCAGCTCGTACGGGGCCGGGGCCGGCCGGGCACGCAGCTGGGCCGCGACGTCGTGGTGGCAGCACGGCGCGGCGAGCACCCAGCGGGCCTGCCAGCGCACCGCCCGGGCCAGCGCCTCGTCGGTGGCGGTGTCGCAGGCGTGCAGGGCCAGCACCAGGTCGGGGGCGGGCTCCACGACGGCGTCGGCGATCGTGCCGGCCACGAAGCTGACCCGGTCGGCCCAGCCCAGCCGCTCGGCCAGCTCGGTGTTGCGTCGCCGCTGGTCCTCCCGGACGTCCACGCCGACCAGCTCGACGTCGACGCCCCGCTGCGCCAGCCACCGGTACGCGGCGAAGGTCAGGTACGCGTTGCCGCAGCCCAGGTCGACCACCCGCAGCGGGCCGGTCAGGTCGTCCGGGAGGGTCGCCGCCAGCGCCCGCAGGAACGCGTCGACCTGGCGGCGCTTCGCCGCCGAGCCGCCGATCTCGGCGAAGATCGGGTCGCCGGGATCGAGCAGGTACTCCTTCGCCCGGTCGTGCCCGCCCGGCTCGGCGGCGGGCCGGACGGCGGCGGCCCGGTGCACCTGCGCCTCGCCGGACTTGGTGACCCGCAGCTGGAGCGTCGCGGCGGCCGTCTCCACGTGCCAGTTGCCGAACGGCTCGGCCAGCAGCGCGTCCACCGCCGCGTCGGCCTCCGGGCCGGGGGCCACGTTGCGGGTGTACGGGCGGGAGCCGTCGGAGGTGGAGATCTGCAACCGGGGGCCCGCCTTGAGCGCGACCGGCCGCAGTTCGGCGCGGACCACCGAGGGGCGGTGTCCACGGCGGCGTCCGGCGGCCACCGCACGGGTGAGCGCCGGGTCGAGCAGCAGTGCCCGGACCTCGGTCAGGGCGGCGTCCAGCGGTTCGGGCATTGCTCCATCTTCCTGGTCGACCGGCGGTCTTCCCGGCACGCGGTCCGGCGGCGGTGTCCGACGCAGGCCTGCCGGTGTGGTGTCGCGTCCGCCCGGCCGGCGGGTCACGGCCCGGACGAGGAGATCCCCCGGCACCGGGTGCACCGGTCCGGGGGATCTCGGGTGACTTCGTCGGTCAGTCGGCGGTCGCCTCGGCCGGCGTACCGGCGCCGGAACCACCACCACGACGGCGCCGACGGCGGCGGGGCTTCGGGGCCTCGCCCTCGGCGGCGGCCGGGGCGTCGGTGGCCTCGGCGGTGATCACCGTGGTCGGCTCGCCCGCGACGGTCTCGCCAACGCGGCGACGCCGACGGCGACGCGGGACGCGGGAGCCCTCCTCGGCGGCGTCGGCCGGCGCGTCGGCCTCCGGCGCGTCGGTCGCACCGCCGGCGCGGCCCGCGCGGCGCTCGCCACGACCACGGCTCTCACCGCGCTCGCCGCGCCGGGAACCCCGGGCGCCCTCGCCCCGACGGGACCGTCCGCCGCCGAGGTCCTCCTCGACCTCGGCCGACAGCCCGGCGCGGGTGCGCTCGGCGGTCGGCAGGGTGCCGCTGACGTCGGTGGGGATGTGCAGGTCGGTGTAGAGGTGCGGGGACGTGTGGTACGTCTCCGCGGGCTCCGGCATCTCCAGGCCCAGCGTCTTGTCGATGATCCGCCAGCGGGGCATGTCGTCCCAGTCGACGAAGGTCACCGCGACGCCCGTCGCCCCGGCCCGGCCGGTACGACCGATCCGGTGGGTGTAGGTGTCCTGGTCCTCGGGGCAGTCGTAGTTGATGACGTGGGTCACGCCGCTGACGTCGAGCCCACGCGCCGCCACGTCGGTGGCGACCAGAATGTCGATCTTGCCGGCGCGGAACGCCCGCAGCGCCCGCTCGCGCGCGCCCTGCCCGAGGTCACCGTGCACGGCGGCGACCGCGAAGCCCCGGAAGTCGAGGTCCTCGGCGACCCGGTCGGCGGCCCGCTTGGTGCGGGTGAAGATCATGGTCAACCCGCGCCCCTCCGCCTGGAGGATCCGGGCCACGATCTCGACCTTGTTCATCGAGTGGGTGCGGTAGACCAGCTGCTCGGTCTGCGGCGACGGCCCGGTCTCGGCGGTGTGCCCGGCGTGGATCGTCATCGGCTGGCGCAGGAAGCGCCGGGACAGGGTGACGATCGGATCCGGCATGGTCGCCGAGAAGAGCATGGTCTGCCGGTCCTCCGGCAGCATCGCCAGGATCTTCTCGACGTCGTCGAGGAAGCCCAGGTCGAGCATCCGGTCGGCCTCGTCCAGCACCAGCGCGCGGACCCGGTCCAGCCGCAGGTGCTTCTGCTTCTGCAGGTCCATCAGGCGGCCGGGGGTGCCGACCAGGATCTCCACGCCCTTGCGCAGCGCGTCGATCTGCGGCTCGTACGCCACGCCACCGTAGATCGGCAGCACCCGGACGCCCCGGGTCCGGCCCGCGGCGGCGAGGTCCTTGGCCACCTGGATGCCCAGCTCACGGGTGGGTACGACGACCAGGGCCTGCGGCACGCCGTCGCTGCCCTCGCCCGGCGCGAACACCCGCTCCAGCAGCGGTACGCCGAAGCCGAGGGTCTTGCCGGTGCCGGTGGGCGCCTGGCCGATCATGTCGATGCCGCGCAGCGCGATCGGGATCGCGTACTCCTGGATGGCGAAGGCGCGGGTGATGCCGGCCGCGGCCAGCGCGTCGACGGTCTCCTGACGCGCGCCCAGCTCGGCGAAGGTGGGTGCCTCCGGGCGCACCGGAGCGGTGGCGGCCAGTTCCTGGCCGTCCATGAGGTCTTGAGTCAGCTCGCTCATATGGATTTGGGGGTGCCCTCTCGTGGGTGCGCCCCGTCATGTCCTCAGGGCGCGTTCGGTGTGGCGCGGGCCACACGGTCGGCGGCTGAATGCCTCGCCGGACCGGGCCGCACGCGCGCCGCGGGCCTCACACTTCGACCGGGCCGGCTGATCGCTGGGATCAGCCTTGGTCAGGTCGGCGCCCGTGGCAACTGCTCCATGCTACCTGAACCGACCTGGAGGCGTCCCGATTCCATGTGCACGCGCCACGCCGGGGGTCAACCGTGTGAACTGTGTCACTTTCAGCCCGGTTGCCGGCGGACGGTAGCCTGCGCTCGTGTCCGCGACCGATCTGCCCCACCGCGCCGTCGTCGACCTGCTCGGCCTGGTGGCCTTCGGTGAGCTGCTCGCCTTCGAACGGATGGCCGTCGACGCCCGGCTCGCCCCCGACCTGCGCCGGCGGGCTGCGCTGGGCGAGATGGCCGCCGCCGAGATCGGCAACTACCGGCGGCTGGCCGACCGGCTGGCCGCGCTCGGCGTGCTTCCCGACGACGCCATGGCGCCGTACGTCGAGCCGCTCCAGGCGTACCACGACTCGACCGAGCCGAGGGACTGGGCGGAGGCGGTGACGAAGGCGTACGTGGGCGACGCCATCACCGACGACTTCCTGCGGGAGATCGCCGCGGCCCTGGCCGAGCCGGACCGTCAGCTCGTCCTCGACGTGCTGCACCCCTCGTCGTACGCCGACTTCGCCGTCGCCGAGATCCGGGCGGCCGTCGAGGCCGATCCGAGGGTGGCCGGCCGGCTCTCGATGTGGGCGCGGCGACTGGTCGGCGAGGCGCTGTCGCAGGCCGGCCGGGTGGCCGCCGCCGAGCGGGGGACGCTCACCGCACTCGTGGCACAGAGCGGCCGGGTGGACGTGCCGGGGCTGTTCGGGCGGCTGACCGCGGCGCACGCCACGCGGATGGCCGCCGCCGGGCTGAACAACTGACCGCGGCCGGCGTCCGCGACGGGCGATCGTCGGGTCACCCGTCGCGGCCGACCGGACCACTCAGCGGACGGTGAACCCGACCGCGCGCGGCGACGCCTCGGCGATCTCGACGTAGGCGACCTTGTTGACCGGCACGATCACCCGCCGGCC
Source organism: Micromonospora sp. LOL_025 (assembly GCF_048060285.1). Lineage (NCBI taxonomy): Bacteria > Bacillati > Actinomycetota > Actinomycetes > Micromonosporales > Micromonosporaceae > Micromonospora > Micromonospora sp. LOL_025. The sequence continues at coordinate 98,455 of NZ_JBHMIR010000020.1, read as the reverse complement.
CTTCTCGTCGGTCAGGGAGAGGGTGCCCTCGTCCTTGCCGAAGGCGTCGGTCACGATCTGCTCGATCTCGGCCGGCGACTGCGCGCTCTCCAGGACCAGCTCGCGGGGCGCGTACTGCACGCCGATCTTGACCTCCACTGTGCCTCCTCATTCGGGCGAAAGAGCCGCCGATGGGAAGGCTATCCGATCTCGGGGCCGGATGTTCAGGCTGACTCACCTTGCAGCGGGAAGCTGGCGATGCCCCGCCAGGAGAGCGCCGCGACCAGTGCCTCCGCCTCGGCCTTGGGCAGCTGCCGCCCACGGGCCAGCCAGAACTGCGCGGCGGTCTCGGCGGCGCCGACCAGGCCGGAGGCGAGCAGTTCGGCGTGCGCCCGGCTGATCCCGGTGTCCGAGATGATGGTGTCGGTGATCGCCGCGATGCAGCCCTGCTCCACCCGCTCGACGCGCTGGCGCACCGCCGGGTCGTTGCGCAGGTCCGACTCGAAGACGAGGCGGAACGCCTCGCTCTCGTGGTCGACGAAGTCGAAGTACGCGCGCACCGACGCGCCGACCCGCTCCTTGTTGTCGTTGGTGCCGCGCATGGCGTCGTCGACCTTCGCGAGGATCGCGTCACAGTGCGTGTCCAACAGGGCGAGGTAGAGCTCCATCTTGCCGGGGAAGTGCTGGTAGAGCACGGGCTTGGAGACTCCCGCCCGCTCGGCGATGTCGTCCATCGCGGCCGCGTGGTAGCCCTGGGCGACGAACACCTCCTGGGCCGCTGCGAGCAGCTGCTTGCGGCGCGCGGAACGGGGCAGGCGGGTGGGCCGGCCGGCGGTCTGGGCACCGTTCCCCACAGCGGTCATGGGAACCTCCGAGTCTCTTCGTACGAGCCGGCAATTCACCCGAACCGGTCGGGGCCCGGGGACCCGTCGCGGAATTGGCCCGCCGCTGTAACTTATCGCCACTGTCACCACACGGTAGCCTCAGCGGGGGCGACCAAGGAGCGCGCGGTGAGTGAAACAGGGCAACCCGGTGCCGCCACCCCGGGAGAGCACGGCGACGGGACGGGTCCGCAGGACGACCTGGCCCGTTCCGGCAGCGGGTGGGCGCCCCCGGCGGCCAGTTGGTCCCGGGGCGGGGAGACCTCCAGCCCTCGCGAGCCGGCCTCGCCGTGGGGTCCGCCCGAGCCGACCCCCGGCTGGGCCGCCTCGTCGCCCCGGCACGGCGACCTGCCGCCACCGCTGCCCGGCCTGCCGCCCGGGGCCGAGCCGCCGGCCCGGGTCAACGGCCACCACGCCAACGGCGTCGACCATGCCGCCGACGACGCGCCGGTCAACCGCCAGGCCCCGGTGAGCGCCCCGCCCGGCGTCCTCGGCGAACAGCGCCGCGACCCGGGCAACGACCGGCTGGTGGTGCCGGCGCAGCGCCCGGCGCCGACGGCCGAGCAGCCGCCGCGGGCGCAGCACGGGTTCACCGACCCCGAGTCCGGTCCGGTCCGGCGTTCCTCCGAGGGCCCGTCGGCCGGCCGCCAGAACCGCTGGTCGGAGCCGGGCCTGCCGACGTCGGCGCCCCCCGCCGTCCAGGTCCCGCCGGTGGGCACCGCCGCCAGCGGCTTCGAGGTGCCGCCCGGCTTCCACGCCCCGACGGGTGACCGTGCCGCCGCCGACGAGCCGCCGTCGGCCGCCGGCCCGACGCGCGGTTGGAGCGACCACTACGCGCCGGAGCCGTCGGCGTCCGACCCACGCCACTTCCCGCCGCCCACCGAGCGCCCGCCCATCGAGCGCCCGGTCGATGTCGCGCCCGCCACCGGCGACCGCGCGACCACCGGCGACCGGGTCGCCGGCGTCGACCGCGCGCTGGGCGCGGACCGTGCCTTCCGCGAGGACCGGGGCCCCGCCCCGGTCGCCTCCGGCGCGGACGACGCAGCGGGGGAGTTCGGCCAGGAACGGGCCTCCGGCGGGCCGGGCCAGGACCGCGCCCCGGGCGCCCCCCGCGCCGAACGGACGCCGGGCGCCACCGACCAGGACCGCACGGCGGGCGGCTTCGGCCAGGAACACACGGGTGGCGGCTTCGACCAGGACCGCACGGCGGGTGGGTTCGATCAGGACCGCACGGCGGGTGCCAGCGGACACGAGCGGGGCGGGCGTGGCTTCGGCGCGGAGCCGGGTGCCGACCGGTCCCCGGCCGCCGAGCCGGCGGCCGGTGCGCAGCACGTTCCGGGCGGCGACCGGGAACCGTCGTCGCGGTCGGAACCGGGCGGCTCGCGACAGTCGGCCGCCGAGTGGCCGCCGAGCACCGAACCGGACTGGACCGGCCCGAACTGGAACCGCCCGAGCTGGGGTGCCGCGTGGGCGCCGCCCTGGTCCCGGGAGGAGGCCGAGCCTGCCGGTCGGCGCGTCCGGGAGGAGCCGGAGCCGGTCGGTCGCCGGTCCCGCGAGGAGGCCGAGCCGGTCGGTCGCCGGTCCCGCGAGGAGCCGGAGCCCGTCGGTCGCCGGTGGCGCGAGGAACAGCCGCCGGCCTGGGCCGGCGAGCCGCAGCAACCGCACGAGCCGCCGCGCGGCGAGTCTCCCCGTCCCTACGACCCGCCCCGCGAGCCCGGCCGCCCCTACGACGTCGCCCAGACCGCGCCGGTGCCCCGGCCGGCGTACGAGCGACCGCCCGCCCCCGTCGACCGGCCCACGGGGCCCGAGGCCGAACCGTCGGCCCCGACCGAGCGACCGGCCTGGGCGTCGGGCGGGTCGGTCCCCGCGCCGGCGGGCGCGCCCCCGCTCGCGTACGCCCCGGAAGGCGCCGCCACGGCGCCCCGCGCCGAGGACACCCCGGACCGGGGGGTCACCCGGCCGTTCCGGCTCCGGCCGGAGAGCGCGGAGCCGGCCCCGAGGTCCCCGGGCGGCCCGCAGAGCGCCGCCGGACCCGTCGCCGAGGCCGCCACCAGCGGGTTCGGGCGGCGTGAGTCCACTCCGCCCGCGCCCGCCCCGGCGAGCGCGCCCCCGTACGCGGCCCGCCGGTCCGCCCCCGAACCGGCACCGGCGGCCCAGCCGGCCGCCGTCGACCAGGCGCCGGACCCCGCATCGGCGGTGTTGCCGCAGCGCGTCCCCGCCGAGCCGGACGTGCCCGTCGTGCCGGAGCCGCCAGCCGTGGAGCCACCCGCCGAGACCCCCGAACTCGCCCGCATCGCCACCCATCTGCGTCGCGACGACGAGCCCGCCCCGCTGCGGGAGCGCCCGGAGGGCTTCGACGTCAACGCCATCCTCGACGCCGTCCGCGGCGTGGCCGGCGTCCGCGGCGCGGCGCTGCGCCGTACCCCGGCCGGCGCGCACAGCCTGCGGCTCGACCTCGCCGACGGGGCCGACCCGGCCGAGGTGAGTCGGCAGGTCGCCCGCCTGCTCCAGGACCGGATGGGGCTGGCCGCCGCGCCGCAGAACCTGCCCGGCGTGCCGCCCGCCCCCGCCCCGCCGGTGCGCCGTCGCTCGGCGGAGCCGCGCGACGCCGATCCCAGGTCGGCGGGCGTCGCGGCACGCCCCGCCGAGCCGTCCTCCGCCGAGCCCCGGGTGCCCGGCGGCAGGGTGCCCGGCAGCGCGTCGGAGGCCGCCGCGACCCGCGCCGAACAGCGGCCCGAGGCGGCGCCCGAGACCCCGCGCCGGCGCCGGCAACCCGTCGCCCCGCACCGGGGCCGGGCCACGGTGGAGGAGCCCGGCTCGGTCTCCGCCGCCCCGGCCGGGACTCCGGCCGGTGCCCCGGCGACCGTCGGCACGTCGTACTCCGGTGGGCAGGTGACCACGACGGAGACCGCGCCGTCCCGGCCGTTGGACACCGGCGGCGCGGTGGGCCCCCGGGTGGTGATCGACCACGTCCAGGTGAGCACCTTCGGGCTCGACGCCACCGTGGAGGTGCGCCTGCTCGCCGGTGGGGAGAGCGCCGCCGGCTACTCGACCGGGCCGGCCGTCGACGGGTACGTGCTGCGGCTCTGCGCGGTGGCCGCGGCGGCGGCGGTGGACGAGCTGCTGCGCGGCGGCGAGCCCGGCCCCGACGCCGGCCCCGACCGTGGACGCTGCTTCGTGGAGCACGCCGCCGTGGTGCCCTTCGGCAACTGCGACGTGGCCACGGTCGTGGTGCTGCTGGTCTGCGACGGCTGGGTGGAGCAGCTCGTCGGCTCCGCGCTGGTCGCCGGTGACCCCCGGCAGGCGGTCGTCCGGGCCACCCTGGCCGCGGTCAACCGCCGGCTCGAGGCGCTGCTGGCCTGAGCGCTGCCGGTCGTTGCGGCCCCGGGCAGACTGGAGTCATGAAGCGCGCCACCCTCCGGCCGGACCACCTCCTTCCCGAGCACTCCGTCCCACCGCCCTGGCCGGGGCGGGAGGTACGCCTCGACGGCACGGTGACGTACGTCCGGGACACCCCGGCCACCGCGCCCGGCGCGGAGCCGGCGCTCTACGTGCACGGGCTCGGCGGTTCGTCGCAGAACTGGACCGACCTGGCGTACCTGCTCGCCGACCACCTCGACGGGCAGGCCATCGACCTGCCGGGGTTCGGCCGCAGCGAGCCGGGTCGCCGGTACACCGTCCCGGCCTTCGCCGACCGGGTGATCCGCTGGATCGAACACTCCGGCCGGGGGCCGGTGCACCTGTTCGGCAACTCGCTGGGCGGGGCCATCTCGGTGCAGGTGGCGGGGACGCGGCCGGACCTGGTCCGGAGCCTGACCCTGATCTCGCCGGCGCTGCCGTTCCTGGACTTCCGGCGCTCGTTGCAGGGCCGGATGCTGCCGCTGCTGGCGATCCCCCGGGGCGAGCGCCTCGCCGCCTGGCGGCTGGCCCAGATCGCGCCCGAGGTGATGGCCCAGCAGGTGATGGAGTCCTGCGTCGCCGACCTCAGCCGGATCTGCGACCAGCGCCGGGAGGAGGCGCTGGAGGAGATCCGGGTGCGGCACGAGGCCGCGCACTACGCCGCCGCGTACGTCCGGACGTTCCGGGGCCTGGTCTCCAGCTTCCTGCGGTCGTACCTGCCGGGGTCGGGGTCGCTGTGGCGGCTCGCCGCGACGGTCGAGGCGCCCACCCTGGTCGTCGGCGGGCGGGCCGACCGGCTGGTGGACGTGCGGGTGGCCCCGCAGACGGCCCGCGTCGTCCCGGACAGCCGGCTGCTGATGCTCGACGGGGTCGGCCACGTGGCGCAACTGGAGGTGCCGCGCCTGGTGGCCAGGGCCGTGCTGGGCCTGCTCACCGAAACGGGGGACACCGCCCGGCGGTCCGACATGGCAGGCTGACCGGGATGTCCCCTGCCCGTCACCCCACCCCGTCCCGCCATTCCCCGGCCCCCACCGAGGGCCGCCGTCGTGCCCCGGCCGGGTCGCCGCCACGGGACGGCGGCGTGGATCTGACCCGCCCGCGGCACCGCCGTCCGCCGCGTCGGCGGCGTCTCGTGGAGCTGGTCGCGCTGGTGCTCGCGGTCGGCGCGGCGGTGGCGGTGATCGCCGACCGGCGGGGCGCCGACGTCGGCGCGGAGACGCTCACCGCCGAGGAGTTGGCTTCCGCGCCGATGCTCGCGCCGGGGGCGGCCTCGCCGCTGCCGTCGTCGCCCGCCGCGTCGCCCTCGGCCGTCGAGCCCCCGCCGGCCGTGCTCCGGCTGCCCGGGCCGGTGCCGTCGGCCGGCCGGGGCAGCTTCGGCTACGACGACCGGGTGGGCCCGGTGCTGGGTGACGCGGGCACGCTGCGCCGCTACCGGGTCGCCGTGGAGTCGGGCGCCGGCGAGGACGCGGGCGAGTTCGCCGCCGCCGTCGAGCGGGCGCTCACCGGGCCGGGGAGCTGGGTCGACGGCGGGCTGCGGTTGCAGCAGGTACGCGCCGCCTCCCGGCACGACTTCACGGTCTACCTCGCCACGGCGAAGACGGCGGGCCGGCTCTGTGCCGCCGGAGGGGTGGACATCCGGGTGGGCGGGCGGCCCTACACGTCGTGCCGGGCGCCCGGGAAGGTGATCATCAACCTGGACCGCTGGCGGCTCTCGGTGCCGCACTACGTCAGCGCGAAGGTGCCGCTCTCGGTCTACCGGACGTACGTGGTGAACCACGAGGTCGGGCACCAGTTGGGGCACCGGCACGAGCGCTGCCCCGGCAGGGGCCGGGTGGCGCCGGTGATGATGCAGCAGACGCTCTTCCTCAACGGCTGCGTGGCCAATCCCTGGCCGTACCGCGACGGTCGCCGGTACGCGGGCCCGCGGCTCTGATCCGGCGGCGATCGCGCATCGGGCGCGGGCCGGGAGGAACGGCCCGGATCCACCCTCGGGGATGAGCGTAATTCGCGTTTTCGCGGCGTAATGCCCGATTGGTTGGGACGCTCGGTTCATGACGTCGTCGTCCCCTTCCGGCCCGCCTGGCCCGGCACGCCGCCCGACGCCACCCCGGCCATCGTCACACGTGCCGGCGCGGTGGCGGCGACCGCCGGCCCCGCTCCGGGACCGGCGGGTGGTGGGGCTCGGCGTGACCCTGCTGCTCGCGGCGACGGCCGCCGTGACGCTGACCCGGGCCGGCGACCGCGCGGCTGTGCCGACCTCCGGCGACGGGAGCCGGACGTCGTACGGGGCGGGGGCGGACAAGCCCGCACGGCCGCCCGCCTACCCCCGCACGGGTACGGGCGACTTCACCGCCGCGCCCGGCGACTCTCCCGTGCGGGGCACCGACGGGCCGGTCCGGTACTACCGGGTGGCCGTGGAGCGGGGCACCGGCCAGGACGTCGCCGCCTTCGCCGCCACCGTGGACGAGGTGCTGGGCGACCCCCGCAGCTGGATCGCCTCGGAGGAGCTGCGGCTGCGGCGGGTGGCGGAGGCGGCCGACGCCGACTTCACCGTCTACCTCGCCACCCCGGGCACCTCGGAGCGGATGTGCGCCGAGGGCGGGCTGAGCACCGAGGGCTACACCTCCTGCCGGCTTCCCGGAGAGGTGATCATCAACCTGGCGCGCTGGCTGGAGGCGGTCCCCGACTACGGGGCGCCGCTGGAGATCTACCGCGCCTACGTGGTCAACCACGAGGTGGGCCACGAGCTGGGCGAGGTGCACCAGGCCTGCCCGGGGCCCGGCGAGCCGGCCCCGGTGATGCAGCAGCAGACGTACGGGCTGGACGGCTGCGCCGCCAACGCCTGGCCGTACGTCGACGGCTCGCGCTACGACGGCGAGGTCGTTCCCGGAACCTGAGTTATTCCCCTTCCCGCAGTTCGGGCGACGTGTCGCTCCTCATGGCCGATCGAGGTCGGTGCGAGCGACAATGGCTCGGTTCGCCTTCAGCCGATCCCGGGGAGTCCACCGTGTCGTTGCCCCCGCTCGTCGAGCCCGCCGCCGAGCTGACCGTTGACGAGATCCGCCGCTACTCGCGCCACCTGATCATCCCGGACGTCGGGGTCGAGGGGCAGAAGCGGCTGAAGAACGCCCGGGTGCTCTGTGTCGGCGCCGGCGGCCTCGGCTCGCCGGCCCTGATGTACCTCGCCGCCGCCGGGGTCGGCACGCTCGGCATCATCGACTTCGACACCGTCGACGAGTCCAACCTCCAGCGCCAGATCATCCACGGCGTCTCCGACGTCGGCCGCTCCAAGGCCGAGTCGGCCGCGTCCTCGATCCGCGAGATCAACCCGCTGGTGCACGTGGAGATCCACAACACGGCGCTGGACCGGGAGAACGTGCGGGACATCTTCTCCCGCTACGACCTGATCGTCGACGGCACCGACAACTTCGCCACCCGCTACATGGTCAACGACGCGGCGGTGCTGCTCGGCAAGCCGTACGTCTGGGGGTCGATCTACCGCTTCGACGGCCAGGCGTCGGTGTTCTGGGCCGAGCACGGCCCCTGCTACCGCTGCCTCTACCCCGAGCCCCCGCCGCCCGGCATGGTCCCCTCCTGCGCCGAGGGTGGCGTGCTCGGCGTGCTCTGCGCGTCGATCGGCTCCATCCAGGTCAACGAGGCGATCAAGCTGCTCGCCGGCATCGGGGAGCCGCTGGTGGGCCGGCTGATGGTCTACGACGCCCTGGAGATGAGCTACCGCAAGATCAAGGTCCGCAAGGACCCGAACTGCGTGCTCTGCGGCGAGAACCCCACGGTCACCGACCTGCTGGAGGACTACGAGGACTTCTGCGGCGCGGTGTCGGTGGAGGCCCAGGAGGCGGTGGTGGACGCGACCATCACCGCGCTGGAGCTCAAGGAGTGGCAGGACGCGGGCAAGGACATCTTCCTCGTCGACGTCCGCGAGCCGGCCGAGTACGAGATCGTCCGGATCCCCGGCGCGACGCTGATCCCCAAGGGCGAGATCATCTCGGGCGAGGCGCTCGCCAAGCTCCCGCAGGACCGGCAGATCGTGCTGCACTGCAAGTCCGGGGTCCGCTCGGCGGAGGCGCTCGCCGCGCTCAAGGCGGCCGGCTTCCGCGACGCGGTGCACGTGCAGGGCGGCGTGCTCTCCTGGATCAAGCAGATCGACCCGTCGCTGCCGGCGTACTGACCGCGCCGTCGGCCGAGGTCGCGGCGGGCCGTGCCGACCCCCGCGACCTCGGCCGATTCGCCGAGGCGCGATCACGTTTCCGCAGGTAGCGTTGCCGCCGTGGTCGACATCGATGCGGCGGTCGGGTTCGTCGTGGCACACGGGGACGCGGTGGACCGCGCCCGTCTGTCCCGGCTGCGCACCGGCGCGCCGTCACCTTCCGAACTGCTCGACGCCGCCGAGGTCGGCCAGGCGCCCGACGGCGGCTGGCCGGCGACGCTGGGCGGGGAGATCTCCTCCGTGGACGCCACGTGTTTCCGCCTGTCCGAGCTGGACGATCTCGGTGCGCTCGGCCGTCCGGCCGCCCGCCGGGCCCTGGACTGGCTGGCCGCGCGGCAGTTGTCCGACGGCGGCTGGGAGGAGGACCCGGCGCTGGCCGACGCCGCCCCCGAGTGGGCCCGGCCGGGCGACCCCGAGGCGGGGTTCCACCTGACCGCGAACGCCGGGTTCTGGCTGACCGTCGCCGGCCTGGACGCGCGGGCGGCCGGACCGCTCGACCACCGCGTCGGCGGCGCGTACGCGGGCGTCGTGCACGCCGCCGCGCAGTCGCTCGTCGCCCGGCTGCGCCCGGACGGCGGCTGGCCGTCCTTCCTGCCCGCCGGCTGGCTCAGCGCGGCGGTCCTGCACCGGCAGGACATGTTGCACGAGGCGGCGCGGATCCAGGTGATACTCGCGGAGCGGGTGCCGGAGATGTCTCCCGGCGACGTGGCCTGGCTGGCCGCGACGCTGCGCCGCGTCGGCATCGAGGGCGACGAGTGGCTGCTGGCGCGGGCGCGGCGGCGGCTGGCCGAGACCCAGCGCAGCGACGGCGGGTGGTCCAGTGACGACGGGCACCAGTTCGACGTGCACGCCACGCTGAGCGCGATCCGGGCCTGCCGCTGAGCCTCGATCCGCCGGCCGTCGGCCCGGCCGGGTCGCCGCGGGTGGCGCACGTCGGCGTCGCCGGCCCGGGGTGGCGCACGTCGGCGTCGCCGGCGTGGACCCCCGGAACGCACTCCCGGTCAGCCGGGCGCGGGACCGCCCGGCCTCACCTGAGCTGGCTGATCACCAGCGGCCACCAGGCGTCCGGGGCGAACGCGGCGCGGTCGATGCTCTCCAGGACGGTGCGCAGCGTCTCCGCCCGCTCGGCCCGGCCCGGCTTGCCCTCGTCGGCCTCCACGAAGAGCGCGAACTGGTAGAGGAACTCGACGAAGGTGCGGAAGTTGCTGTTGACGGCCTGGACGTCCTGCTGCTCCAGGTCGAACTGGAGGATCTCGCCGGTGCCCGGGTCGAGCACGTAGAGCAGGTCGGGGTTGTCGGCGACCGCGCCCACCACGATCAGCCGGATGTCCAGCGAGCCGTCCTCGGTGCTGAGCTGGATCGTGTCGAACAGCTCGATGTCGCCTTCGAGGAAGGCCGTGTAGACGACCGCCACGTCGAGCGGGATCTCGTCGCCGGCGGGCAGCATGTCGGGATCGAAGCCCCCCTCCAGCCACGCCTCGCGCGGGTACGGGATGAGCTCGTCCTCGTTCCACAGTGAGCGGAACCGGGGGTCAGCGGCCATCGTTGGTCCTTCGCGTCTCGGGTGTGGACGGTGTGCGGGCGCCGCGAGCTGCGGCGCCGGGACGCCGGGTGCGTGGCGGCGTCAGGACGACAGGTCGGCGGCGATCAGCAGGCGCCGCCAGTTGTCGGCGTACTCACCGGCGTGCCGGCCCTTGCGGAGCCGCTGGTCCCGGACGCCGGGCCCGAGGACGACGGCGACCAGCTCCGGGTAGGCGGGACCGAGCACGTGCTCGTCGAAGAACGTGGCCACGTCGGGTGCGATGACGGTGAACTCCACGTCCTCGTCGGGGTGCTCGTACTGGAAGACGTAGTCGTCCGGCTCCATCCAGTAGACGTCGAGATCCTCGGTGTCGAGGCGGATCGGCGCCCCCGCCCCGATCTCGCCGCGCAGCCGGGGCGGGATGCTGTGCACCTCGTGGCCGACCGCGAGCGGGCTGCCCATCGGGTCGTCCTCGTCCACCGTGCGGGCCGCCCAGGCCGCCGGGCTGCGGATCTCCTCGGGCGTCTCGAACCGGAAGTTGTCGCCGGCCAGCCGGCCGAAGAGAGCGTAGACCTCGGCCACGCCGGGCAGGTCGGGGATCGGCTCCAGCGGGGTCGGCTCGCCGATGACCACGCCGAAACCGCGCTCGGCCTCCAGGCGCCGCAGCAGCGCGAGCTTCTCGCGGATGCGGTCGAGGCGCGCCGGGTCCTGCGGGCCGGTCACGGGATCACCTTCACGATGACCGGGGTGCCCTCGGGAACGTCCCGCAGCGCGACGGAGATGTCGCTGCCGAGCTGGCGATTCGTCCAGGCGTCCATCGGCCTGAGATTATCGTACGTGTCCGTTCCGTCCAGTTGCAGCTCCTGGATGTGGTCGGGGTCGTAACCCTGGCCCCGGGCGGTGATCGGCCCCTTGCCCGCGTAGAGGCGCTCGACCACGTTCTTGTTGGCCAGGTACTTGTTCGTCTCCGGGGTGCCCATGTCCTGGGTGAGACGGCCGTCCTTGGTCAGGCTGCGGATCATCCGGTCCCGGTAGACGTTGGTGCGGGTGCGTCGCTTGCCCGTGGCGGGGTCGTAGACCTTGTTGCTGTCCCGGTCCGACGGCGCCTTCTTCAGCGCCCCGTCCTGGCCGAGCCGTTGCAGGTCGCGGGCCTTGCGGTCGAAGTCCCGCCTGTCGAAGTCCGGCCGGTTCTTCAGCACCAGCACCGCCGGGCCCTTCGGCTTCGTGCCAACCGACTTGGCGGTGCGGAAGACGTCGGCGTTCTCCAGGTAGGCCGAGACGACGCGGGCGCCCTTGGCCTGCGTCTGCCGGGGCGGGCTGGTCCGCTTCCTAGCCATTGAGCACCGTCTCGACGGCCATGCCGATGAGCTGGTCGATGATGAGACCGGTGATCATCTTGAAGATCGGGATCTGGAGGAGGGACGCCCCGAAGGTGACCGCCGCCGTCACGATCGCCTGCGCGATCTGGATCGCCAGCAGGGCCAGTTGGACGATCACCTGGATCTTCAGGGCCAGCACCACGCCCGCCGCGACCATCAGCCCGACGCCGATGACGGTGGCCGGGCGGGCGACGTCGGCGACGTTGCGGGCGGCCGACTCCTTGTCGTTCCACTCGCCGGCGAAGGCGGTGAAGCTCTCGCCCCGGTTGTTGTCGAGCACCGTGCGCGCCGCCGACTCCAGCTGCGCGACCGAGCCGGAGATCTGGCCGGCCATGCCGGTCCACTCCCCGGCGAGCTGGAAGATCGCCGTCTCGTCCGACTGGGGCCACTCGTAGCCGAGCATCGAGAGCAGGGAGGCGAGCTCACCCGGGAGCGTCAGGCCCACCGCGACTCCTTTCGTAGGTCGGGCGGCTCAGCCGCCCAGCGAGCCGAGGATCGAGCGGAAGGACGCGGCCGCGTTCTCCTCGGCGGCGCGGTAGCCGTCGGCCATCCCGCGCAGGCCGTCGACGTAGCTCTCCAGCTCGGTGATGTTGGTGCCGAGGCACTCGGCCAGCGCGTCCACGCACGCCTGGTGGGCGACGCCCAGCAGCGACCCGATGTCGTCGCCGCCGAAGGCCGCGGCGTAGCCGCCGACCGCCGCCTGGAAGCTCTCGAAGACCTGGCGGACGGACTCCTTGGCCTGCTCCAGCTCGTCCGCGCCGCGACCCAGCGCGTCGATGTCGACGTCGAGGCTCTCCACGCTCAGCTCCCGTGCAGTTTCCGCATTGTCTCGCTGACGGCCTGGCTGATCTCCCGCATCTGCCGCAGGCCCTGGTCCTGGAGGCGTTCGATGGTGGCGGTCATCGCGGCGAGGTCGGGCATCGGTTCGGTGGCGGCGGCCCCGTCGTCCTGGCCGTCGAGCGCGGCGTTGACCGCCTGGCGCAGCTCGGCGGCGAGGTATTCCGAGCCCTCCCGGAGCACCCGCGGGTCGATGTCGACGGCGCTGACCCGGCCGTCGGTGCCGAGCGTGACCCGGATCCGCCCGTCGGCGGCCTCGGCCACCGACTCCGAACGCTCCCGGGGTGCGGCGGCGCCACCGACCTCGCGCAGCGCGGCCCGCGCCTGCGCCAGTTGCTGTTCCAGGGCACTCTCGCCCAGCATGCCGCCTCCCCAAGACAAGCCGTGCCGAACCCGACCCAGACTAGCGGTCACCCGCAATCCGGCGGTGGCCCCGCCGCCCGGCGGTCACGTCTCCGGCCGTCCGGGCACATGCGAGCGTCGCGGGGAGGGTCAGCCGCGCAGGTGGCCGTTCCCGGTCACCACGTACTTGGTGGAGGTCAGCTCGGGCAGGCCCATCGGGCCGCGGGCGTGCAGCTTCTGCGTGGAGATGCCGATCTCGGCGCCGAAGCCGAACTCGCCCCCGTCCGTGAACCGGGTCGAGGCGTTGACCATCACGGCCGCCGCGTCCACCCGGGCCACGAACTCCCGGGCGGCGGTGGCCGAGTCGGTGACGATCGCCTCGGTGTGCCCGGTGCCGTACCGCCGGATGTGTGCGACCGCCGCGTCGAGCGAGTCGACGACGGCGACCGAGATGTCGGCCGAGAGGTACTCGGTGGCGAAGTCCTCGTCGGTGGCGGGCCGCACCGCGGTGGAGTGGGCGGCGACCCGGTCGTCGCCGTGCACGGTGACGCCGGCCTCGGCGAAGGCGGCCAGCATCGGCGGCAGGAAGGCGTCGGCGACCGCCGCGTGCACGAGCAGCGACTCGGCGGTGTTGCAGGTGGAGAGCCGCTGGGTCTTCGCGTTCAGCGCGACGGCGACGGCCTTCGACAGGTCGGCGGCGGCGTCGACGTAGACGTGGCAGTTGCCCACGCCGGTCTCGATCACCGGCACGGTGGACTCCTCCACCACCGTGCGGATCAGGGACGCGCCGCCGCGCGGGATCAGCACGTCGACCAGGCCCCGGGCGCGCATCAGCTCCTTGACCGAGTCGCGGCTGGTGGCGTCGAGCAGTTGCACCGCGTCCGCCGGCAGGCCCGCGTCGCCCACCGCGTCCCGCAGCACGGCGACCAGGGCGGCGTTGGAGTTGGCCGCCGACGAGGAGCCGCGCAGCAGCGCCGCGTTGCCGGACTTCAGGCAGATGCCGGCGGCGTCGACCGTCACGTTCGGCCGGGCCTCGTAGACGATGCCCACCACGCCGAACGGCACCCGGATCTGGCGCAGCTCCAGCCCGTTGGGCAGGGTCGAGCCCCGGACCACCTCGCCCACCGGGTCCGGCAGCGCGGCCATCTGCCGCAGCGCGTCGGCGATGCCGGCCACCCGCGCCGCGTCGAGGGCCAGCCGGTCCAGCACGGCCTCGCTCAGCCCGGCCTCGCGCCCGGCCGCCAGGTCCGTCGCGTTCGCGGCCAGGATCTCCGGCGTACGCGCCACCAGCGCGTCGGCCATCGCCACCAGCGCGGCGTCCTTGGCCGTACGCGTGGCGACGGCCAGCGCCTCCGCCGCCGTACGCGCCCGTCGGGCCTGTTCGCTCACGCTCATCGCCGCACTCCTCACAGCAGTACGAGGTCGTCGCGGTGGACGACCTCCCGTTCGTACGCCGGGCCGAGCGCCGCGGCGAGTTCCGTGGTGGACCGGCCGAGCAGCCCGGGCAGCTCGACCGCGTCGTAGTTGACCAGTCCCCGGGCGACCGGCGCGCCCTCGACGTCCACCAGGTCGACCGGGTCGCCGGCGGTGAACGCCCCGTCCACGGCCGTGATCCCGGCGGGCAGCAGGGACTTGCGCCGGCCCACCACCGCCGCGACCGCGCCCGGGTCGAGGTGCAGCCGCCCCCGGGGGGTGGTGGCGTGGGCCAGCCAGAAGAGCCGGGCCGTCGGGCGCCGGCGGCTCGGGTGGAACAGGGTGCCGACGGGCTCGCCGGCCAGCGCCGGGGCGGCCAGGGGCGCGGCGGTCAGCACCACCGGGATGCCGAATCCGGTCGCGATCCGGGCCGCCTCCACCTTCGTCACCATGCCGCCGGTGCCCACGCCGGCCCGGCCGGCGCCGCCGATGTCGACCCCGGTCAGGTCCCGCTCGTCGAGCACCTCGCTGATCCGGCTGGAGCCCGGGCGGGTGGGGTCGCCGGTCCAGAGGGCGTCCACGTCGGAGAGGAGCACCAGCAGGTCGGCGTGGACCAGTGCGGCGACGAGGGCGGCCAGCCGGTCGTTGTCGCCGAACCGGATCTCCTCGGTGGCGACCGTGTCGTTCTCGTTGACGATCGGCACCGCCCGCAGGTCGAGCAGCTTGCGCAGGGTGCGGTACGCGTTGCGGTAGTGCGCCCGCCGGGTCACGTCGTCGACGGTGAGCAGGACCTGCCCGACGGTGAGCCCGTGCCGGGCGAAGGCGGCGGCGTACCGGCCGATCAGCAGGCCCTGCCCGACGCTGGCGGCGGCCTGCTGGGTGGCCAGGTCGCGCGGGCGCCGGGACAGCCCCAGCGGCGCGAGGCCGGCCGCGATCGCGCCGGAACTGACCAGCACGACCTCCCGGCCCCCGGCGGCGAGCGCGCCCAGGGTGCCGACGAGCGCGTCGACCCGCCCGTCGTCCAACCCGCCTTCGGCGGTGGTCAACGAGGAGGAACCGATCTTGACGACGACCCGCCGGGCCGCCGTGACCATGTCGCGCACCCGCCCATTCTGCGTGGTCGGTGCCGGCGCGCCCCGGCGCGTTCTCATATCGTGGCCGGTCGTGAGACCTGACGAGTACGTCGAGGCGGTGCTGGAACTGGTCGAGCGGATCCCGCCGGGCCGGGTGATGTCGTACGGGGCGGTGGCCGACGCGCTGGCCGAACGCTCGGGGCGGGCGTCGGCCCGGCTGGTCGGTTCGATCATGGCGCGGCACGGCGGGGGCGTGCCGTGGCACCGGGTGGTGAACGCGGCCGGCCGCCTGCCACCCGGTCACGAGCGGGAGGCGCGGGACCGGCTGCGCGCCGAGGGGACGCCGCTGCGCGGCGACGGGGTGGACATGAGGGCGAGCTGGTCCCCCGGGGAGGGGATGTGACCCGTGCCATAACGTGAGTAACATTCGGCGTCATGGACGCGCCCTCGGGTGGAGCTGCTCCGGTCGCTGGCGTGCTGCCGCGCCGGGTGCACGCCGGTTATGCGCTCGGATCGCTGGCCACGGGCGCGTTCGGCACCGTGCCCGGCCTGCTCCTGCTGCCGTACCTGACCGACACCCTCGGCGTCGCGGCGGGCGCGGCGGCCCTGCTGGTGCTCCTGCCGAAGGCGTGGGACGTGCTGGTGAACCCGGTCGCCGGCCGGATCTCCGACCGCACCCGGTCGCGCTGGGGCGCCCGCCGGCCGTACCTGCTGGGCGCCGGGCTCGCCCTCGGCGTGCTCTTCGCCGCCATCTTCGCCGCGCCGTTCGGCGCCGGGCCGGCCGCCGGGGCGTACGTGGCGGTGGCCTTCCTCGCCACCGCCACCGCGTTCGCCTTCTTCCAGGTGCCGTACGTGGCGATGCCGGCGGAGCTGACCGGCGACTACGCCGAACGTACCCGGCTGATGAGCTGGCGGATCGCGGTGCTGGCGCTGGCCATCCTGGTCTCCGGCGCGGTGGCTCCGCTGGTGCGCGACGCGGGCGGGGGAGGCGTCCCCGGGCACCGCTGGATGGGGCTCTTCGTCGCCGCGCTGATCGTGCTCGGCGCGCTCGGCGCGTTCCTCGGCACCCGCTCCGCGCCCGGCGGCACGGTGGGGGAGAGCGAGCCGACGCTGCGCGCCCAGCTCGCCGTCGCCGCCCGTAACCGGCCGTTCCGGGCGCTGCTGGTCTGCTTCGTGGTGCAGTCCGCCGGGGTGGCCACCGTCCTTGCCGGGGTCAACTACTTCGCCGACCAGATCCTGCGCGATCCCAAGGGCGGGCCGACCGTCCTGTTCGCCTGCTTCGTCGGGCCCGCGCTGCTGGTGATGCCGCTCTGGACCCGGGTCGGGGCACGGGTCGGCAAGCTCGCCGCCCTGGTCGCCGCCTCGCTGATCTTCGCGGTGGGTGCGCTGGCCCTGGTCGCCGCCCCGGTGCTGCCCCCGCCCGCGGTCTACCTGCTGGTCGCGCTGATCGGCGTCGGCTACGCCGGGCAGCAGGTGTTCGCCCTCGCCATGCTCCCGGACTGCATCGCGTACGACACGGCGCGCACCGGCCGGCGGCAGGCCGGCGTCTTCACCGGGCTCTGGACGGCCGGGGAGACCTTCGGGCTGGCCCTCGGGCCGGGCATCTTCGGCCTGGTGCTCCAGCTCAGCGGCTACGTCTCCTCCGACACCGGCACGGCGGCCACCCAGTCCGACACCGCCCGGCTGGGCATCCTGATCGGCTTCACCGTCCTCCCCGCCCTCCTGGTGGGCCTGGCGGTCCTCGCCCTGCGCCCCTACGACCTCACCCCGGCCCGCCTGGCCGCCGCCCGTACCCACCCCGCCGATCATGCGGTTGTGGTGGGGGACGAAAGCCGCTGAACCCCATGGAAAGGGCACCACGACTCCATGATCGACGACGAAGCTGACCGGCGGGCGCTGCCCGGCAACGGGCTGCCCGCCGAGCGGGTGCTGGCGGAGGTGCGCGCCCTGCGGGGCGGCGACCGGCCCACGCACGGGGGGCGGCTGTTCGCGTACGTCTACGACCCCGCGGTGCCGGGGCTGGACGAGCTGGCCGCCACCGCGTACGCCGGCAGCGCCCACGTCAACGGGCTCGACCCGACCGCCTTCCCGTCGCTGCTGGCGATGGAGAACGCGCTGGTCGGTGCGGCCGCCCGGCTGCTCGGCGGCGGCCCCGGCAGGGCCGCGCCGGACGTCGTCGGCAGCGTCACCAGCGGCGGCACGGAGTCGCTGATCCTCGCCGTCAAGGCCGCCCGGGACGCCCACCCGGAGATCGAGGCACCCCGGATCGTGGTGCCGGCCAGCGCCCACGCCGCGTTCGCCAAGGCGGCGCACTACCTGCGGGTCGCCGTGGACACGGTGCCCGTGTCGGCGCTGACCCTCCGGCCGGCCGCCGCCGACGTGGCCGCCGCCATCGGCCCGGAGACCGTGCTGGTGGCCTGCTCCGCCCCCTCGTACGCGCACGGCGTGGTCGATCCGGTCGCCGAGATCGCCGGAGCGGCCGCCGCCGCCGGGGTGCGCTGCCACGTGGACGCGTGCTTCGGGGGCTGGACCCTGCCGTACCTGCGCCGCCTCGGGGCGGACGTGCCGCCGTTCGACTTCGCGGTCGCGGGGGTCACCTCGATCTCGGTGGACCTGCACAAGTACGCGTACGCCCCGAAGGGCGTGTCGGTGCTGCTGCACCGCGATCCGGCGCTGCGCGCCCCGCAGTACTTCGCGTACGCGGACTGGCCCGGCTACACGATGGTCAACCCGGTCATCGCCTCCACCCGCTCCGGTGGGCCGATCGCCGCCGCGTACGCCACCCTGCGGCACCTCGGCGACGACGGGTACCTGCGGCTCGCGGCGGCCACGCGGGACGCCGTCGCCGGCCTGGCCGACGCCGTCCGCGCGGTCGACGGTCTGCGGCTGATGGCCGAGCCGGAGTCGACCGTCGTCTGCTTCACCGCCACCGATCCGGGCCTCGACCTCTTCGCCCTGGTCGACGAGCTGGCCGCCCGCGGCTGGCACACCCAGCCCCAGCTGTCGTACGCCGACCTGCCGCCGAGCGTGCACCTGACGGTGACCGCGGCGGTGGCGCCCCGGGTGGCCGAGTTCGGCCCGGACCTGGCCGACGCCGTGGCCGCCACGCGGGCCGCCGGGCCGGTGACGCTCCCCGCCGAGCTGCTCGCCCTCGCGACCACGCTCACCCCCGACGCGCTCACCCCGGACCTGGTCGCGGGCCTGGCCGCCGGCCTGGGCCTGACCGGCCCCACCCCCGCCGGAGCGGCCGGTCCCGCCGGTTCCGCCGACGCGGCCGGTCCCGGCGGTTCGCCGCCCGGGCGGATGGCGGTGGTGAACACCCTGCTCGACGCCGCGCCGCCGGCGCTGCGGGAACGCCTGCTGGTGGAGTTCGTCGGCCTGCTGCAACGTCCCACCTGGTGAGCGGCGGCGTCCACCCCGTCGGGTGGACGCCGCCGCCGGATCACCCCTCCACGCGGACGTCGACCTGGTTGTTGCCGGGTGCGAGGTCCGGCCAGTGGCGGTGATCGGCGCCGTGGTGGACCACCCGGGCAGACACGTCCGCCCCGGGACCCTCCGGTCCGACGCGGAAACGGAAGGTCCAGCTCCGGCGCTCCCCGGCCGGCACCCCGTCGGTCAGGCACGGCGGCCAGTCCGACCGTCCCCGGGCCGGCTCGCACCGGTCCCAGTCGCCGCCGTCCGGCGTGCCGACGCCCTCCAGTTCGTGGAAGGCGACGTGGTCCGCGTCGACCGGTCCCCGGTTGGTCACGGTCAAGGTCACCGTGGCCTGCCGCCGGCCGAGCTGGTCCGCCGCGCCGAGGACGAGCGGCCCGGCCGAGATCGCGAGGTCGGTGAGCCGGGTGTCCCGCCCCCAGGTGGTCGGCCCGTCGGTCTGGGCGAACCGTTCGCCGTCCCAGCCGTACGTCCGCCACTGCTGGCGCGCCCAGTACGCCGGGATGCTGCAACAGGGCTGGATGTCGGCGACCTGGACGCGGACCTTCCCACCGGCCACGGCGACCGTGCGGACGTCCTCGAAGCCGCCGTCACCCCCCTCGTGCGTCCGGGCCACCCGCCCCAGCGTGACGATCCGCCCGGCGGCGTCCCGGTCGAAGGCGACCACCTGCTTCGCCGACGCCTCGCCGATGCGGCAGCCGAGCAGGGCCAGCGTCTCGGTGGCGCCGTCGGCGTCGACGTCGCCCTGCGTGACGCTGATCAGGTAGGGCCGGTCCACCTCCGTCGTGGTGGCCGGCAGCAGGGAGACCCGCGTGGTGTCGGCGCAGTTGCGGCCGGCCCAGGCCGGCAGGTCGAGCGCGGCGGCGCGCAGCTGCCGTTCGGTGATCCGGCCGTCCGGCGCGGTCGGCGACGACGGCGACCGCGACGCGTCGGGAGAGGGCTCGGGCGACGGGGACCAGCTCGGGTCGGCCGTCGGCGTGGCCGCCGGCGGTCCCGGCGGCGGGGTCTCCCGCAGTGCCGCGACAGCGGCGATCGGGGCCACCACCAGCGCGACGGCGAGCGCCCCGGTCGCGACGGTGGCGCGGCGGCGACGTCGCAGCGTACGCCGGGCCGCGTCCGGGCCCGGACCGTCGATCCGGTCCGTCACGTCTCCGCGGTACGCGGCGAAGCGCGCCCGCAGCGGGTCCTGCTCAGGCATGACCGACTCCCTCCGGGTTCTCGTCGAGCAGGGTGGCCAGGACGGCGCGGCCCCGGTGCAGCCACGACTTGACCGTTCCCTCGGCCACCCCCTCCTGCACGGCGATCTGGGCGACGGACATGTCGGCGAGGTAGTGCAGGACGACGGCCCGCCGGTGTTTCTCGGGCAGCGCCGCGAGCGCCCTGTCGATGGCCACCCGGTCCGGCGTCGGGCCCGGCACCTGCGTCTCCACCCGCCGCTGCCGCAGCAGGTGACTGCGGGCGGTACGCAGGCGACGCCACCGGCTGCGGGCGAGGTTCCAGGCCACCCGCCGGACCCAGGCCACCGGGTCGTCGTAGCGGACCAGCCGGTCCCACCGGGCGAGCGCCCGGCAGAACGCCTCCTGGGCCAGGTCCTGGGCCTGGCCCAGGTCTCCCGTGTACGCGCAGAGCTGCGCGGTCACGCTCCGGAAGTGCGCGTGGTAGAAGTCGTCGAAGGTGATCGCCGCCCCGCCCCCGCCGGCCGGCGCGTCGACCGTCGGAGGTGGTTCGTTGGCGCGGGCCCCCATCGTCACTGTCACTGTCCCTCCCCGTTCGAGCCACCGTGGGCGTCTGGCGGCGGTAACACTCCACCGGGCCGCGGCCGGTTGCGGCCCGCGCGGTCGTGGATCCGACGGCGGGCGGCCGACGACGGGTCGCGCGGGAAGCGGCGCGCGGCCGTGGGGGTCGCCCACGGCCGCGCGTCCGCCTGATCCGTGGTTCGTCAGCCGGTGGCGCTGACGGTGAACGCGGCGGTGTTGTCGGCCGGGTCGACGTCGACCAGTTCGTTGTTCCAGCCGAACATCGCGTACAGCCGCAACGAGCCCGTGCCCAGGTCGCCCGGGGTGACCTCGGCGGGCGCGCGGAGCAGCAGCGAGACCGAGCGCTCCTCGCCCGGCATGAACCGCCCGCCCGGCACGGAGCAGGTGCCGGTGCAGACGTCCACCGGCTCGATGCCGGCGACGTGCACCCCGGCCGGCAGCGTCGGATCCAGGGAGTACCCGTCGTGCGCGGCGTCGCCCGCGACCCGCACGGTCACCGGCAGCCGGCCCAGCCAGCTTCCGTCCCCCTGCCGGGCGAGGACGGCCGCCGGTCCGACCGTCAGCGACGCGTCGGTCCGCGTGTCCCAGACGTACGGCCGTGGGTGGCGCAGCGAGCCGGAGGTGGAGCGGAACAGGGTGTCGAACGCCCGGCTGTCGTCGGCCGGGTTCGCGTCCCCGGTCCCGACCGTCACCCGGCCGCCGGGGGTGGACATGGCGTGGGCCCGCGGGGTGGTCAGCACCTGGAATTCGATCGTGAACCGACGCCGTTCACCCGGTTGCAGGGCGTCACCCGGGACCGTGCAGTAGATGTTCCGCAGCGGCTGCTCGCGGCCGTACATGCAGGGTGCCGACGGGGTCATGCCGGTGTTGGCGCCCGGCACCGGCTCGGTCACGGTCAGGTCGAGGTACGCCGGCTGCTCCCCTCGGTAGTCGACGGTCACCGGCAGGCTGCCGACGTACCCCCGGTCGGTCGGGTTGAGCACCAGCCGGCCGACCGACACCGACGTGTCGGCCGGCGCGGCGGCCTGCGCGGCGGGCGCCGCCATGCCGAGCAGGGCGAGCCCCGCGCCCAGGACGCCGGCAGCGAGCCGGCGGGCGATGGTACGTGCCATTGTGCGTGTCCTCCAGATCCCCGTGGTTCCGCCCGCAGCCTCTGCCGCCGGGCGGTGGTACGGGTAGGACACCCCTCACCGCCGGGAGCGGTTGCGAGCGATGGACATGAACCGGTGTCGCTCACCCGACGGCGCTGTGGCCGGGGTCGCGCGGACCGAGCGACCGGTCGGCGTCGACGGCGGCTGTGGTTGACTGGTGGCAATGCTCGGGAAGGGGGCGGTCGTGCAGGTGCCGGGAGTGCTCGGTGAGCCGATCCGGTTCGTGCTGAACTGGGGCCGCCGCTACTCGCTCTGGGTCTTCAACTTCGGCCTGGCCTGCTGCGCGATCGAGTTCATCGCCACCAGCATGGGCCGGCACGACTTCATGCGCCTCGGCGTGATCCCGTTCGCGCACGGGCCCCGGCAGGCCGACCTCATGGTCGTCTCCGGGACGGTCACCGACAAGATGGCGCCCGCCATCAAGCGGCTCTACGACCAGATGCCCGAGCCGAAGTACGTCATCTCGTTCGGCGCGTGCTCCAACTGCGGCGGCCCCTACTGGGACTCGTACTCGGTGACCAAGGGTGTCGACCAGCTCATCCCGGTCGACGTCTACGTGCCCGGCTGCCCGCCCCGGCCCGAGGCGCTGCTGCACGGCATCCTGCGCCTCCAGGAGAAGATCGCCGCCGAGCAGTCCGGGATCGGCGGGGTGCCCCGGCCGGACGCGCTCGCCCCGCCGGTCGACGCCCCGCCGGCCGACGCCGGCTCCACCGGGGTGCTCCCGCGCTCGGCGGAGTCGCTGACCGCCCCGCCGGTCCGCCCGCCCACCCCCTGAGCCGTACCGTCCGGTCGGACGAGGGCCCCGGTTGGCCGGTGAGGGCTAGCCTGCGCACCATGAACCACTCCGCCGACCAGCGTTCCGCCCACATCGTCGACGTGCTCACCGAGGAGTTCGGCGCGTCGATGGCTCTCGACCCGGCCGCCTTCCGGCGCAAGTTCCGCAAGATGGCCGCGTCGCCGTTCGCCTTCTACCGGGGCAGCGCCTCGCTCTTCTACGCCGACCAGGTCGGCGACTTCGCCGACGACCGGTTCCTCGGCGACCGGACCAGCCGGGTGTGGATCCACGGCGACCTGCACGCGGAGAACTTCGGCACGTACATGAACGCGTCCGGGCAGCTCGTGTTCAACGTCAACGACTTCGACGAGGCGTACGTGGGGCCGTTCAGCTGGGACCTGAAGCGGCTGGCGGCGAGCGTGGCGCTGCTCGGCTACGCCAAGGCGCTCTCGGACCGGGCGATCAGCGGCCTGGTCGCCGGCTTCGCGGGGTCGTACCTGACCGAGCTGCGCGCCATCGCCGCCGGTGGCGAGGAGGCGATCGGCTCGATCACCCTGGACAACGCCGACGGGGTGCTCCGCCGGGTGCTCCAGCAGGCGCGGCTCAACACCCGGGTCGACCTGCTCGCCACGCAGACCACCATCGACAACTACGAACGCCGGTTCTCGCTGGGCGACGGCGTCTTCGAGATCGACGCCGAGACCCGGGAGCGGGTCTGCGCCGCGTTCGAGGACTACCTCGGCACGCTGCCCGCCTCCTCCGCCCGGTTCCGTCCCGTCGCCACGCAGATCAAGGACGTGGTGCTGCGCAAGGGGGTGGGCATCGGCTCGGCCGGGCTGCCGTCGTACAACCTGCTGCTGGAGGGGCACACCCAGGCGCTGGAGAACGACGTCGTCATCTACATGAAGCAGGCCCAGGTGCCGGCGGTGGCCCGGCACATCGCCGACGAGACGGTCGCGGGCTACTTCCAGCACCAGGGGCACCGCACCGCCGAGTCGCAGCGCGCGCTCCAGGCGCACGCCGACCCGTGGCTGGGCTTCACCGAGCTGGACGGGGCCGGCCAGCTCGTCGCCGAGGTCTCCCCGTACGCGGCCGACCTCGACTGGGCCGACGTGAACGAGCCGGAGGAGCTGGCCGGCGTGCTGGCCGACCTGGGCCGGGCGGTGGCCCGGATGCACTCGGTGGCCGACGACGAGTCCAGCCACGACCTGGTCGACTACTCCACCGAGGAGGCGATCGTCGCGGCGGTGGACGCCGACGAGGCGGGCTTCGTGGCGCACCTGGTCGACTTCGCCCACGCGTACGGCGTCCGCGCCCGGCAGGACCACCAGCTCTTCGTCGACCTGTTCCGCAACGGCCGGCTGCCCGGCCTCTGAGCGGAAGTCAGGAGCCGAACTCCAGCACCACCTTGATGTCGTCCGGCTCGGAGGTGTACGCCTCGGCGTACGCCTCCACCGGCACCCGGCGGGTGATCAGCGAGTCGAGCCACGACCGGTCGGCGCGGGCCAGCGCCGCGGCGGCGAGGTCCCAGTGCCGGCGGTTGGCGTTCACCGAGCCGAACACCACGTTGTTCTCCAGCACGAGCGCGCGGTTGAGCGCCCCGGCGTCGAGGTCGATGGTCCGCCCGCCGCTGGAGACGCCGGTCAGGCAGACGATGCCGGTCGGCGCGGCCTTGTACATCACGTCGAGGACGACGACCGGCGCCCCGGTGCACTCCAGCACCACGTCGGGCTCGAAGTCCAGCTCGCCGACGGGCACCGTGTGGTAGGTCGCCCCGAGCGCCCGGACCAGGTCCGGCTTCGGCCCGGTGGTGTTGCGGTCCAGCACGTGCACGGCGAGCCCGCGCTGTGTGGCCAGCAGCGCGGCCAGCAGGCCGATCGGCCCGGCCCCGGTGACCAGTACGGTCCGCGGCTGCCACTCGGCGCGGGCACCGATGCGCTCGATGTGCTCCCACGCCTTCGCCACCACGCTGGTCGGCTCCAGCAGCATGCCGACCGAGGCGAGGGCCCGGTCCAGTCCCACGGCGAACCGGGGTTGCAGCCGCCAGCGGTCCCGGGCGAAGCCGGGCAGGGCCTTGATGCCGTGCTCGGTGAACCGACCGTTGCGGCACATGTCCCACTCGCCGACCGCGCAGTTCGGGCAGGGCACCGGGTCGGGGTGCCGGACGACGCCCGCCACCAGGTCGCCGGGTTGCAGCGTGCCCGACGGGTCCTCCAGCACCCGGCCCAGCGACTCGTGCCCCAGCACCAGCCGGTCCGCGCCGGGCGGCGCCTCGCCGTACTCACCGGCGATGATCTCGTGGTCGGTGCCGCAGATCCCCACCGCCAGCGCCTCGACCAGGATCGCGCCCTCCTCGGGCGGCGGTTCCGGATGGTCGTCGGCCAGCCGCAGGGAGTCGGCGACCCCCGGGTTGACAGTCACAGCGCGCACGCCCCCATCCTTCCCCGCCACCCGCCCTCCCGCCGCCAAAGCGCTCACATCCCCCTCCCGCCCCCGCCCACCCCCACCTCCCCGCTCCCGCCCACCCCCCACCTCCCCCCCACCTCCCCACCCCCCACCTCCCCGCCCTCACCCCCCGCCCCCACCCCCGCGATCATGCAGTTGTGGTGGGGGACGGAGGTCGCGTACCGGGCTGAAGTGGGCACCACGACTGCATGATCGGCCGGGTGGGGGGTGTCCCGGGAGGGGAGTGGGGTGGGGGCGGGGGGTGGGTGGGTGGGGGTGGTGGGGCGTTCGGTTGGGTGGGGGGCGCGGGGCAGGACCTAGGATCAGCGGCATGACTCCGGAAGAGGTCGGGCAGCGGATGGTGGCGCTGCTCGCGCCCGCCGAGGTGACCCCGTCGGTCTCCGGCGGCCAGGCGCACGCCCGCGCCACCGTCGACGTACCCCCGGCGAACTGGCCGGACGCGCTCCGCGCGGCCCGCGACGACGCCGGGCTGGCCTGCGACTACTTCGACTGGCTCTCCGCCGTCGACGAGCTCGCCGGCGGCTTCGACGTGGTGGCGCACCTCTGGTCGACCACCCGCCGGCACGGGCTGCTGCTGCGCACCCGGGTGCCCCGGGAGGCCCCGGCGGTCGCCTCGGTGGTCGACGTCTACCCGGGTGCCGCATGGCACGAGCGGGAGACGCACGAGATGTTCGGCATCGACTTTCCCGGCCACCCCGGGCTGGCGCCGCTGCTGCTGCCGCCCGAGTTCGAGGGGCACCCGCTGCGCAAGGAGTTCGTGCTCGCCTCCCGGGTGGCGAAGCCCTGGCCGGGCGCGAAGGAACCGGGCGAGTCCGAGGCCGGCGGCGGGCGCCGGCCGATCCGCCCGCCGGGCGTACCCGCGCCGGGGGAGTGGGGGACGACGCCGACACCTGCCGGTGCGGGCGGGGTCGGGGAGGGGCCGCGCGGCGGCACGCCGGCCCGTCCGGCCCGGGAGCGGCCCGCCCGGCCGGCCCCGGGGGCCCGTCCACCCCGTACCGCCCGGCCCGCCGCCACCGCCGACGGCCCGGCGCCGGCCGACCCGGCGGCCACCGGACCCGCCGACCCGGCGGCCGACGCCGGTCCGCCGCCCGGCGCGCCCGGCGGCCGGACCGCCCGCTCCGACCCGGCGGCGGACCGGCCCGCACCGGAGGGGCCGGCGTCGGAGCGTTCCGGCGACGACGGAGGTACGCCCTGATGCCACTGTGGTTGGAGCTGGTCATCCGGGTGGGGGGCGTGCTCGTCGCCTTCCTCACCCTGCCGCTGCTCGTCGGGCAGGCCGAGCACAAGGTGATGGCGCACATGCAGGGCCGGCTCGGTCCGATGTACGCGGGCGGCTTCCACGGCTGGGCCCAGCTCGTCGCCGACGGCGTGAAGTTCGTGCAGAAGGAGGACGTCACGCCCCGGGAGGCGGACCGGGCGGTTTTCCGGCTCGCCCCGGCGGTCGCCCTCGTGCCCTACCTGCTGGTCCTGCTGGTGATCCCGCTCGGCCCGGACGACCTGGTCGGGCAGCCGCTGGACATCGGCCTGTTCTTCGTGCTGGCCGTCGTGGGCGTGGGCGTCGTGGCGGTGCTGATGTCGGCGTGGGCGTCGGCCAACAAGTACAGCCTCCTCGGCGGCCTGCGCGGGGCGGCCCAGCTGCTCGGCTACGAGCTGCCGCTGGTGCTGGCCGCCGCGTCGGTGGCGATGGCGGCCGGCACGCTCAGCCTCTCCGGCATCGTCGAGGCGTGGCAGCCGTGGTGGCTGCTCTGGCAGGCCCCCGCCATGGTCGTCTTCTTCCTCGCCGGGCTCGCCGAGATCCGCCGCCCGCCGTTCGACATGCCGGTCGCCGACTCGGAGCTGGTCTTCGGCTACATGACGGAGTACACGGGCCTGCGGTTCGCGTTCTTCCTCCTCGCCGAGTACGTCGGCATCGTGGTGATCGCCGCGCTGACCACCGTGCTCTTCCTCGGCGGCTGGCAGGGCCCGTTCGCGGACGCGCAGCTCGGCTGGCTGTGGACCCTGCTGAAGGTCTTCGCCGTCTCGTTCCTGATCATCTGGCTCCGGGTGTCCTACCCCCGCCTGCGCGAGGACCAGCTCCAGCGCCTCTGCTGGCTGGTCCTGGTCCCCGTCTCCCTGGGCCAGCTGGTCCTCACCGCCGCCGTCCGCGTCGCGCTGTAGGGCAGTCAGCGCAGCGGGGTGTGGGCGGGGTCGACGCGCTCGGCGGGCGGGGGCGGCGGGGTGCCGTCGCCGAAGGGACGGCCGCCGAGGGCCTCCCGGCCGTGCGGGGTCAGCCAGTTCGCCAGGTCGGGGCCGAGCGGCACGATCCCGGTCGGGTTGATGTCGCGGTGCACCTCGTAGTAGTGCCGCCTGATGTGGTCGAAGTCGACCGTGTCGCCGAAGCCCGGCGTCTGGAACAGGTCCCGGGCGTACGCCCAGAGCACCGGCATCTCGGTCAGCTTGCTCCGGTTGCACTTGAAGTGCCCGTGGTAGACCGGGTCGAAGCGGACCAGCGTGGTGAACAGCCGCACGTCCGCCTCGGTGATGGTGTCCCCGACGAGGTAACGCCGTCCGGCCAGCCGCTCGCCCAGCCAGTCCAGCCGGTCGAACAGCCGGTGGTACGCCTTCTCGTACGCCGCCTGGTCGCCCGCGAAACCGCACCGGTAGACGCCGTTGTTGACGTCCCGGAACAGCAGCGCGCTCACCTCGTCGATCTCGTCGCGCAGCCGCTCCGGATAGAGGTCGGGCGCCCCGTCGCGGTGGTACGCCGTCCACTCGGTGGAGAGGTCGAGGCTCATCCGCCCGAAGTCGTTGGTGACCACCTGACCGGACGGCACGTCCACGATCGCCGGCACGGTGATGCCCCGCTCGTAGCCGGGGAAGCGGGCGAAGTACGCCTCGGCCAGCCGCTCGATGCCGAGCACCGGGTCGCGCCCGCCCGGGTCGAGGTCGAACGTCCAGCTCCGCTTGTCGTGGGTCGGGCCGGCCACCGCCATCGAGATCGCGTCCTCCAGCCCGAGCAGCCGCCGGACGATGATCAGCCGGTTCGCCCAGGGGCAGGCGCGGCTGACCGCCAGTCGGTACCGGCCGGGCTCCACCGGCCAGCCGTCGCGGCCGTCGGCGGTGATCCGGGTGGCGATGTAGCGCTGGTCCCGGGTGAACTCGCGGCCCGGCTCGACGTACCTGCCGCCCGTGCGCATCAGCACCTCGTCGCCGCCGCCGGCGGTGCCGCCCGCGTGTGCCGCCGCGCCGCCGCCCGCCGCGCCGCCTCCGGTCGTGCCGCCTTCGGTCGTGCCGCCCATGCCCGCCCCTCCGCCGTCGCCCGTCGCTCGTCCCATCATGGCGGCTGCGCCGCCCTCGGGCGCGCCGAGTGCCGACTCCGCCGCCCAGGCTCGGCCCCGGCCGGCGGATAGGCTGCCGCGATGATCGATGTGGAGGCGGCGGCCCGGCGCTTTATCGCCGACGTGTGGAACGCCCGGCGGGAGGAGTCCGCGTACGAACTGGTCGGGCCGGATTGCCCGGGGCTCGGCGGGGCCGGCCCGGAGGCGACGCTGGCGTGGCACCGGGAACGCCGCGCGGCCTTCCCCGACCTGCGCTACAAGATCGTGGACGTGGTGGCCGCCGGGGACCGGGTGGCGGTGCACTGGCGGGCCGCCGGGACCCAGGCCGGGCCGTTCGGCCCGGTGCCGCCGACCGGGCAGGTGGTCAGCTACTCGGGGGCGAGCTTCCTGCGCTTCGACGACGCGGGCCAGATCATCGACGTGTGGAGCTGCAACGAGCTCTTCCAGCTCCTCCAGCAGCTCGGCGTCGAGATGCTCCCGCCCACGGCGGGCGGGATCAGCGGGACCGGGGCGTGATCCTGGCGAGCGGGATGTCGATCTCCCACGGCTCCGGGACGAGGATGCCGTCGGTCATCCGGGCCTGCTCGACGTAGACCCGCTTGGCCGGGTCGAGCTTGTGGGCGTGCACGACGATCCCCGACTCGGTCTCGATCCGCCAGAAGTAGGGGATGTCCGCCTCGGCGTAGAGCGCGGGCTTGAGCACCCGGTCGATGCTCCGCGATCCCTCGGAGACGATCTCGACCACCAGCATCACCTCGTGGGGCCGGTAGTGCGAGGGGTTGCGCGAGGCCGCGTCCAGCTCCGTGACCAGCACGTCGGGGATGAAGGCCCGGGTGCGGGAGAGCCGCACCTCGACGCCCTGCGTGACGTCCAGGTCGAGCGGGCAGGTCTCGTCGAGCGCGGCCATGAGGCGACCGGCGATGGACTGGTGGAGTCGCGTGGGGGAGGGCGACACGATGAGGTTTCCGTCCAGGAGTTCGGGGCGGCGGCCGTCGTCGGGCAGGCGGTCGAGGTCGTCGACCGTCCACCCGCCCGGCGGCGGATGGTCGCCCTGCAGCGCGGCGGTCATGGCGGGCCCTTTCCGGTGCGTCGTTCTCCCCGCCTCACGGTACCGCCGGCAGACCCCGGGTGGTGGTCGCGCGCGCCGCGGCCACAGGGCAGGATGGTCGGCATGACCGACCGCAGCGAGCGCAGCGAGCCGGGCGGCGCCGGCGCAGACCGTGGCCTGCCGGGCGCGGGCCTGGTGAAGGGGCTCGCGGTCACGTTGAAGACGATGACCCGCCGCTCGACCACCCAGCAGTACCCGGACGTCGCCCCCGAGCTGCCGCCCCGCTCGCGCGGGGTGATCGCGCTGCTGGAGGAGAACTGCACGGTCTGCATGCTCTGCGCCCGGGAGTGTCCGGACTGGTGCATCTACATCGACTCGCACAAGGAGGAGGTGGCGGTGCCCGGCGCCGCCCGCCCCCGCCAGCGCAACGTGCTCGACAAGTTCGACATCGACTTCTCGCTCTGCATGTACTGCGGCATCTGCGTGGAGGTCTGCCCCTTCGACGCCCTCTACTGGTCGCCGGAGTTCGAATACTCCGAGTACGACATCAAGGACCTGCTGCACGACAAGGAGCACCTCGGGCAGTGGATGGGCACCGTGCCGCCGCCGCCCGCGCACGATCCGAACGGTGAGCCGGCGAAGGAGGAGACCGCCGCCGCGCGCAAGGCCGCGGTCCCGGCCGCGTCCGCCGCCCGTCCCGCCGCCTCGCCCGTACGCCCCGAGCCCGAGGCCGGCGCATGACCGGTGCGGACGTGCTGCTGCTCGCCCTCGGCGCGCTGGCGGTCGGTTCGGGGGTGCTGGTGGTGGCCACCCGGCACCTGGTCCGGGCCGGCCTCTACCTGGTGCTCTGCCTCGGCGCGCTGGCCGGGATGTACCTGGTGCTCACCGCCGAGCTGGTGGCCTGGGTGCAGGTGCTGATCTACGTCGGCGCGGTGGTGGTGCTGCTGCTCTTCGCGGTGATGCTCACCCGCGCCCCGATCGGCGCCTCCGACGACCTGGACCGGCCCGGCTGGGCGGCGGCGCTGGTCGGTGGCGGCACCGGGCTCGGGCTGGCCGCCCTGCTGGTCGACGCGTACCGGTGGACGGCCGTGGAGCTGCCCGACGCGGGCACCGCCGAACGCCTGGGCGACCAGATCTTCCGCAGCTGGGTGCTGCCCTTCGAGGTGCTCTCGGTGCTGCTGCTCTCCGCCCTGGTCGGCGCCATCGTGATCTCCCGCCCCGACATCGGCCGGCCGAGGACCGGTGGGTCGGGCACCGACCGGTCCCGCACCGGCGGACCGGGCGCCGGACGGTCGGGCGCGGCCGTCGTCGACGGAGGTCCGAACGACGACGGCGGGCGGTCGCGGTGAGACCCGTCATCCCGTACGTCACCGCCGCGCTGCTGTTCGGCCTCGGCGTCTACGGCGTGCTGCGCCGGCGCAACGCGGTGCTGGTGCTGATGGCCGTCGAGCTGATGCTCAACGCGGTCAACCTGATCCTGGTCACCGCCGACACCACCGTGCGCGCGCAACTGCCGCACGGCGGGCAGGTCTTCGCGCTCTTCGTGATCGTGCTGGCCGCCGCCGAGATCGGGGTGGGCCTGGCGATCGTGCTCCAGCTCTACCGGCTGCGGACCACCGTCGCCGTCGACGAGGTGCCGCTGACCGAGCGCCCGGAGGGGGAACGGTGAGCACGACCACCCTGCTCGGCGCGCTGCTGCCGGCCGTACCGCTGGTGGCGGGTCTGGCCGGCCTGCTGCTGCCGCCGGCCCCGCGCGACGCCGACGGGGTCCGGACCGGGGAGGACCGGGCCCGGCGGGTGGCGATCTGGCTCGGCGTGGCCGGTGCGGCCGGTGCGCTGGCGCTCGCCGTCGCCCTGCTGGTCACCCTCGACCGGCCCGCCGAGGCGTCCACCACCTGGGTGGACCTGGGTGGGCTGACCGTGAGCCTCGGGGTGCGGCTGGACTCCGCCGCCGCCCTGGTCGCCGTCGCGGTCGCCGCGGTGGCCCTGGCCGTGCAGGTCTACTCGGTCGGCTACCTGCGCCGGGGCCCGCACGACGACGTCGACACCGACCACCGCTACCCCCCGTACGCGGCGCAGATCAGCCTCTTCACCGCCGCCATGCTGCTGGTGGTGGTCGCCGGCGACCTGATCCTGCTGCTGGTCGGCTGGGAGGTGATGGGCATCTGCTCCTACCTGCTCATCGCCCACGACCGACGGCTGCCGGAGGCGCCGGCCGCCGCGATGAAGGCGTTCCTGGTGACCCGGGTCGGCGACGTCGGCTTCCTGCTCGGCATCGCGCTCCTCGGCGTCTCGGCCGGCAGCTTCCGGATCGCCGACGTGCTCGCCCACGACCACGCCGCCGGCACGCTGACCGCCGCCTGCCTGCTGCTGCTGGCCGGGGTGGCCGGCAAGAGCGCCCAGTTCCCGCTGCACACCTGGCTGCCGGACGCGATGGCCGGCCCGACGCCGATCTCGGCGCTGATCCACGCCGCCACCATGGTCGCCGCCGGCGTGTACGCGGTGACCCGGCTCTACCCGCTGTTCGGGGCGACCCCGGTGGCGCTGGCCGTGCTCGGCGTGATGGCCTCGGTCACCCTGCTGCTCGGCGCGTTCGCCGCCACCGCCCAGGACGACCTCAAGCGCGTGCTGGCCTGGTCGACGGTCTCGCAGATCGGCTACATGACGGGCGCGCTCGCGGTCGGCTCGCCGCCGGCCGCGCTGTTCCACCTGCTCACCCACGCCGCCTTCAAGGCGCTGCTCTTCCTCGCCGCCGGCGCGGTGATCCACGCGGTCGGCACCACACTGATGTCGCGGATGGGCGGGCTGCGCCGGGGCATGCCGGTCACCTTCTGGTGCACGGTGGTCGGGCTGGGCGCCCTGGCGGGGGTGCCGCCGCTGTCGGGCTTCTGGAGCAAGGACGGCGTACTCACCGTCGCCGGGGACGCCGCCCTGCACGGGACCGGTCCGGCCCCGTCCTGGGTCGGCTGGCTGGTCTGGCTGGCCGGGCTGGTCGGGGTCGCGGTCACCGCCTGGTACGCCACCCGCCTGCTGCTGCGCACCTTCCTCGGCGAGGCGCGGATGCCGCTGGCCCACCCGCACGACCCGCCCGCCGTGATGCGCTGGCCGCTGCTGCTGCTCGCCGTGCCGGCCGCCCTGCTCGGCCTCGCCGGTTTCGTCCAGGCCTTCGCCCGCCGGCTGCTGCTGACGCCCACCTCCGGTGCGCCGGCCGGGGAGCACCTGCTGATCCACGTGGGCCCGGAACTGCTGCTGCCGCTGGCGTTGCTGGCCGCCGGGGCGGGGCTCGCCTGGCTCCGCTGGCGGCGGGAGCCGGCCGCCGACCCGGCGACCGCGCTGGGTCCGCTGCGGCCGGTCTTCGCCGCCGCGTTCCGGCTCGACGACGCCCAGCGTGCCCTGGTCGTACGCCCGACGAAGGCGCTGGCGCGCGCGACGCGTACCGCCGACGAGGTGGTGGTGGACGGCGCGGTCGAGGGCAGCGGCCGGGCCGCGCTCGGCCTCGGCGGCGGCCTGGCGGCGCTGCACCGCGCGGCGCTGCCGCGCGCGGCGGTCGGCGTGCTGGCCGGGGCGCTGCTGATCGGCCTGGCGGCCGTCGTGATCGGAGTTTCCGCATGACCACGGGGGAGTTCCTGCTGGTGGCGGTGCTGGCGCTGCCGGCGCTCGGCGCGCTGGCGGTGGCGGCGACGCCCCGGGACCGCGCGGCCCGGGCGGTCGGCACTGCCGTCGCCGCGCTGACCCTGCTGGCCGCCGCGCTGCTCTTCCTCGGCGACCGCGGCTGGACCACCTACGCGGCCGACGCCCCCGCCGTGCGCCCGTGGCACCGGCTCGACCTGCCCTGGGTGCCCGGCCTCGACCTGCGCTTCCACCTCGGGGTGGACGGCATCTCCTGGCCGCTGGTCGTGCTCACCGCCCTGCTCACCCTGCTCTGCTGCGCCTACACCCTGTGGAAGGTGCCCGACGGCGGCAGCGGGCGGGCGCTGGTGGCCCTGCTGCTGGTCGTCGAGGTCGGCATCCTCGGCACCTTCCTCGCCCTCGACCTCGTGCTCTTCTTCGTCTTCTTCGAGGTCGTCCTGCTCCCCATGTACGCGATCATCGCCGGCTGGGGCGGCGCGGACCGGCGGCGGGCGGCCCGCAAGTTCGCCCTCTACACGCTGCTCGGCTCGGTGCTGCTGCTGGTCGGCGTCTACGTGGTGGTGGCCGCCGCCGGGACGGCCGACGTGGTGGCGCTCACCGGCGGGACCGGGCTGTCCCGGGGCACCCAGCTCGCGGCGTTCACGCTGCTCGCGCTGGCCTTCGCGGTGAAGAGCCCGCTCTGGCCGCTGCACTCCTGGCTGCCCGACGCGCACACGCAGGCGCCCACCGTCGGCAGCGTGGTCCTCGCCGGCGTGCTGCTCAAGATGGGCACGTACGGGCTGATCCGGATCGCGGTCGGGGTGGCCCCGGAGGGCGCCCGCTGGGCCGCCCCGGTGCTCGGCGTGCTGGCGGTGGCGGCCATCCTGATCGGGTCGCTGGTCTGCCTCGCGCAGCGCGAGCTGAAGCGGCTGATCGCGTACTCCAGCGTCGGGCACATGGGCTTCGTGCTGCTCGGGGTCGCCACGCTCACCACCACCGGCATCCAGGCGGCCCTGATCGGCAACGTCGCGCACGGGGTGATCACCGGCCTGCTCTTCTTCCTCGCCGGCGCGATCAAGGACCGTACGCACACCGGGTCGCTGGACGAGCTGTCCGGGCTGCGGGAGACCGCCCCCCGACTCGCCGGACTGCTCGGCTTCGCCGCCGTCGCCTCGCTCGGCCTGCCCGGGCTGGCCGGCTTCTGGGGCGAGGCGTTCGCCGTGGTCGCCGCCGTCGAGGTGGGCGGGGCGCTCTGGACCACCCTGGGCGTGCTGGCGGCGATCGGCGGGGCGCTCACCGCCGCGTACCTGCTGCGGCTGCTGCGCCGGGTGACGCACGGGCGGCCCAGCCCGGCGGTCGGGCGGCTCACCCCGGGCCTGGCCGGCGCGGAACTGGTCGCGTGGGCGCCGCTGGTGCTGCTCGCCCTCGCGGTCGGCCTGGCCCCGACCCTGGTGCTCGGCGTCGCCGAGGCCCCCGTCGACGCCCTCGTGGAGGTGCTGCGGTGAGCGAACCGGGCCGGCGGTACGGACGTGCGGGGGTGCCGGCATGAGCATGAGCGTGGTGCAGAGCGTCGACAACGTGGCGCTGCTCCCGGCGTACCTGGCCGCCGGCACGGCCGTGCTGGTGCTGCTCGCCGACCTGCTGGTGGCCCGTGCCCGGGTCACGCTGGCGACGGCCGCCGTGGGCGCGACGGCCACGGCGCTGGGCGCGGCCCTGGTCGGCGCCGGGAACGAGCGCCGGACGTTCTGCGTGGGCCCCGACTGCTCGTACGTCTTCGGCGGCCGGGCCGCCCTGGTCGCCGTCGTCGTCGCGCTGCTGACCCTCGGCGTGCTCGCGCTGTCCGGCCCACTGCTGCGGGCGGGGCAGTCGCCGGCGGGGGAGTACTGCTTCCTGCTCGCCTGCTCGATGACGGGCGGCGTGGTGCTCGGCGCGGCCGGCGACCTGATCACCCTGATCGTGGCGCTGGAGACGCTCACCCTCCCGCTGTACGTCCTCGTCGGGCTGCGCCGGGACAGCCTGACCAGCGCCGAGGCGGCCGTCACCTTCTTCGTGGTCAGCGTGGTCGCCACCACGCTGACGCTGCTCGGTGCGGCGCTGCTCTACGCGGCCACCGGCGGGCTGCACCTGGGCCGGATCGGCGCGATCCTCGCCGACCGGCCGGACCTGCTGGACCTGCCGCTCACCACGGCCGCCGTGGCGCTGGTGGTGCTGGGGCTGGCGTTCAAGGTGGCGGCGGTGCCGTTCCACGCCTGGGCGCCGGCCGCCTACGACGGCGCGCCGCTGCCGGTGGCGGCGTACCTCTCCACCGCCTCCAAGCTGGGCGGCGTGGTGGCCCTGCTCGCCGTGGTGCAGTACGCGCTGCCGGCCGACGTGACCGGTCCGGTGCTCGCCCTGCTCGCGGCGCTGACGATGACCGTCGGCAACCTGGTGGCGCTGCGCCAGCGGCGTACGGTCCGGCTGCTCGCCTGGTCCTCGGTCGCCCAGGCCGGCTACATCCTCGCCCCGCTCGGCGCGCTGGCGCTGGCCTCGGGGCGCACCGCCGACGCCCGCACCGCCGCGTACGCGGCCGCCGTCGCGTACGCCGTCTTCTTCGTGGTGCTGGAGCTGGCGGCCTTCGCAGCCGTGGTGGCGTTGCGCCCGGCGGGCGCGGACGGCGGCACCGTCGACGACCTGCGCGGGGCGGCCCGGCGACACCCGTGGCGGGCTGCGGCGCTCGGGCTGGCGCTGATCGGGCTCGCCGGCCTGCCGCCGGGCCTGGCCGGCCTCTTCGCGAAGGTGACCGTGGTCCGTTCGCTGCTGGACGGCGGCGCGGGCTGGCTCGCCGTGGTGGTGGCCGTGAACGCGGTGATCGGCCTCGCCTACTACCTGCGCCTCACCGCCGCCCTGTGGGCCGCACCGGCCGACGGACGGGCCGTTCCGGTGGGCGGGGTCGCCGCGCCGGACGGCGGGTCCGGCGGCGCCCCGGCCGTGGTCCCCGTGCGGGCCCGGACGGTCGGCGTGGTGCTGGCCGTGGCGACGGCGGCGGCGCTGGTGCTCGGCTTCGCCCCGCAGCTCGTGCTCGACGTCGCCGCCCGCTGACGCGGCGGTTCCGCCGGGGCGGTGCTTCCCACTTTCCGGGGCGGTAGGCCCGACGGGCACTTCGGACATCCCAGGCAACTCACAGTCATGAGACGGATGGTTGGCGGGTACCGGGTTGTTGAACCGGTCAGCGGATCCCGCGCGATCCGTGCTGCACCGAAGGAGTGATCGTGCACCACAACCGTCTGAAGACCGCCGCGCTGCTCGGCCTGCTCACCTCGCTGATCCTGGCGGTGGGCTACTGGTTCGGCGGCAGTGGCGGCCTGGTCATCGCCGTCGTCGTCTCACTGGTCATGAACGGCGTCACCTACTTCTACTCCGACAAGCTCGCCCTGCGCTCGATGCGGGCGCAACCGGTCAGCGAGGCAGAGTTCCCCGAGCTGTACCGGATGGTCCGCGAGCTGGCCACCGAGGCCGGGCAGCCCATGCCGCGCCTCTACGTGAGCCCGACGTCGCAGCCCAACGCGTTCGCCACCGGGCGGAACCCGCAGCACGCGGCCGTCTGCGTCACCCAGGGGATCACCGAGATCCTCGACTACCGCGAGCTGCGGGGCGTGATCGGACACGAGCTGTCGCACGTCTACAACCGCGACATCCTCATCTCCAGCGTGGCGGCCGGTCTGGCCGGCATCATCACCATGCTGGCGAACATCGCCTGGTTCATCCCGCTGGGCGGGGGCGACGACGAGGACTCCCCGAACCCGGCCGTGCTGCTGCTCACCATCATCCTGGGGCCGATCGCGGCCACCGTCATCCAGCTGGCGATCAGCCGCAGCCGGGAGTTCCAGGCGGACGCCTCCGGCGCCCGGCTCACGAAGGACCCGCTGGCCCTGGCCAGCGCCCTGAAGAAGATCCACCTGGGTGCCCAGCGCCGGCCGCTGCCGGCCCAGGGGCAGCTCACCAGCACCGCCCACCTGATGATCGCCAACCCGTTCAAGGGCGGCGGCGTGGCGGCGCTCTTCTCCACCCATCCCAAGATGGAGGAGCGGGTCGCGCGGCTGGAGCGGATGGCCGCCAACAGCGGCCCCGTGCAGTTCCAGCGCTGAGGCGCTGATCACCTTTCCGCCCGTGTCCGGTCCGCCGGACACGGGCGGAACGCCGTGTGAGCGCGTTAACCGTTCCTTCCACGCCTCCGGCGGCGTTAGGGTCGAAAGGTTCCCCGCTCGTTACATCCCCTGGAGGTCGATCGTGGCCGCACTGCGCCAGTACCTGGGCGTCTGGCGGATCCCCGGAGCGCCGATGCTGCTGCTCACCGGCATCATCGGCAGGCTCGGGATCGGCATGACGCCGCTGGCGCTGCTGCTGGTCGTCGAGCAGGTCACCGGCCGCTACTCGCTGGCGGCCGTCGCCGGGGGCATCTACGCCCTCTCCGGTGCCGCGCTCAGCCCCGTGGCCGGCCGGATCGCCGACCGGATCGGCCCCACCCCGGTGCTCGTCGGCACCGCCGTCGCCCACCCGTTCGCCCTGCTCGGCCTGCTCTGGTCCGCCCGCTCCGACGCCGGCAGCCTGGCGCTGGTCTTCGTGGCCTCCGGGGTCGCCGGCGCCACCTACCCGCCGCTGACCGCCGCGATCCGGGGCGCCTGGAACGAGCTGACCTCGCCGTCGTCCGGCCGGTGGCACCTGCGCAACACCGCCCTCGCCGCCGAGACCACGCTCTTCGAGATCGTCTTCGTGCTCGGTCCGCTGCTGGTCGCCGGCTTCATCCTGTTCGCCGACGCCGGGGCCGCCCTGGTCGGTTCGGCCGTGGTGACCCTGGTCGGCACCATGGCGGTGGCCCTCGGCCGGGTCATGCGCGGCTGGCGACCGCACCCGCGCGAGCACCAGACCAGGGGGCTCGGCCCGCTGCGCGTGCCCGGCTTCCCGGCGCTGCTGCTCTGCGTCGCCAGCCTGGGCATCGCCTTCGGCGCGGCCGGCGTGACCGTGCCGGCGTTCGCCACCGCCTACACCGCCGACGACCCCGACAGCCTCGCCGGGGTGCTGCTGGCCGTCTGGGGCGTCGGCAGCGCCGTGGGCGGTTTCTGGTTCGGTGTCCGCAAGCCGGCCCGGAACATGACCCGGCAGTTCTCGCTGCTGCTGGGCGCGGTGGCCGCCAGCTTCGCCGTCTTCGCGGTGATGCCCACCCCCGTGGCGCTGGGCACCGCCCTGGTGATCGGGGGCGCCACGATCGCGCCCGCACTCACCCTGGAGAACACCCTGGTCGGGCGGATCTCCCCGACCAGCATGCTGAACGAGGCGTACACCTGGGTGGTGACCATGTCGGTGGGGGCCAGCGCCGCCGGCGGCGCGGTGGCCGGCCTGATCGTCGACCACGCCGGCGGCGTGCCCTGGGCGTTCGTCTTCGCCGGGGCCGCGGTCGCCGTCGGGGCCGGGGTCGCGGCCCTGCCCGCCGGGCCCATCGCCCGCGCGGAGGCCACGGCGGTACGCACCGAAGAGCTGCTGCCGGCCTGAGGCCCCGGATTCCCGCCGCCTTGGCGGGGTACCACCCGGTCATGTTCGTCTTCTTCTCGAACCGGGTGGGCTGCCTCGGCTCGCTGCTCATCAGCGCGATCCTGACGGTGGTGCTGCTGCTCGTCTTCTCCCGCTGACCCGGCGGGATCCTCTCTGGGCCGGGAGTCGGGCCGATCAGGCCTCGGCGTCGATCGCGGTGCCCCGCTCGTCCGGTCGGCCCTGTCGCGGCAGGGCCGACCGGGAACCCGTCAGCGGTAGTTGGTGAACTGGAGGGCGACGCCGAAGTCCTCGCCCTTGAGTAGCGCGATGACGGCCTGGAGGTCGTCCCTCTTCTTGCCGGTGACCCGAAGCTGGTCGCCCTGGATCTGGGCCTGGACGCCCTTCGGGCCCTCGTCGCGGATCTTCTTGCTGATCGCCTTGGCCTTGTCCGAGTCGATGCCCTGGATCACCTTGCAGTCGATCTTGAAGATCTTGCCCGACGACCGGGGGTCGCCGGCGTCCAGCGACTTCAGCGAGATGTTCCGCTTGATGACCTTCTCCTTGAAGACCTCCAGCGCCGCCCGCACCCGCTCCTCGGTCTCCGCCTGGAGGCTGATGGCCTCCTCGCCCGACCAGGAGATCTCGGCGCCGGTGCCCCGGAAGTCGAACCGCGTCGCGAGCTCCTTCTCCGCCTGGCGGAGAGCGTTGTCGACCTCCTGGCGGTCGACCTTGCTCACGATGTCGAACGACGGGTTCGCTGCCATGCTCATGCTCCTGCTGTCCGGCGGTCTGTGGTCCTTCGTCCCCCGCTGACCAGCGGTACGACCCCCTGACGGTACCCGGTTGCGCCGATGCCGGGGGCAGCCGCTATCCTTGCTTCCGCTGCCGCGTTACGACGCGGTGGGGTGCCCTGGCGGGTTGCCCGAGCGGCCAATGGGAGCGGACTGTAAATCCGTCGCGAAAGCTACAGAGGTTCGAATCCTCTACCCGCCACCAGGTGCACGAACGGCCCCGCGAGCTGCGGAAACGCGCTCACGGGGCCGTTCTCGTTCAGTCCAGCAGAGTCCAGCTCGATCCGGCGCTAGACCGGCGTCTGCGGGAACATGGCGGGAACGCTTGATCTTGTGGCGGCCGTAGGATGGCAAAGGGCCTGCCAGGACATGGAGAGTGCTAGCGCGTCAGCAGACAGAGGTACCGATGCACCGTCGAACCGTGATCATCGGAACGATGGCCATGTTGGCCACAACAGCCGTCGGGTGCGGTCAAGCCGTCGACCGCGGCGACGCCACCCTGCCAAGGGTCGAGTTTCCGGTTCAGGAGCGTCTCCCTGGCCCGGAGTTAGTCGGCACGCTGCTCGACGGGTCGCGCTTCGATTGGGCACCCCTGAGAGGGAACGTTGTCGTTGCCAACTTCTGGGCCTCGTGGTGCGCGCCGTGCCGGGCTGAGACTGACGACTTGGAAGCGGTGTACCGGGCCACTCGCGAGGCTGGAGTGGCGTTCCTTGGGATCAACACCCGTGACGGCAAGGACGCCGCGAGCGCGTTTGCCCAGGGAAGGGTGACCTATCCCAGCTTGTTCGATCCACCTGGTCGGGTGGCGCTGCAATTCCGTGATCTACCGCCCAACACGATCCCCGCAACCGTGATCCTCGATCGCAAAGGGCGTATCGCCGTGGTGATTCGCAGAGCCGTTGTCCAGTCGGAGCTGGAACAAGTCGTGGCGCAGCTCGCCACCGAGCGCAACTAACGCTGCCACCCCGTCTACCGCCGACCCCATACCGCGGAGCGGGCCAGGCTCGGCGTCCTGCGATCACGAGAAGATCGAATATCGGTGGGGTCGCCTGGTGCTCGCCGGGACGGCTCCGCGCGCCGGGTCGCACTGGACCGATGACGGCGGATCGCACGAGCGACGCGGCCTCAAGCACCGGGGCCGGCAGGAAACCCGCACGGTCCCGATCCCGCCTCGGCTCGTCGAACTGCTGTGCGCGCACGTCGAGAATCACGGCGTCGGGCCGGATGGTCGGTTCTTCCGTGGCCTGCACGGCGGGCCGCTCTCCGAGTCGGTGTACGACCGGTGGTGGAAGCTCGCCCGCGAGAAGGCACTGACTGAATCGCAGGTCGCTCCGCCCCTCGTACGCCGTCCCTACGACCTGCGGCACGCGGCGGCCTCGCTCTGGCTGAATGCCGGCGTCCCGCCGACCGAGGTCGCCCGACGCCTGGGCCACGGCGTCGCCGTCCTGCTCCGCGTGTACGCCGACTGCATCGACGGGGGAGACGACACCATGAACGACAAGATCGGCGACGCGCTCGGATGAGTAGAAGCTAGGACTTTCAACCCAGCGGTGGACACGTAGAGTAGCTGAACCTGCGCGACTGTGGGTGTCGTGCTAGCGCTCCGTAGTTACAAACCGAGGTTCCAAATGTAAGTTTGGGGCCAGGTGCTTTAGATCTGCCTCGGATGCAGAGCTAGACTTTGAATTACAGCGCTGGAATTAAAGTTTTCAGAGGATGGCTTACAAACCGTGGATCTTGAGGCGTTCGCTTCGTCTCCCGCTGGTGTCCTGGTGCCGATCAACGGACATGACGCTCGGTACGACGAGCCCTACGATCACAAGGCGTTCCTGCCGAACCCCTTGCCCAGCCGGGTTGACCTTCAGCAGGAGACGTTCCGAGACCTGACTATGGCGACGGCTGCGGTCGCGAGGCTTGATCAGGCGGCGATCCGGCTTCCCAATCCCATGCTCCTGGCCAGGCCAGCGATCCGGCGCGAGGCTGTCAGCACCTCCGCCCTTGAGGGCACGTACGCCGCTTTGGATGACGTGCTTGAGGCTGACTTCCTGGAGGCGGGTGAGGTCTCAGCGCCAGTCGCTGAGGTCGTGAACTACGTCCGCGCCGCAGAGATGGCGTATGAGTGGATCAAGGAACGGCCGATCACCATCGGCATGCTTCGGCAGCTTCAGAAGGTTCTCGTGAGGGGAACCCGCGGCGACACGGCCGACGCTGGCGATGTTAGGAGCATCCAGGTCTTCATCGGTCTCAGCGCCGGTCGGGTCAAGGAGGCTCGTTTTGTCCCTCCGCCGCCGGGGGACCAGCTGACGGCGGGTTTTGAGGCGTGGGAGGCCTGGATCAACGCCAAGGACGACTTCCCGCTGATCGTGAAGATGGCGCTCGGCCACTACCAGTTTGAGACGTTACATCCGTTCAATGACGGAAACGGTCGGCTTGGGCGACTGGTCTGCGTGCTTCAGTTGGCCGCAGAGGGTGAGCTGCGAGTGCCCGTTCTGAACATCTCGCCATGGCTTGAGGTGCGGCGGCGTGAGTATCAGGACCATCTCCTGCGCATCAGCATGACGGGCAGCTTCGATCCATGGATCCGATTCTTCTCAGAGGCGGTACGAGCGCAGGCCGTTCTGGCCGTTGAGCGCATCGATGCCCTTCTCGATTGGAAGGAGCATGCGCTTGAGCGACTCAGGGAGGCGAATGTACGTGGAGTGGCCGCCCGGATCGTGGAAGATCTGATCGGCTACCCGATGATCACCCCGACGACTGCCTCCCAGATGTACGGCGTCTCCTATCCAGCCGTGAACACCGCCATCCGTCGGCTGGAAGGCCTGGGGATCCTGCAGGAGCGGACTGGGCGACGTTACGCTCGCGTCTTCGCCGCTAAGGACGTACTCCGCATCATCGATGCTCGATAGACACCGGAACGTGTGGCCGCGGCCAAGGGGCGACTGACGGAACGGGAACCCGTGGGCGTGGGCAGATGGTGGGCGGTAGACCGGACGGCCCCCGCTTGAGGGACTGAAACACCAGGTCACGGGTGTAGGCGCTGCCATGATCGCGGGTGCCCTGTAAATCCGTTGCGAAAGCTACAGAGGTTCGAATCCTCTACCCGCCACCAGGAGCACCAACGGCCCCTGACCAGCAGGAATGCTGATCGGGGGCCGTTGTCGTCTGCCCGGCCGAGTCCGGCTCAGTCCAGCGGATCATGACTGGTTGTGGACGGTCGATCTTGCCGCTGAGGGCTCCTGTGGCAACGCCGTCAAGGCGCGATTGACGCACACCCAACGCCCGGCTATGGCCGTTCCGCGGTCGAATGGCCAGGTTGCTCCGGCTGGCGGTCGCCGCCTCCACGTTGCGCCGCAGGCGGTCGGCCGCACCGGCGAGGGTGGCATTTCCGGTGGCGGAGAGGCGGTAGTAGCGGCGCAGGCGGCCGCCGACGACCTCCGCTCGGTCGACCTCGATGAGGCCCGCCTCCGCCAACCGATCAGGCGCGCCGTACAAGGTGCCAGGCCGCATGGACAGCCGGCCCTCGGACACGGTAGCCGCTGTCCTGATGATCCCGTAGCCGTGCGGCGGTGGGCCGGCGAGAGCGGCCAGGATCCAGAAGGTCGGTTCCCGCAGCGGTGTGTCCACGACTCGGAATGTATCGGCTACGAAGGCGCCCGCCGCCCGGCCCATCACCCCGCGTGCCTTGGGAGGACTGGCGTGAGGGAGCTGGAACGCCGTTACCGGCAACTGCTGCGGGCGTACCCCGCCGGCTACCGCCGGGCACGGGCGGCGAGATCGTGGGTACGTACCTCGACCTGGCCGGACCCGACCGCCGCTGGCCATCGATCCTCGACGTGGTGGACGTCCTGGCTGGGGGTGGCCATGAGCGCCTGCGCGCTGCCGGCGTTGCCGACCTCATCCCCGGCGTACGCCTCGCCGCTGTTCTGAGCTACCTCACCGCGATCGCTCTCGCTGGCTTCTGGGCCGCCGCCGACCGCCGTCGCCGTCTTCATCACGGGCGCGACGCCTCTGGCTGCGGCGCTCGCGATCCGCGCACGTTCCCGCGCGACGGCCGATACTCCGGCGGTACCGGTGCACGAGCGGTGCTCAGCCTGCGGCAGATAGCAGCCCACGAGGGCTCACCTGCTGCCGTCCCGTTGCTCCAATGGAGGTCAAGGACTGATCGCGGCGGGGGCTACTTCACCGTACGCATCGGCTGGCCGGTCAAGATGCTGTGGCCGACGGTCACCAAGATCATGACGCCGAGCACTGCGAAGGCCACGCCAATCACCCGTTCCAGCAGGACGAAGCGGGCAAGACGCTCCTCGTG
The DNA here is from genome assembly GCF_048060285.1 of Micromonospora sp. LOL_025. Lineage (NCBI taxonomy): Bacteria > Bacillati > Actinomycetota > Actinomycetes > Micromonosporales > Micromonosporaceae > Micromonospora > Micromonospora sp. LOL_025. The sequence goes on along the minus strand of NZ_JBHMIR010000020.1, from coordinate 55,242 downwards.
CGGGACTTCTGGTAGCCACCGCCAAGGGGGAACCCGCCGCAGCGCACTCGCGGTGGACATCGACCGCCGCACGTGCCACTCCGTCACGCCGCGGAAGTTGGTGGCCAGGGCGACGCCTACGAGGCTCACCGCCGGGCCCGTGACGACTGCCGCCAGGACACGCCACGTCTCCATCCGGCCCCCCTCCGCTGTGGTTGTCGGATCTCAGTCGGCGGGAAGCACCGCGGGACCCTGATCCTCGCTGGGCTCCACCGTGCCGGAGCGCCCCCGGTCCCGCTGCCATCCGTACGCCATCGCGGCCTTCGAGACCCGGTCTCCTCAGTCGATCGAGCCTGGACCCGCTTCATGAAGGGTCCGCATCGCCCGGAATGGTGGGCCTGACAACGCCGGCATCGGCTGCCTTCGCCGCCGATGCCGGCGGCGGTGCCGTGCCGTGCCGCACCGCAGCGTCGCGCCGGACCGCCGGCCCCGGGTCGGCAGCGGCCCACGAGGCGTACGGCCGCGAGTTCGACCGGAGGATGAGCCGCTCGTCGGGGCGCGGTCGCCACCGGCGTCGGACCCGGCGTCGGCGCGGGCTCGCGGAGAAGCTCTGTCGGTCCGTCGTCTCAACCCTGGCGTGCTGGCGCAGAACGAGTATGGTGGTCGATGTCCGGTCGAACCTCCTCCTGCGCAGGGGGTCACCCACGGTGAAGGTGGGTACGCCCGGACTCCCGGACCTTCCCCCAATTGCGTGGAAGGTCGCAATCCGCAATGTGCGAAGTGCACGGTGCCCACTCAGCCCCCGTGATCAGGGCTCGGTCGGGGCGGCCCCTGGGCCGAACGGCGGAACGTCGCCGACGCTCGGTCCGGCGGTACGCGCACCGCTTTTCTGGGTACCTGCCTTGTGGCACGATCGTGGAACCTCCACCATCCCCGTGACACTTCCCCGACAGGAGCAAACATGTCTGGTCGAAGGCTGGGCCGGCTGCTTGGCTCGCTTTTCGCACTCGCCGCTCTCGCGAGCGTCGCCCTGGGCGGTGACCTCTTGGACACCGGAGACCTCCAGACCGCCGACGTCATCTGGAACATGCCCGCGCCTCGCTGACCAACCACCGCTCGATGACGTGAACCGGCGGGCCGGTAAGGGGGCACGGCATGGCGGGTCGTGGCCGCACCGGCCCCCGCTCGACTGAATACGCATGGCTGATCACCGGGCCGTTGGCCCTGATCGCCATCGTCTGCACGACGGCGGTCGGGCTGGTGGCGCCACAGCCGTTCGGGGAGTGGTCGCTCGCGGTGCCACTCTTCGTGGCCATGGTGGGTGCCGGGCTCCCGGTGCTGAACTTCACCGTCCGGCGGCAGTCCCTCGGCGTGACCCTGACCGAGATTCCACTGGTCCTGGCGTTCTACCTCGTCGAGCCACTCACGGTCGTCGTGATCTACACGGTCGCGTCGGCCGTGACCCACATCCGGCACCGGTTCGGCGCCACGAAGTTCTGGTTCAACGTGGCCCGGGCGGCCGCGGGCTCGTCGCTGGCCGTGCTCGTGCTCCAGGCGCTGCCGCCCGTCCACGGCGTCGGGCCGGGCACCTGGCTGAAGCTGTTCTTCGCGGCCAGCATGGTGAACCTGCTGAGCATCGTCTCGGTCGCCGGCGTGCACACGCTGTTGCAGGGCTGGCAGGCGGGCCGGGGCACGCTGCGGCAGTCGCCGCCCGCGCTCCTGGCGGCGATGATCAATATCGCCAGCGGCATGATCGTCCTCATTCTCATCGCCACCACCTGGTGGTCGCTGCTGCTGCTGGGGGCCCTGCTCGTCGCGCTGGCGCTCGTCTACCGGGCGTACGCGCAGTTCTTCCGGCAGCACCGCACCCTCACCGACATGTACGAGCTGAGCCGCGCGGTCAGCGAGAGCGGCGAGTACGGCACCCTGCCCGACGCCCTCCTGGGCCGCGTGCGGGCGCTCATGCAGGCGGAGTACGCCACGCTCTGGCTGCCCGCGCAGGGCAGGCACCCCGAGGTGCTGCTGACCGCGCGCAACGACGCCCCCGGTCTGCTCGACTTCGCCAAGACCCCGGCCGCCCTGCGGGAACGGGCCCGGGACGAGGGCCGCACCGTGGCCGTCGGCCGGGGACTGACGACCGACGGTGACCTGCGCGCCCCGCTCTCGACGCACCGGGTCAAGGACGTGATCGTCCTGCCACTGCGGTCCGGTCAGGCGGTCATCGGGACGCTGGAGGTGGCCAACCGGCTGGGGGACAGCAACTACTTCGTCCGTACCGACGTGCCTCTCTTCGAGACGGTGGCGGCGCACGCGGCGGTGGCGTTGGAGAACTCGCGGCTGGTCGACCGGCTCCGGCACGACGCCAGCCACGACGCGCTGACCAGGCTGCCCAACCGGCGGCGGATCACGGGCGCGTTGGAGGAGGCCGTCAAGATCCGGGCGCCCGGCGAGGTGGTGGCCCTGCTGCTGTTCGACGTCGACCGGCTGCGCCAGGTCAACGAGTCGCTCGGGCACGCCGCCGGCGACAAGGTCCTGGTGGAGGTCGCGAACCGGCTGCGTTCCTGCGTACCCTCGTCGGCCCTGGTCGGGCGGGCCGGTGGGGACGAGTTCCTGGTGACGCTGCGCCTGGAGAGTGCCGAAACGGCGATGGAGTTGGCCGCGCAGCTGCGCGAGCAGATCCGCGACGAGATGGTCTTCGACGCGCTCACCCTCGACGTGGACACGGCGGTCGGGGTCGCCGTGTATCCCGACCACGGCAGCGACGCGGTCTCCCTGTTGCAGCGGGTTGACCTGGCGGCGACGGCGGCCAAGTCCGTGCCGGGCAGCGTGCAGCTGTTCAGCCCGACGCTGGAGTCGCGGTCGCTGCGCAGGCTCGGCCTCGCCGGCGACCTGCGCCGCGCGCTGGACGCCGACGAGCTGGAGGTCTACTTCCAGCCCAAGGTGACGCTGCGCGACCGCCGGCTGGTCGGCGTGGAGTGCCTGGCCCGCTGGGAGCACCCGGCGCACGGCACGGTCGCCCCGGAGGACTTCGTCGCGGTGGCCGAGCACACCGGCCAGCTCGGCCGGTTCACCGAGTTCGTGCTCCGCGAGGGGCTGCGGCGCAGCCGGGACTGGACGCACGCCGGCCAGCCGCTCGCCGTCGCGGTCAACCTCTCCGCGCGTACGCTCACCGACCAGCACTTCCCGGCCCGCGTCAAGGAGCTGCTCGACGAGTACGGCGTGCCGGCGCAACTGCTCACGCTGGAGATCAAGGAGGCCGGGGTGCTGGACGGCACCGACCGGCCCATCCCGACCCTGCGGCGACTGCGGGACCTCGGCGTACGGCTGTCGGTGGACGACTTCGGCACCGGCGACTCGTCCCTGGCCCACCTGCGCCGCCTGCCGGTGCACGAGGTGAAGGTCGACCGCTCCTTCGTGCAGGGCATGGCGACGGACCCGGGCGACCTGGCGATCGTCAACGCGGTCGTCACGCTCTCCCAGCAGTTCGGCCTGGCCGTGGTCGCCGAGGGCGTGGAGAGCGAGCTGACCCTGGAGCTGCTCCAGGACATCGGCTGCGAGATCGGCCAGGGCTTCCTGTTCAGCCGCCCGCTGCCGTACGAGCGGCTGGAGGCCTGGTTCGGCGCCCAGGTGGACCCGGAGACGATCTCCCCGGGGGAGCTGCCCCGGCTGCGGGCCGTGCCCTGACCTGCGGAAACGCCCCTGTGGGGGATCCGATTTCATCTCCGCCGCAGGGCCGTGTAATGTATCCCCTGCGCGTCACCCCCCGGGGAGATCGCGCAGGCCCCCTTAGCTCAGTCGGCAGAGCGTCTCCATGGTAAGGAGAAGGTCTACGGTTCGATTCCGTAAGGGGGCTCAGAGGGTCCGGCTGGACCCGCCACGGCGGTGTAGCTCAGATGGTAGAGCAAGCGGCTCATAATCGCTGTGTCGCCGGTTCAAGTCCGGCCACCGCTACTCTCGTCCACCGGGCCAGCTCCCGGCGGTCGGTGGGATGGGCGCCACTGGCGCCCACTTTGCATGTCCGCGCCGTCAGCGCGTAGGCTGATGCGCCGTAGTTGTTACCCGTAGCGAGGAAGGCACTCCGCCGTGGCGAAGGCGACCGATGTCCGGCCGAAGATCACTTTGGCGTGTGTGGAGTGCAAGGAGCGCAACTACATCACGCGCAAGAACCGTCGTAACGACCCCGACCGCATCGAGCTGAAGAAGTTCTGCCCGCGGGACGGCAAGCACACGGTCCACCGCGAGACCCGCTGACCCACGGCCGGCACCGCCGGCTCGGTCCTCAGGCACTTCCCGATCGCCGGTCCGTAGGGGCGGCGCGGCTCCGGCCGCCGCCGACCGTACGGATCGGCGATCGGCGTTTGCGTGTAGGTTCGCGGCATGTCCCTGGACCCGTCCTTCGTCGGCCGGACGTATCCGCCGACCGCCCCCTACCAGGTGGGCCGAGAAAAGATCCGCGAGTTCGCCACGGCGATCGGCGCCGCCGATCCGGCCCACCACGACCCGGAGGCCGCCCGTGCGCTCGGCCACCCGGACGTGGTCGCCCCGCCGACCTTCCCCATCGTGCTCACGATGGCGGCCAACCAGCAGATCATCGACGACCCGGCCCTAGGCGTCGACTACAGCCGCGTCGTCCACGGCGACCAGCGCTTCGCCTACACCCGGCCGGTGGTGGCGGGGGACGAGCTGGTCTGCGTCAGCGTCATCGACGACGTCAGCAGCCGTGGCGGGCACGGCTTCCTGACCACCCGCACCGAGGTGGCCACCCCGGCCGGCGAGCCGGTCGTGACCGTCTGGTCGAAGCTCGTCGTACGCGGGGAGGGCTGAGATGGAGCTGCCAGCCAGGACGTTCCGGGTGACGCGCGCGGACCTGGTCCGCTACGCCGGCGCCTCGGGGGACTTCAACCCGATCCACTGGAACGACCGGACCGCCACGAAGGTGGGTCTGCCGGGCGTGATCGCCCACGGCATGTTCACCATGGCGCTGGTCGGTCGCGCGGTGGCGGAGTGGGCCGGGGCGCCCGACGCGATCGTCGACTACAACGTCCGCTTCACCCGGCCGGTGGTCGTCCCGGACGACGACGAGGGCACCGAGATCGAGGTCACGGCCGTGGTCCGGGAGGTCACCGAGGACGGGCTGACCAGGCTCGACGTGACCGCCGTCTGCCGGGGCGAGAAGGTGCTCTCGCAGGCGCGGGCGACCGTCCGGACGGCCCGCTGACCAGGCTCCCGACGCGCGAGGGGCAGACCGGTTGGGAAAGTGGTGCCGCTACCCGTACACTGGTCCGCCGTGGGGCAAGTAACCCCTGCACGGTCGTGCATGACCGGGTGGGGCGAGCATTGCCGCACAGGGGTGTAGCTCAATTGGCAGAGCAGCGGTCTCCAAAACCGCAGGCTGCAGGTTCAAGTCCTGTCACCCCTGCGCCTCAGGCCTGACCGTTCCCGTGGGTCGCGCCGCCGTACGGCGGCGTCCGGCCCGTGGTGGTGGCATCGGCGGGGTGGCTCCGAGGCATTCGGGCCCTCCCGGCTGATCCGCCGGCCGCGGCCCGTCGCGGGACGGTTGGTCCGGCCGGCGTGACCAAGCGCCGCGCACGCCCGACAGCGTGCGACCCGACATCCCGCGACGGAGGGCGAAGTGGCCGACAAGAAGCGGCGCGGCGAGGACGCCGGCGACGACCGTCTGCACGACGAGGTCGTCGACGACGTGGCCGACGACGACGCCACCGACGCCGAGGAGCCGGTATCCCGCGGCGGCACCGCGACGCGCTCGCGGGCGAAGGCGGATTCGGCGGACAGCCGACCGAAGACCAAGGCGGAAACCGATCGGGTGGGCCTGTTCGGCCGCATCGCCCGATTCATCCGCGAGGTCGTGGCCGAACTGCGTAAGGTCATCTGGCCGACCCGCAAGGAGCTGCTGACCTACACGGCCGTGGTGGTCGCCTTCGTCGCGGTGATGCTGACGATCGTGGCCGGCCTTGACTTCGCCTTCGCGAAGGGCGTGCTGTGGGTCTTCGGCAACCCCAGCTGACCGGCCGACTGAGCCGATAGTGACGGAAGTGAGCGAGCGTGCCTGAGTACGACGAGACCGCCGAGACCACGGACGAGCAGTCCACGGTGGCGACGGCGGCTGGTGACGAGTCGGTCGAGGCCGCCAGCGAGCCGGAGTTCCCCACCACCGAGCCCGCGCCGGACGAGGACTACGACCCGGTCGCCGAGCTGCGGCAGAAGCTGCGCTACGCGCCGGGCGACTGGTACGTGGTGCACTCGTACGCCGGCTACGAGAACAAGGTCAAGACCAACCTCGAGACCCGGATCACGAGCCTCGACATGGAGGACTACATCTACCAGGTCGAGGTGCCGACCCGGGAAGAGGTGGAGGTCAAGAACGGGAAACGGTCGCAGATCCAGGCCAAGGTCTTCCCGGGCTACATCCTGGTCCGGATGGAGCTGACCGCCGAGTCCTACTCCTGCGTGCGCAACACGCCGGGCGTCACCGGCTTCGTGGGCGCGACGGACCGGGCCGACCGCCCGGCCCCGCTCTCCCTCGACGAGGTGCTGAAGTGGCTGGCGCCGGCCGTCGAGACCGAGCAGAAGAAGGCCAAGCCCGAGATCAAGGTCCTCGACTTCGAGGTCGGCGACTCGGTCACCGTCACCGACGGCGCCTTCGCCTCGCTGCCGGCGACGATCAGTGAGATCAACGCCGACCAGCAGAAGCTCAAGGTGCTGGTGTCGATCTTCGGTCGCGAGACGCCGGTGGAGCTGAACTTCAACCAGGTCGCCAAGATCTGACGTCGGGAGCGCCGGCGGTGGGCCGCGGCCCGCCGCCGGCGTACCTGTTCCGCCCCCCCGCCCGACCTCGGCGCAGGCGGCGGCGGGACGCTGCGCTATTCTAGAACGTCGCCGCTGTCGCATCGCGCTGACCGTGCGCGCCTGCGGCCGGCACCTTTCCCAGTTTCAAGCCCCAGGAAGAGACATGCCTCCGAAGAAGAAGCTCGTCAAGACTTTCACGCTTCAGCTGCCGGCGGGCCAGGCCACTCCGGCGCCGCCGGTCGGCCCCGCGCTCGGCCAGCACGGCGTGAACATCATGGAGTTCTGCAAGTCCTACAACGCGCAGACCGAGTCCCAGCGGGGCGACATCGTCCCCGCCGAGATCAGCGTCTACGAGGACCGGAGCTTCACCTTCGTGCTGAAGACCCCGCCCGCCGCCCGGCTGCTGATCAAGGCCGCCGGCGTGCAGAAGGGCTCGGGCGTCCCGCACAAGGAGAAGGTCGGCTCCGTCAGCCGCGCCCAGGTGCGTGAGATCGCCGAGAAGAAGATGGCCGACCTCAACGCCAACGACATCGACCAGGCTGAGAAGATCATCGCCGGCACCGCCCGGTCGATGGGCCTCAACGTCACCGACTGACCTCGGCCACCGCCAGATCCAGTTCGTGGGAGGGCGCGCGGGAATCGCGGCCCGCCATAGACCACAGGAGTACGCAGAAAATGCAGCGCAGCAAGAGCTACCGCAAGGCCGCCGAGGTCATCGACCGGTCGAAGCTCTACACCCCCGCCGAGGCCGTGAAGCTGGCCAAGGACACGACCACCGCCAAGTTCGACGCCACGGTCGAGGTCGCCATGCGCCTCGGCGTCGACCCCCGCAAGGCGGACCAGATGGTCCGTGGCGTGGTCAACCTGCCGCACGGCACCGGTAAGACCGCCCGCGTGATCGTCTTCGCCGCCGGCGCGAAGGCCGAGGAGGCCGCCGCCGCCGGTGCGGACGAGGTGGGCACCGACGAGCTGGTCGCCCGGATCCAGGGCGGTTGGCTCGACTTCGACGCGGCGATCGCCACGCCGGACCAGATGGCCAAGATCGGCCGGATCGCGCGGATCCTGGGCCCGCGCGGTCTCATGCCGAACCCGAAGACCGGCACGGTGACCATGGACGTCACCAAGGCCGTCTCGGACATCAAGGGCGGTAAGATCACCTTCCGGGTGGACAAGCACTCCAACCTGCACCTGATCATCGGCAAGGCCTCGTTCTCCGAGACCCAGCTGATCGACAACTACGCGGCGGTCCTCGACGAGGTCCTGCGGGCCAAGCCGTCCGCCGCGAAGGGCAAGTACCTCAAGAAGGTCACCCTGACCACCACCATGGGCCCGGGCGTCCCGGTCGACCCCAACGTGGTGAAGAACCTGCAGGAGGCCTCGGCCGAGGGCTGAGCATCCGTACCCGTGACGGGGCGTCGCCACATCGTGGCGGCGCCCCGTTCCGCGTCGGTTGTGGCATGCTCGGCCGGTGCGCCTGGAGAACGTCTGGCTGCGCTACCGGAGGCGGGGCCCGTGGGTGCTGCGGGAAGCCGCGGTGCGGGTCGACCCCGGTGAGGTCGTGGTTGTCCTCGGCCGCAACGGCGTGGGCAAGTCGACCCTGCTCCAGGTGGCGGCCGGGGTGCTGCGGCCGAGCCGGGGGCGGGTCACCGGTCGACCCCGGCACGTCGGGTGGGTCCCGGAGCGCTTCCCGGCCGACCAGCCCTTCACCGTCGAGCACTACCTGACCGCCATGGGACGTGTCGCCGGCCTCGACCCGGCGGCCGTCGGCCACGCGGTCGACCACTGGACCTCCCGGCTGGGCCTGTCCGGGTTCCGCCGGGTCCGCCTGCCGGAGTTGTCCAAGGGCACCGCCCAGAAGGTCGGCCTGGCCCAGGCGATGCTGCGTCCGCCCGGCCTGCTGGTGCTCGACGAGCCGTGGGAGGGCCTCGACGCGGCGACCCGGGACCTCGTGCCCGAGGTGATCGACGAGGTGTCGGCGGCGGGCGGGTCGGTGCTGGTCAGCGACCACCGGGGCGAGATCGCCCGGTTGCCCGGCGCCCGCCGCTGGACGGTGGCGGACGGCACGGTCACCGAGGCCGCCCCGTCGGCGGACGCGGAGCTGGCGGTGGTCGAGGTCGCGGTCCCGGTGGCGCGGGTCGACGGCACCGTCGCCCGGCTGCGCGCCGAGGGGCACCGGATCCTTCGCGTACGCCGACCCGCCCGGCCCGGCGCGGTCGCCCCGGAGGGCGCCGAGGGGCCGCCGACGGGGACCGTGGACCCCGGCGCGCCGCCCGTCGCCCGGGCGCCGGAGGCCACGGGCGGGGCCACCGGGGGGCCGCGGTGACCGCACTGCTCCGGCTGCGGCTGGCGGGCTTCCTGCGTACGGGACGGGCGCTGGCCCCGCTGCTGGCCGGCCTGGTGGCACTCGGCGTCCTCTACGGCGGCGGCCGGGCGCAGCCGGGGGAGGCGTACGGCGTCTCGGCGGTGGTGCTCTTCCCGGTGCTCGCCTGGCAGACCAAGGTGCTGCTGGACGTCGAGCCGGACGTGCAGCGCCGGCTGGCCCAGGCGCTCGTCGGGGTGCGCCGGGAACGACTGGCCGGGCTGCTGGCGGCCGGCGTGGCCGGGCTCGGCACGGTGGCCGTCGCACTGGTCTTCCCGTGGCTGGTCGGCGGGGTCGCCGGCCCGGTCGAGCCGGGCGACCGGTCGGTGCCGGTGGGGATCGCCGTCGGGCTGTGGGCGCACCTGCTGGCCGTACCCGCGGCGGTGGCGCTCGGGGCGCTGGCCAGCCGCGCCTGCACGGGCAGCGCCGGCTACGGCGTCGCGGTGCTCGCGCTCGGCGGGGTCGGCGCGGTCGTCCTCGGCCTGAGCGGCTCGGTGGCGCCGTGGCTGGCGCCGCCGGTGATGGCGACCGCGCGGGCCGCCGCCGACGGCCTGGCCGCGTCGACGGTGGGCCTGCTCACCGCCTGGGCCGCGGCCTGGAGCGCGGCGGCGGTTGTGGCGTACCTGTGGCGGCGGCGCCACCGGCCCTGAGCCCGCGCCCGGCGTCAACCGCCGGCACTGCCGCGACCGCCGGGCACTGCCGCGACCGCAAGCACTGGCGCGAACCGCCGGGCACTGCCGCGAACCGCCGGGCACTGCCGCGACCGGCCAGGCACTGCCGCGACGTGCCGCGGCGCACAGACGGCCGGGTGCTCCGACGGTCGGAACGCTCCAGCGCCCGGTGTGGCGAGACCGGCGGCGTGCCGCGACCGCCGGTGCGGTCAGGGCCTTCCGGCTCCCCGGGCACGGGGGAGTGACCCGGCCCACCAGGGGGCGATTTGGTGGTCGCGGGGCGCCTCGCGTAACCTAGGCCGCGAAGTTCCACCCAGAGACCGCTGGTCACCGTGCCCCGGCACGGTCGAAGGTCCCGCGACTACGGGCGACCCGCGCAGGGCGGTAAGCGAAAATCGGTGCTGAGCATGGTCCGCCGACCGTGTCCGTGTGCCGGCCCTCGCCCCGTGCGCCCTGCGCCGGGGCCTTTCTCGTTGTCGTGGCACCTGCGCCCCCGTCGAAAGCCCCGGCCGACGACGGTGACCGGCCTCGAGTAACGAGAGAGGAGGGACATGGCGGACAAGCCGATCCGGGCCGACAAGGCCACGGCCGTCGCTGAGCTGACCGAGAGCTTCCGCAACGCGGGCGCCACGGTGCTGACCGAGTACCGCGGTCTGACGGTTTCCCAGCTCACCCAGCTGCGGCGCTCGCTCGGCAAGGAGACCAGCTACACGGTTGCGAAGAACACGCTCGCGAAGCGTGCCGCGACCGACGCTGGCATCTCCGGCCTCGACGAGATGTTCTCCGGTCCTACCGCGCTGACTTTCGTTTCGGGCGACGTCGTCGAGGCGGCGAAGGGGCTTCGCGACTTCGCGAAGGCCAACCCGAAGCTCGTCATCAAGGGCGGTGTCTTCGAGGGCAGGGCCATTACCGCGGCCGAGGTCACGAAGCTCGCCGACCTGGAGTCCCGTGAGGTGCTGCTGGCCAAGCTGGCCGGCGCGATGAAGGGCAACCTGAGCAAGGCCGCGGCCCTGTTCCAGGCCCCGCTGTCGAAGACCGCCCGCCTGGCGGCCGCCCTGCAGGACAAGCGCGAGAAGGAGGGCGCCGAGGCGGCCTGAGGCCCCGCGGCGCACCCAGTTCTTACCTAACAGATTCAGGAAAGGACGCCAGACATGGCGAAGCTCAGCACCGACGAGCTGCTCGACGCGTTCAAGGAGATGACGCTGATCGAGCTCTCCGAGTTCGTGAAGCAGTTCGAGGAGACCTTCGAGGTCACCGCCGCCGCTCCGGCCGCGATGATGGTTGCCGGCCCGGGTGCCGGTGCCGCTGCGGCCGAGGCCGAGCCGGAGAAGGACGAGTTCGACGTCATCCTCGAGGCTGACGGCGGCAAGAAGATCCAGGTCATCAAGGTCGTGCGTGAGCTGACCGGCCTGGGCCTCAAGGAGGCCAAGGACCTGGTCGAGGCCGCTCCGAAGGCCGTCCTGGAGAAGGCCAACAAGGAGACCGCGGACAAGGCCAAGGCCAAGCTCGAGGGCGAGGGCGCCAAGGTCACCCTCAAGTGACCTGACGTACCACCAGGCGCGCGTCCGGCTCCGTGAGCCTGGGCACACCGCGTCACGGCGGGCGGTGATCCGACACTGGATCGCCGCCCGCCGTCTTGGTGGATCCGGCGACAGCGCGGTGAGCAGGGCGTCCGCGCCCCGCAACGGTCGGCGACCGGGGCCCGTGGGTAGCCCGTCGGTGGGAAAGAAGCGGCGACCCGGATGCCGGGCCTTGACGCGGCCCCGGGCTGACAGGCACGCTGACACAGCAAGACCTTCCGCGCTTGCAACGGCCACCACTTGGGTAATGGCAGCGGCGACACCATCGGCCGCGGCACCTGAGCGGCCCGGCAGGAACGTCGCGTTCCGAGCGGCCCGGTGAGACCCTGGTCCAGGGGTCCCGAGGCACGTTCCGCGACGACCTGCGGGTTGGGCTGGACAGCGGTTAGCCTCTCGGCTACACTGCTAGTTTGCGCTGCCTTCCGACTTGACCCCTGCTCGGAAATGTCCGTTTACGGATATTTCTGGTGGGGTCATTGGAGTGCACGCGTACCAGCCGTTCTGCAGCACCGGTCCTCGGAAGGACGCATCTTGGCAGCTTCCCGCCCTGCGAAGACCAGTCGTACGTCGAGCGCATTCGCTCCCCGCCGAGTTTCATTCGGCAGGATCACCGAACACCTCGAGGTCCCCAACCTCCTCGCCATCCAGAACGAGTCCTTCGACTGGCTCGTCGGCAACGAGGCTTGGCAGGGCCGGTCGGCGGACGACCCGCACGCACGCTCGGGTCTCGCGGAGATCCTCGACGAGATCAGTCCCATTGAGGACTTCTCCGGCACCATGTCGCTCTCCTTCTCGGCTCCGCGCTTCGACGAGGTCAAGGCCTCGATCGAGGAGTGCAAGGAGAAGGACCTGACCTACTGCGCACCGCTGTTCGTGACCGCGGAGTTCACCAACAACACCACCGGCGAGATCAAGAGCCAGACGGTGTTCATGGGTGACTTCCCGATGATGACGCCGAAGGGCACCTTCATCATCAACGGCACCGAGCGCGTCGTCGTCAGCCAGCTCGTCCGGTCCCCGGGCGTCTACTTCGACAAGCAGCCGGACAAGACCTCCGACCGCGACCTCACCAGCGTCAAGGTCATTCCCAGCCGGGGCGCCTGGCTGGAGTTCGACATCGACAAGCGCGACACGGTCGGCGTCCGCATCGACCGCAAGCGCCGGCAGGCCGTCACCGTCCTGCTCAAGGCCGTCGGTTGGTCCGCCGAGCGCATCCGCGAGCGGTTCGGCTGGTCCGAGCTGATGATGACGACGCTCGAGAAGGACCACATCGCCGGCGCGGACGAGGCGTTGCTCGACATCTACCGGAAGCTCCGCCCTGGCGAGCCGCCGACCCGCGAGAACGCCCAGACCCTGCTCGACAACCTCTTCTTCAACCCGAAGCGGTACGACGTCGCCAAGGTCGGTCGTTACAAGTTCAACAAGAAGCTCGAGCTGGAGGTGCCGATCACGACCGGCACCCTGACCGAGGACGACATCGTCGCCACCGTGGAGTACCTCTGCCGGCTGCACGCCGGTGAGGACGGCTACGAGGCCGACGACATCGACCACTTCGGCAACCGGCGCCTGCGTACCGTGGGTGAGCTGATCCAGAACCAGGTCCGGGTCGGTCTGTCCCGGATGGAGCGGGTCGTCCGCGAGCGGATGACCACCCAGGACGTCGAGGCGATCACGCCGCAGACCCTGATCAACATCCGCCCGGTGGTGGCGGCGATCAAGGAGTTCTTCGGCACCTCGCAGCTGTCCCAGTTCATGGACCAGACCAACCCGCTGGCGGGCCTGACCCACCGGCGCCGGCTGAGCGCGCTCGGCCCGGGTGGTCTGTCCCGGGAGCGGGCCGGCTTCGAGGTCCGCGACGTGCACCCGTCCCACTACGGCCGGATGTGCCCGATCGAGACGCCGGAAGGCCCGAACATCGGTCTGATCGGCGCGCTGTCCACCTTCGCCCGGGTCAACCCGTTCGGCTTCATCGAGACGCCGTACCGGAAGGTCGTCGACGGTCGGGTCACCGACCAGATCGACTACCTGACCGCGGACGAGGAGGACCGGTTCGTCAAGGCGCAGGCCAACGCGCCCCTGAAGGCCGACGGCACGTTCGCCGAGGACCGGGTCCTGTGCCGCCGTAAGGGCGGCGAGACCGAGGACGTGGTGCCGAGCGCCGTCGACTACATGGACGTGTCGCCGCGGCAGATGACCTCGGTCGCGACCGCGATGATCCCGTTCCTCGAGCACGACGACGCCAACCGGGCGCTGATGGGCGCGAACATGCAGCGCCAGGCGGTGCCGCTGGTCAAGGCCGAGTCCCCGCTCGTCGGCACCGGCATGGAGTACCGGGCCGCGGTCGACGCCGGTGACGTGGTCGTCGCCGAGGTCGGCGGCGTCATCGAGGACCTCTGCGCCGACTACATCACCATCCACCAGGACGACGGCCACCGCCGCACGTACCTGCTGCACAAGTTCCGCCGCTCCAACGCCGGCTCCTGCGTCAACCAGAAGCCGGTCGTCTTCGAGGGCGACCGCGTCGAGGCCGGCCAGGTCATCGCCGACGGTCCGTGCACCGACGAGGGCGAGATGGCGCTCGGGCGCAACCTGCTGGTGGCGTTCATGTGCTGGGAGGGCCACAACTACGAGGACGCGATCATCCTGTCGCAGCGCCTCGTGCAGCAGGACGTGCTCACCTCGATCCACATCGAGGAGCACGAGGTCGACGCCCGGGACACCAAGCTCGGCCCGGAGGAGATCACCCGCGACATCCCGAACGTCAGCGAGGAGATGCTCGCCGACCTCGACGAGCGCGGCATCATCCGGATCGGCGCCGAGGTCGTCCCCGGCGACATCCTGGTCGGCAAGGTCACGCCCAAGGGTGAGACCGAGCTGACCCCGGAGGAGCGGCTGCTCCGCGCGATCTTCGGTGAGAAGGCGCGCGAGGTCCGCGACACCTCGCTGAAGGTGCCGCACGGCGAGACCGGCACGGTCATCGGTGTGCGTACCTTCTCCCGCGAGGACGGCGACGAGCTGCCGCCGGGCGTCAACGAGCTGGTCCGGGTCTACGTCGCCCAGAAGCGGAAGATCCAGGACGGTGACAAGCTCGCCGGCCGGCACGGCAACAAGGGCGTCATCTCCAAGATCCTGCCGATCGAGGACATGCCGTTCCTGGAGGACGGCACGCCGGTCGACATCGTGCTCAACCCGCTGGGTGTGCCGTCCCGGATGAACATCGGCCAGGTGCTGGAGACGCACCTCGGCTGGGTGGCGAAGACGGGGTGGAGCGTCGACGGCGACGACGCCGAGTGGAAGCGCCAGCTGCGCTCCATCGAGGCGCACGAGTCGGAGCCGGACACCAACGTGGCCACGCCGGTCTTCGACGGTGCCCGCGAGGAGGAGATCTCCGGCCTGCTCTCGTCGACCCTGCCCAACCGGGACGGCAAGCAGCTGATCGGTTCCAGCGGCAAGGCGCAGCTGTTCGACGGCCGCTCCGGCGAGCCGCTGCCGGACCCGATCGCGGTCGGCTACATCTACATCCTGAAGCTCAACCACCTGGTCGACGACAAGATCCACGCCCGGTCGACCGGTCCGTACTCGATGATCACGCAGCAGCCGCTGGGTGGTAAGGCGCAGTTCGGTGGCCAGCGCTTCGGCGAGATGGAGTGCTGGGCGATGCAGGCGTACGGCGCCGCGTACGCCCTGCAGGAGCTGTTGACGATCAAGTCCGACGACGTCCTCGGCCGGGTCAAGGTCTACGAGGCCATCGTCAAGGGCGAGAACATCCCGGAGCCGGGCATCCCGGAGTCGTTCAAGGTGCTGCTCAAGGAGCTGCAGTCGCTGTGCCTCAACGTCGAGGTGCTGTCCAGCGACGGTGTGGCCCTGGAGATGCGCGAGACCGACGACGAGGTGTTCCGCGCCGCGGAGGAGCTGGGCATCGACCTGTCCCGGCGCGAGCCGAGCTCGGTCGAAGAGGTCTGAGGTGAGCGGTCGGGAGCCGGCTCGCCGCCGGCTCCCGACCCCACCCACTAGCTAGCAGTACAGACGACGACATAGGGGACATAGTGCTCGACGTCAACTTCTTCGACGAGCTGCGCATCGGCCTCGCCACCGCCGACGACATCCGTCAGTGGTCGCACGGTGAGGTCAAGAAGCCTGAGACGATCAACTACCGCACCCTGAAGCCGGAAAAGGACGGGCTCTTCTGCGAGAAGATCTTCGGTCCGCAGCGGGACTGGGAGTGCTACTGCGGTAAGTACAAGCGGGTCCGGTTCAAGGGCATCATCTGCGAGCGCTGCGGCGTCGAGGTGACCCGGTCGAAGGTCCGCCGTGAGCGGATGGGGCACATCGAGCTCGCCGCGCCGGTGACCCACATCTGGTACTTCAAGGGCGTGCCGAGCCGGCTGGGCTACCTGCTGGACCTCGCCCCCAAGGACCTCGAAAAGATCATCTACTTCGCCTCGTACGTCGTGACGAGCGTGGACGCCGAGTCGCGTCACCGTGACCTCTCGACCATCGAGAACGAGATCCTGGCCGAGAAGCGGCAGGCCGAGAACAGCCGCGACTCGGAGATCGAGAAGCGGGCCACCAAGCTCGAGGCCGACCTGGCCGAGCTGGAGGCCGAGGGTGCCAAGGCGGACGTCCGGCGCAAGGTCAAGGAGGGCGGAGAGCGCGAGATGCGCCAGATCCGCGACCGGGCCCAGCGCGAGATCGACCGCCTGGACGAGGTGCTGGACACCTTCCGCAAGCTGGAGCCGAAGCAGCTCGTCACCGACGAACTGCTCTACCGCGAGCTGCGGGACCGGTTCGGCGAGTACTTCACCGGCGGCATGGGCGCCGAGGCGATCAAGGCGCTGGTCCAGAACATGGACCTCGACGCCGAGGCCGAGAACCTGCGCGAGACGATCCGCTCCGGCAAGGGCCAGCGGAAGATCCGGGCGCTCAAGCGGCTCAAGGTCGTCGCGGCGTTCCTGAACACCCGCAACTCGCCGCTCGGCATGGTGCTCGACTGCGTGCCGGTCATCCCGCCGGACCTGCGCCCGATGGTGCAGCTCGACGGTGGCCGCTTCGCGACCTCCGACCTGAACGACCTGTACCGCCGCGTGATCAACCGGAACAACCGCCTCAAGCGGCTGATCGACCTCGGCGCGCCCGAGATCATCGTGAACAACGAGAAGCGGATGCTCCAGGAGGCCGTCGACGCGCTGTTCGACAACGGCCGCCGCGGCCGGCCGGTCACCGGGCCGGGCAACCGCCCGCTGAAGTCGCTTTCCGACATGCTCAAGGGCAAGCAGGGCCGGTTCCGGCAGAACCTGCTGGGCAAGCGCGTCGACTACTCCGGCCGTTCGGTCATCGTCGTCGGCCCGAAGCTCAAGCTGCACCAGTGCGGCCTGCCCAAGCAGATGGCGCTGGAGCTGTTCAAGCCGTTCGTGATGAAGCGGCTGGTCGACCTCAACCACGCGCAGAACATCAAGTCCGCCAAGCGGATGGTCGAGCGGCAGCGGCCGGTCGTGTGGGACGTGCTGGAAGAGGTCATCGGCGAGCACCCGGTCCTGCTGAACCGGGCGCCGACCCTGCACCGCCTGGGCATCCAGGCCTTCGAGCCGCAGCTCGTCGAGGGCAAGGCCATCCAGATCCACCCGCTGGTCTGCACCGCGTTCAACGCCGACTTCGACGGTGACCAGATGGCGGTGCACGTGCCGCTGTCGGCCGAGGCCCAGGCCGAGGCGCGGATCCTGATGCTGTCGTCGAACAACATCCTCAAGCCGGCCGACGGCAAGCCCGTCACCATGCCCACCCAGGACATGGTCATCGGCCTCTACCACCTCACCCACCTCACGGCGGGCGAGAAGGGCGAGGGCCGGGCGTTCAGCTCGGACGCCGAGGCGCGGATGGCGTACGACAACGGCGAGCTGCACCTCCAGGCCCCGGTGAAGATCCGCCTGCGTGGCGTGGTCGGGGTCGACAACGGTGCCGGCGCCGAGGCGTGGACCGCCCCGGAGGGCTGGGTCGAGGGCGAGCCGCTGACCGTGGAGACGACCCTCGGCCGGGTGCTGTTCAACGAGACGCTGCCGCAGGGCTACCGCTTTGTGAACTACGAGATCCGCAAGGGTCAGCTCTCCGCGATCGTCAACGACCTCGCCGAGCGCTTCCCCAAGGTGGCGCTGGCCGCCACCCTGGACGGGCTCAAGGAGGCCGGCTTCCACTGGGCCACCTGGTCCGGCGTGACGATCGGCATGGAGGACGTCATCGCCCCGCCGCGCAAGCGGGAGATCCTGGAGCGGTACGAGAAGGAAGCCGACCAGATCGACAAGCAGTACCAGCGCGGTCTGATGACCCCGGAGGAGCGCCGCGGCGAGCTCATCCAGATCTGGACCAAGGCGACCAACGAGGTCGCCAAGGAGATGGACACCGCCCTGCCGCAGGAGAACCCGCTGTGGAAGATGATCAACTCGGGTGCCCGCGGTAACCTCCTCCAGCTCCGGCAGATCGCGGCGATCCGTGGTCTGGTGGCCAACCCGAAGGGCGAGATCATCCCGCGGCCGATCAAGGCCAGCTACCGGGAGGGTCTGTCCGTGCTGGAGTACTTCATCTCCACGCACGGTGCCCGTAAGGGTCTCGCGGACACCGCCCTGCGTACCGCCGACTCGGGTTACCTGACCCGTCGTCTGGTGGACGTCTCGCAGGACGTCATCATCCGCGAGGAGGACTGCGGCACCGACCGCGCCATCCCGATGCAGATCGGCGAGCGGCTCGACGGCAAGCTGGTCGTGCACGAGCACGCCGAGACCAGCGTGCACGCGCGGACGCTGGCCGACGACATCAAGGGGCCGGACGGCGTCGTCGTCGCCGAGCGGGGTCAGGACATCAACTCGATCCTGGTCGACAAGATCGTCGCCGCCGGGGTGGAGACGGTCCGGGTGCGCAGCGTGCTCACCTGCGAGTCGAAGCTGGGCGTCTGCGGAGCGTGCTACGGCCGCTCGCTGCCGACCGGCAAGACCGTGGACGTCGGCGAGGCGGTCGGCATCATCGCCGCCCAGTCGATCGGTGAGCCGGGTACGCAGCTGACGATGCGTACCTTCCACACCGGTGGTGTCGCGGGTGAGGACATCACCCAGGGTCTGCCCCGTGTGCAGGAGATCTTCGAGGCCCGGGTCCCGAAGGGCAAGGCGCCCATCGCCGACACCCCGGGTCGGATCCGGATCGAGGACGGCGAGCGCTCCCGGAAGATCATCGTGGTGCCGGACGACGGCAGCGACGAAATCGTCTACGACAAGATCTCCAAGCGGGTCCGGCTGCGGACCCACGACGGCGGTCACGTCGCGGTCGGCGAGAAGCTGACCGAGGGCACCATCGACCCGCACGAGCTGCTGCGGATCATGGGTCCGCGGGCGGTCCAGGTCCACCTGACCAGTGAGGTCCAGGAGGTCTACCGCTCGCAGGGTGTGCTCATCCACGACAAGCACATCGAGATCATCATCCGCCAGATGCTCAAGCGGGTGACGGTCATCGACTCCGGCTCGACCGAGTTCCTGCCGGGCGTGCTGGTCGACCGGGCGCTGTTCGAGTCGGAGAACCGCCGACTCGTCTCCGAGGGCGGCGAGCCCGCCGCCGGCCGTCCGGTGCTGATGGGTATCACCAAGGCCTCGCTGGCCACCGACTCCTGGCTCTCGGCGGCCTCCTTCCAGGAGACCACCCGGGTGCTGACCGACGCGGCGATCAACTCGCGCAGCGACTCGCTCGTCGGCCTCAAGGAGAACGTGATCATCGGTAAGCTCATCCCGGCCGGTACGGGCATCAGCAAGTACCGCAACGTCCGGGTCGAGCCGACCGAGGAGGCGAAGGCCAAGGTCTACTCGATGACCGGCTACCCGGAGACCGACTACGGCTTCGGGCCGGCCAGCGGCCAGGCGGTTCCGCTGGACGACTTCGACTTCGGGTCGTACCGCTAGGCAGCACGATCGACGAGGCCCCCGGCACGCGCCGGGGGCCTCGCCGTGTCCCGGGACCGGGGTGGCCCGTGCGGGCGTCGCGTGGCGGCGGGCCGGGGCATGATGGGGGCATGACGACCGCACCCGGGCAGGCGCCCGTCGCCCAGCCGGGGCTGCCCCGCCATCCGCTCGACCCGGACCCGGCCCGGGCCACCAAGGCACGGGCGGTCTTCGCGCTGGGCCTGATCGGCGCGCTGACCGGCCTGTTCATCGGCGGCGTGGTGCCGGCCACGGTGGCGCTCCAGCTCGCCCGCCAGGCGCGCCGGGAGGCGTACGCCTCGGGGGGCTTCCTGACCGGCGCGGCCTGGCTGCGACGGGGGGAGCGGCTGGCCTGGACGGGCCTGGTGCTCGTCGCCGTCAGCGTGGTGGCCGCGGTGGTGCTCGGGGTGGTCCGGCTCGCCGACACTCCCTACGGGCAGGACTTCGCCCCGAACATGGACTGACCGGCCACCCGGGGGAACGGGTCCCGCGCCGGGCGCGGGCCGTGGACCGGCGGCGGTAGCCTGGCCCGGTGTCCGTCGCGCGGCGGTGGACGCCGAGACGTCGACAGGAGGACCCGTGACGGAACCGGCGCGCTACCCGGGCGGCGATCCCGTGGCGCCCCCCGCCGCGAATCCCGACGCCCCGCCCGGCGGGACGCAGTGGGGGCGACCCGACGCGGGCAACGGGTCCGTCGCGCCGGGGTACCCGCCGGCGGCGTCGCCCTGGAACGCCCCGTCCGGGGGAGGGGACCCGGGTCCGTCGTCGGCGGCGCCCTGGGGTGCCTCGTCCGCCGGTGGGGACCCGGGTCCGTCGTCGGTGTCCCCCTGGGGGACCTCGCCCGCGGGAGCGGGCCCGTCGCCGGCTCCGGGCTGGGGCCCGGGCCCGACCGCCCCGCCCCCGCCACCGCGCGAGGCCGCCCGAACGCCGAAGCGGGTCGACCCGGTCGCGGGCACGCCCTTCGGCGTGGTGCACCTCGACGTGCCGCCGGTCACCTCCGGCCTGGCCGTGGGTTCGCTGGTGGCCGGGATCGTCTCGACGCTGGTCGCGATGCTGGTGATCTGTATCGGCGCGGTCGGCGGCGTGGGCGGCGCCTGGGCGGCCGGTGCCTTCACCGTGCTGGGCGTGCTGGCCGGCGCGGGCGCCGTCGTGGCCGGCCTGCTGGGGATGCGGCAGATCCGCCGCCCGACCGCCCCGCCGGCGGTCCGGTTCACCGGGCGGGGCCTGGCCGTGGCCGGGGTCAGCTGTGGCGGGGCGGGGCTGCTGCTCAGCCTGCTCGGCCTGGGGTTGGCGTTGCTGCTGACGCTCGGGTGACGCCCGCGCCCGGCAGTGGGGCGTGACGGCGGCCGTGACGGGGTCGACGGGCCGCTCCGCAGGGAAGCCGGTACACTTGGATCCGTAGGTGCCCACCACGGGCGGGTAGGCGCGAAGGGTTCGATCGGCAGGCGGTGGACGCTGCGCCGGCCGCTCCGTTTTGACCTGTGCGGTTGTGGTAGGTACTCTTTCCCCTTGTGCCCGGGCAAGCCCGGGCAACTCGTGCGTGCGCTGGATCCGGTGAGCCGGAGATCGCGTGGGAGCACGACAAAGCCAAAGATCCGGCGCGCGGCCTTCCGTGTGCCGGTGCAAGACCCCGTCGACACGCGCGAGCGTCGGCGCCGGGGCCGTGAGCTGGGCGACACGCCCGACCGCGGGTGCCGGGACCACCGCGAGGTGGCCCTGGTCGGAATGTAGGAGAGTCGGCCATCAGGTCGGCTACGGCAGACGGTGCGGCCGCCACCAGGCGGCCGAAGGGAGCGGAGAAACCCGGTGCCCACGATCCAGCAGCTGGTCCGAAAGGGCCGCCAGGCTAAGACGAGTAAGACCAAGACCCCGGCGCTGAAGGGTTCCCCTCAGCGGCGCGGCGTGTGCACCCGCGTGTACACCACCACCCCGAAGAAGCCGAACTCGGCGCTGCGCAAGGTCGCTCGTGTCAAGCTCAGCAGCCAGATCGAGGTGACCGCCTACATCCCGGGCGTCGGCCACAACCTGCAGGAGCACTCGATCGTGCTCGTCCGCGGCGGCCGGGTGAAGGACCTCCCCGGCGTGCGTTACAAGATCGTCCGCGGTTCGCTGGACACCCAGGGTGTCCGCAACCGCAAGCAGGCGCGCAGCCGTTACGGCGCGAAGAAGGAGAAGAGCTGACATGCCGCGTAAGGGACCCGCTCCGCGGAAGCCGCTGGTCGCTGACCCGGTGTACAACTCGCCGCTGGTCACCCAGTTGGTGAACAAGATCCTCCTGCGCGGTAAGCGTCAGCTCGCCGAGCGCATCGTCTACGCCGCCCTCGAGGGCTGCCGCGAGAAGTCCGGCACCGACCCGGTCGTCACCCTCAAGCGGGCGATGGACAACGTCAAGCCGACCCTCGAGGTGCGCAGCCGCCGCGTCGGTGGCGCCACCTACCAGGTCCCGGTCGAGGTCCGCCCCGCCCGGGCGACCACCCTGGGCCTGCGCTGGCTGGTCACCTACTCCCGCGCCCGTCGCGAGAAGACCATGATCGAGCGGCTGATGAACGAGCTGCTGGACGCGAGCAACGGCCTCGGTGCCGCCGTCAAGCGGCGCGAGGACACGCACAAGATGGCCGAGTCCAACAAGGCCTTCGCGCACTACCGCTGGTAACACCCTGGTTCCGGCGCCCCCGCGGCGCCGGAACCGCCACCAGTTGTGTCGAGACGACGATAAGTAGGGATTGAAGTGGCCGCCGCAGACGCGCTCGCCAACGTACGCAACATCGGCATCATGGCCCACATCGATGCCGGTAAGACCACCACCACCGAGCGGATCCTGTTCTACACCGGCATCACGTACAAGATCGGTGAGGTCCACGAGGGCGGTGCCGTCATGGACTGGATGGAGCAGGAGCAGGAGCGTGGTATCACCATCACCTCCGCTGCTACCAAGTGTGAGTGGAAGGGCCACACGATCCAGATCATCGACACGCCCGGCCACGTCGACTTCACGGTCGAGGTCGAGCGGTCGCTGCGGGTGCTGGACGGCGCGGTAGCGGTCTACGACGGTGTCGCCGGCGTGGAGCCGCAGACGGAGAACGTCTGGCGGCAGGCGGACAAGTACAACGTCCCCCGGATGTGCTTCGTCAACAAGCTCGACCGGACCGGTGCCGACTTCTTCCGCTGTGTGCAGATGATGATCGACCGGCTCAACGCCACCCCGCTGGTCCTCCAGATCCCGATCGGCGCCGAGTCCGACTTCATCGGCGTGGTCGACCTGGTCGAGATGCGGGCCCTCACCTGGCGCGGCGAGACGCAGAAGGGCGAGGACTACGCGATCGAGGAGATCCCGGCCGACCTCGCCGACTCCGCCGCCGAGTGGCGCGAGAAGCTGATGGAGACCCTGGCCGACGTCGACGACGCGGTGATGGAGAAGTACCTGGAGGGCGAGGAGATCTCCGTCGAGGAGATGAAGGCCGCCATCCGCCGCGCCACCATCGACGGCAAGGCCAACCCGGTCCTCACCGGCACCGCCTTCAAGAACAAGGGCATCCAGCCGATGCTCGACGCGGTCGTCGCGTACCTGCCGTCGCCGCTGGACATCCCGGCGATCGAGGGCACGGCCACCGACGGCGAGACGCCGTTGCAGCGCAAGCCGTCCAAGTCGGAGCCGTTCTCGGGCCTCGCCTTCAAGATCCAGACGGACAAGCACCTCGGCAAGCTCACCTACGTCCGGATCTACTCCGGCACGCTCGAGTCCGGTTCCCAGGTGGTCAACTCCACCAAGGACCGCAAGGAGCGGATCGGCAAGATCTACCAGATGCACGCCAACAAGCGGGAAGAGCGCAGCTCGGCCCAGGCTGGTGACATCATCGCGGTGCAGGGTCTCAAGCAGACCACCACCGGTGACACGCTGTGCGACCCGGCGAACCCGGTCATCCTGGAGTCGATGACCTTCCCGGAGCCGGTCATCGAGGTCGCCATCGAGCCGAAGACCAAGGCCGACCAGGAGAAGCTCAGCACCGCCATCCAGCGGCTGGCCGAGGAGGACCCGACCTTCCGCGTCAAGCTGGACGACCAGACCGGTCAGACGGTCATCTCCGGCATGGGCGAGCTGCACCTGGACATCCTGGTCGACCGGATGCGCCGCGAGTTCAACGTCGAGGCCAACATCGGCAAGCCGCAGGTGGCGTACCGCGAGACCATCCGCCGCAAGGTGGACAAGGTCGAGTACACCCACAAGAAGCAGACCGGTGGTTCCGGCCAGTACGCCCGGGTGATCATCAGCCTGGAGCCGCTGCCGCTGGGCAACGACGCCCCGACCTACGAGTTCGCCAACGCCGTCACCGGTGGCCGCATCCCCCGGGAGTTCATCCCGTCGGTGGACGCGGGCGCGCAGGACGCCATGCAGTACGGCATCCTCGCCGGCTTCCCGCTGGTGGGTGTCAAGCTCACCCTGCTGGACGGCCAGTACCACGAGGTCGACTCGTCGGAAATGGCATTCAAGATCGCCGGCTCGATGGTGATGAAGGAGGCGGCCCGCAAGGCCGACCCCGCGCTCCTCGAGCCGATGATGGCCGTTGAGGTCACCACTCCTGAGGAGAACATGGGTGACGTCATCGGCGACCTCAACTCCCGCCGCGGCATCATCCAGGCGATGGAGGAGCGCAGCGGCGCCCGCGTCGTCAAGGCTCTGGTGCCGTTGTCGGAGATGTTCGGCTACGTCGGCGACCTGCGGTCGAAGACCCAGGGCCGGGCTAGCTACAGCATGCAGTTCGACTCCTACGCCGAGGTTCCGTCCTCGGTCGCGAAGGAGATCATCGCCAAGGCGACGGGTGAGTGACCCTCACCTGGCGTGATCGATGATCCGAGGCGGTCGCGGGAGGGTGTTCCCGCCCGCGGCCACCTCGGTCGGAACGCGTGAGACCGGGCCTGTAGGCTTCATCGCCGCAGAACCCACCAAAGCTCTCCGGCCGTCAGGCCGGAAAGGCTGTCGACAGAGTCCTAAGCGCCGACCGGCGCGCCGGGCGTACGAACCAAGAAGTCCACAGGAGGACCCAGTGGCGAAGGCGAAGTTCGAGCGGACTAAGCCGCACGTCAACATCGGCACCATTGGTCACATCGACCACGGTAAGACGACGCTGACGGCGGCCATCACCAAGGTCCTGCACGACCAGTACCCGGACCTGAACCCGTACACGCCGTTCGACGAGATCGACAAGGCGCCGGAGGAGAAGGCCCGCGGCATCACGATCTCCATCGCGCACGTCGAGTACCAGACCGAGGCGCGGCACTACGCGCACGTCGACTGCCCCGGTCACGCCGACTACATCAAGAACATGATCACCGGTGCCGCCCAGATGGACGGCGCGATCCTGGTGGTCGCGGCGACCGACGGCCCGATGCCGCAGACCCGCGAGCACGTGCTGCTGGCCCGCCAGGTCGGCGTGCCGTACATCGTCGTGGCGCTCAACAAGAGCGACATGGTCGACGACGAGGAGCTCCTGGAGCTCGTCGAGCTCGAGGTTCGTGAGCTGCTGTCGAACCAGGACTACCCGGGTGACGACCTGCCGGTCGTCCGGGTCTCCGCGCTGAAGGCCCTCGAGGGTGACCCCGAGTGGACCGGCAAGCTGCTGGACCTGATGACCGCGGTCGACACCGCGATCCCGCAGCCGGAGCGCGAGACCGAGAAGCCGTTCCTCATGCCCATCGAGGACGTCTTCACGATCACCGGTCGTGGCACGGTCGTGACCGGCCGCGCCGAGCGTGGCGTGCTCAAGCCGAACGAGGAGGTGGAGATCGTCGGCATCCGTGAGAAGTCGATGAAGACCACCTGCACCGGCATCGAGATGTTCCGCAAGCTGCTCGACGAGGCCCGCGCGGGCGAGAACGTCGGTCTGCTGCTGCGTGGCATCAAGCGCGAGGACGTCGAGCGCGGCATGGTCGTCGTCAAGCCGGGCACCACGACCCCGCACACGGAGTTCGAGGCGACGGTCTACATCCTCTCCAAGGAGGAGGGCGGCCGGCACACCCCGTTCTTCCAGAACTACCGTCCGCAGTTCTACTTCCGGACCACGGACGTCACCGGTGTCGTCACCCTCCCCGAGGGCACCGAGATGGTCATGCCGGGTGACAACACCACCATGACGGTGAAGCTGATCCAGCCCATCGCCATGGAGGAGAACCTCAAGTTCGCGATCCGCGAGGGTGGCCGCACCGTCGGCGCCGGGTTCGTCACCAAGATCCTCAAGTGAGCTAGGTAACCCCGATTAGACCCGCCGCCGGTCGTGCGGCATACTAGTCAGGTTGCGTAACGACAGTTCGCTGCCTGTGTTCGGCTTTCGCTGAACCTCCGGGTGGCAGAGCAGTCGAGCGTAGGGTGGTTGGCGGCCCGTCCGCCAACCACCCTCGCACGGCGTTCAGGTCGCGGTAGTGCGATCGACGTCTTGACCCACCGCGCGGTCAGAGTCGCTCCGGAGTCCCGGGGCGGAGCCTGGCCCGAGGGCGCGACACGCCCGACCGCGGGGGTCGGCGAAGTGGGCCTGTGCCAGCCGGTACAGGCGCCCGCAACACAGCGGCATCGAGAGAAGGAACAGAAGCCACCATGGCGGGACAGAAGATCCGCATCCGGCTCAAGGCCTATGACCACGAGGTCGTCGACTCCTCGGCTCGGAAGATCGTCGAGACGGTGACGCGTACCGGGGCGCAGGTCGCGGGCCCGGTGCCGCTGCCCACGGAGATCAACCGTTTCTGCGTTATCCGCTCGCCGCACAAGTACAAGGACTCGCGCGAGCACTTCGAGATGCGCACGCACAAGCGGCTGATCGACATCATCGACCCGACCCCGAAGACGGTCGACTCGCTCATGCGCCTCGACCTGCCGGCTGGCGTCGACATCGAGATCAAGCTGTAGGGACCGGACAAATGGACAGGCAAGTCAAGGGGATCCTGGGCGCAAAGCTCGGCATGACCCAGGTCTGGGACAACAACCGTGTTGTCCCGGTGACCGTGGTCGAGGCCGGCCCGTGCGTCATCAGCCAGGTTCGTAGCGCCGACAAGGACGGTTACTCCGCGGTCCAGCTGGCGTACGGCACGATCGACCCGCGCAAGGTCAAGAAGCCGATCAGCGGGCACTACGCGAAGGCCGACGTCGCGCCGCGTCGCCACATCGTCGAGCTGCGCACGAGCGACGCCGCCGACTACTCGCTGGGCCAGGAGGTCACGGTCGAGCAGTTCCCGGCGGGCATGTCGATCGACGTGACCGGCAAGACCAAGGGCAAGGGCTACGCCGGCCCGATGAAGCGGCACGGCTTCCACGGTCTGCGCGCCAGCCACGGTGTCGAGCGCAAGCACCGCTCGCCGGGCTCCATCGGCGCCTGCGCCACCCCGGGTCGTGTCTTCAAGGGCACCCGGATGGCCGGCCGGATGGGTGGCGTGCGCTACACCGTTCAGAACCTGACCGTCCAGGCGGTCGACACCGAGAACAACCTCCTGCTCGTCCGTGGCGCCATTCCCGGCCCCAAGGGCGCGCTGGTCCTGGTCCGTACCGCGGCCAAGACCAAGGCGAAGAAGGGCGGTGCGGCCAAGTGACCACCGTTGACGTCCTCACCGTCGAAGGCTCCAAGAGCGGCTCCGTCGAGCTGCCCGCCGACATCTTCGACGTCCAGGCCAATGTCGCGCTGATGCACCAGGTCGTGGTGGCTCAGCTCGCGGCGGCCCGGCAGGGCACGCACAAGGTCAAGACCCGCGGCGAGGTCGCCGGTGGCGGCAAGAAGCCGTACAAGCAGAAGGGCACCGGTCGCGCCCGGCAGGGCTCGATCCGCGCGCCGCAGTTCGCCGGCGGTGGCGTCGTGCACGGCCCCGTGCCGCGCGACTACAGCCAGCGGACCCCGAAGAAGATGAAGGCCGCCGCCCTGCGTGGCGCCCTCTCCGACCGGGCCCGCGCCGGGCAGGTGCACGTCGTCGAGGCGTTCGTCTCGGGCGAGAAGCCGTCGACCAAGGCCGCCCTGGCCACGCTGGCGAAGCTGACCGAGGCCCGCCGGGTCCTGGTCGTGCTGAGCAGCACCGACGAGCTGAACTGGGTGTCGCTGCGCAACGAGCCGCGGGTGCACCTGATCGAGGCCGGCCAGCTCAACACGTACGACGTGCTGGTGGCCGACGACGTGGTCTTCACCAAGGACGCCCTGGACGAGTTCCTGGGTGTTCCCGCCGAGACCACCGAGGAGGGTGGCAAGTGAGCACGATCGCCGACCCGCGCGACATCATCGTGGCGCCGGTCGTCTCGGAGAAGAGCTACAGCGAGCTGAACCGCAACTGGTACACCTTCCTGGTGCACCCGGACGCGAACAAGACCGAGATCAAGATCGCGATCCAGCAGATCTTCGACGTCCGCGTCCTGACGGTCAACACGCTCAACCGCCAGGGCAAGCGCAAGCGGACCAAGACCGGTTTCGGGCAGCGTAAGGCCACCAAGCGGGCGATCGTGAAGCTGGCTGACGGTGACCGTATCGAGGCCTTCGGCGGCCCGGTCAGCTGAGGGGTGTAGACAATGGCTATCCGTAAGTACAAGCCGACGACGCCGGGCCGGCGTGGCTCCAGCGTCGCCGACTTCGCTGAGATCACCCGGTCGACGCCCGAGAAGTCGCTGCTGGCTCCGCTGCCGAAGAAGGGCGGGCGTAACGCCCACGGCCGGATCACCACGCGGCACCACGGTGGCGGTCACAAGCGCCAGTACCGTCTGATCGACTTCAAGCGGGTCGACAAGGACGGCGTGCCGGCGAAGGTCGCCCACATCGAGTACGACCCGAACCGCACCGCGCGCATCGCGCTGCTGCACTACGCCGACGGCGAGAAGCGTTACATCCTCGCGCCGAAGGACATGAAGCAGGGCGACCGCGTCGAGTCGGGTCCGGGCGCCGACATCAAGCCGGGCAACAACCTGCCGCTGCGCAACATCCCGGTCGGTACCACGATCCACAACGTGGAGCTGCGTCCGGGCGGCGGCGCCAAGCTGGCCCGCTCGGCCGGCGTCGGCATCCAGCTGCTCGGCCGTGAGGGCGTGTACGCGACCCTGCGTATGCCGTCCGGCGAGATCCGGCGGGTCGACGTCCGCTGCCGCGCCAGCATCGGCGAGATCGGCAACGCCGACCAGTCGAACATCAACTGGGGCAAGGCCGGCCGCATGCGCTGGAAGGGCAAGCGCCCGACCGTCCGTGGTGTCGCCATGAACCCGGTCGACCACCCGCACGGTGGTGGTGAGGGTAAGACCTCCGGTGGTCGCCACCCGGTCAACCCGCAGGGTAAGCCCGAGGGCCGCACCCGTCGTAAGGGCCAGCCGAGTGACCGGCTGATCGTCCGCCGCCGCTACGCCACGCGTAAGCGCGGCTGAGGGAGATAAGACATGCCTCGCAGCCTGAAGAAGGGCCCGTTCATCGACGACCACCTGCTCAAGAAGGTGGAGACGCAGAACGACAAGGGCTCGAAGAACGTCATCAAGACCTGGTCGCGGCGCTCGACGATCATCCCCGAGATGCTGGGCCACACGATCGCCGTGCACGACGGACGCAAGCACGTCCCCGTGTTCGTGACTGAGGCGATGGTCGGGCACAAGCTCGGCGAGTTCGCGCTGACCCGCACGTTCAAGGGTCACGAGAAGGACGACCGGAAGAGCCGTCGGCGCTGACGCCGCGGGCATACGGATAGAGGAACAAGGGGTTACAGCGATGCCAGGAAAGGGCGACGCTCCGGTGCTTCCGGGCGCGCGGGCGGTTGCGCGGCACGTGCGCATCTCGCCGATGAAGGCGCGCCGGGTGGTCAACCTCGTCCGCGGCCTGCCCGCGAAGGAGGCGCTCACGGTGCTGCAGTTCGCGCCGCAGGCTGCGAGCGAGCAGGTGTACAAGGTGCTCGCTAGCGCGATCGCCAACGCGGAGAACAACGAGCGGCTGGACCCCGACGCGCTGCTCGTCAGCGAGGCGTTCGTGGACGAGGGCCCGACCATGAAGCGGTTCCAGCCGCGGGCGCAGGGCCGGGCCTACCGGATCCGCAAGCGCACCTGCCACATCACCGTCGCGGTCGAGGCGGTGGCGCCGGCCGCGCCGAAGAAGGCGGCCGCGAAGAAGGCGGCCCCGGCGAAGCAGGCGGAGCCGGCCGAGACGGCCGAGACGCAGAGCAAGACGGAGGGCGCCGAGTAATGGGTCAGAAGGTTCACCCGCACGGGTTCCGGCTCGGCATCTCGACCGACTGGAAGTCCCGCTGGTTCGCGGACAAGCTCTACAAGGACTACATCGGCGAGGACGTCAAGATCCGCCGCATGATGTCCAAGGGCCTCGAGCGCGCCGGCATCTCCAAGGTCGACATCGAGCGCACCCGGGACCGGGTCCGCGTCGACATCCACACCGCCCGGCCGGGAATCGTCATCGGCCGTAAGGGTGCGGAGGCCGACCGGATCCGCGGCGAGCTCGAGAAGCTGACCGGCAAGCAGGTCCAGCTGAACATCATCGAGGTGAAGAACCCCGAGTCGGACGCGCAGCTCGTCGCACAGGGTGTGGCCGAGCAGCTCTCCAGCCGGGTCAGCTTCCGTCGGGCGATGCGCAAGGCCATGCAGTCCGCGATGAAGAACCCGGTCTGCAAGGGCATCCGGGTCCAGGTCTCGGGTCGTCTCGGCGGCGCCGAGATGAGCCGGACCGAGTTCTACCGCGAGGGCCGGGTCCCGCTGCACACGCTGCGGGCCAACATCGAGTACGGCTTCTTCGAGGCCCGTACGAGCTTCGGCCGGATCGGCGTGAAGGTCTGGATCTACAAGGGCGACGCGGTGCCGGGTCGGGAGACTCCGGCCGAGGCGCCGTCGCGTCCGCGCCGTGACCGTGGCGACCGCCCCGAGCGGCCGCGCCGTGGCCGGTCCGGCTCGTCCGGCACGACCGCCGGCGGTACCGAGGCCGGCCGGGCCGCCGCCGCGACGACCATCGCGCAGCAGGCCGAGACGCCGAGTGGGGACGCGGTGGATCCCGCCGCCGTCGCCGCCGCGGCAGAAACGCAGCAGGAGGGCTGACAGATGCTGATGCCGCGCAAGCCCCCGAAGGGCTTCCGCAAGCCGCACCACCCGGACCGCAGTGGCGCGTCCAAGGGTGGTAACCGGGTGGTGTTCGGCGAGTTCGGGATCCAGGCTCTCGAGCCGGCGTACGTGACGAACCGCCAGATCGAGTCGGCGCGTATCGCGATGACCCGCCACATCAAGCGTGGTGGCAAGGTCTGGATCACGATCTTCCCGGACCAGGCTCTCACCAAGAAGCCGGCGGAAACCCGGATGGGTTCCGGTAAGGGTTCGCCCGAGTGGTGGGTCGCCAACGTCAAGCCGGGGCGGGTTCTCTTCGAGATGTCCTTCCCCAACGAGCAGATCGCGCGAGAGGCGATGCGTCGCGCGATCCACAAGCTCCCGATGAAGTGCCGCATTGTTACGCGCGAAGTGGGTGAATCCTGATGGCAGCGGGCGTTAAGGCCTCCGAGCTGCGTGAGCTCTCCGAGGAGGAGCTGGTCACGAAGCTGCGCGAGGCCAAGGCGGAGCTGTTCAACCTCCGCGTGCAGGCCGCGACCGGCCAGCTGGACAACAACCGGCGGCTGCAGGTCATCCGTCGGGAGATCGCCCGGATCTACACGATCATGCGTGAGCGCGAGCTGGGTCTCTCGGCCGCGCCGACTGAGGTGACTGCATCATGAGCGAGAACACCACCGCCGCCGCGCGGGCCCGCCGCAAGGTGCGTGAGGGCCTCGTGGTCAGCGACAAGATGGAAAAGACCGTCGTCGTCGAGGTCGAGGACCGGGTCAAGCACGCGCTGTACGGCAAGATCATGCGCCGTACGCGCAAGTTGAAGGTGCACGACGAGCAGAACACCGCCGGCATCGGCGACCGGGTGATGATCATGGAGACCCGGCCGCTGTCCGCCACGAAGCGGTGGCGGCTCGTGGAGATCCTGGAAAAGGCCAAGTAGCGAAGGCTCGAGCTCGCCCGGCGTCAGTCGGGCGCGGGTTCCGCCAGGCTCCGGCCGCCGTGCGCGGCCGGAGAACCGGCAGACATAGGAGATAGACGTGATTCAGCAGGAGTCGCGACTGCGCGTCGCCGACAACACGGGTGCCCGGGAGATCCTGTGCATCCGGGTTCTCGGTGGCTCCGGTCGGCGCTACGCGAGCATCGGCGACGTCATCGTGGCCACCGTCAAGGACGCGATCCCAGGTGCCGGTGTGAAGAAGGGCGACGTCGTCAAGGCCGTCGTCGTTCGCACCGCCAAGGAGAGGCGGCGGCCGGACGGTTCGTACATCCGCTTCGACGAGAACGCCGCCGTCATCATCAAGGACGGCGGGGACCCGCGCGGTACCCGTATCTTCGGCCCGGTGGGCCGGGAGCTGCGGGACAAGCGGTTCATGAAGATCATTTCCCTCGCGCCGGAGGTGTTGTGACCGTGAAGGTCAAGAAGGGCGACACGGTCGTCGTCATCGCCGGCAAGGACAAGGGTGCCAAGGGCAAGGTCATCGCGGCCTACCCGCGGCAGGACAAGGTCCTGGTCGAGGGCGTGAACCGGGTCAAGAAGCACACCCGCATCAGCACCACTCAGCGTGGCGCCAAGACCGGTGGCATCGTCACCCAGGAGGCCCCGATCCACGTCTCGAACGTGCAGGTCCTGGACTCCGACGGCAAGCCGACCCGCGTCGGTTACCGGATCGACGAAAACGGCCAGAAGGTCCGCATCGCGCGTAGCACCGGTAAGGACCTGTGATGACCACGGCTACCGAAACCAAGACCACGCCGCGCCTCAAGGAGCGGTACCGCAACGAGATCGTGGCGCAGCTGCAGGAGCAGCACAAGTACGGCAACCCCATGCAGGTGCCGCGGCTGGTCAAGATCGTCGTCAACATGGGTGTCGGCGAGGCCGCCCGGGACGCCAAGCTGATCGACGGCGCCGTCCGGGACCTGGCCACCATCACCGGCCAGAAGCCGCAGGTGCGGCGGGCGACCAAGTCCATCGCGCAGTTCAAGCTCCGCGAGGGCATGCCGATCGGCGCGAAGGTGACCCTCCGCGGCGACCGGATGTGGGAGTTCCTGGACCGGCTGCTGTCGATCGCGCTGCCGCGTATCCGCGACTTCCGGGGCCTGGACGGGCGCAAGCTCGACGGGCACGGCAACTACACGTTCGGTCTGACCGAGCAGTCGGTGTTCCACGAGATCGACCAGGACAAGATCGATCGGCAGCGGGGCATGGACATCACGGTGGTCACGACCGCCACGACCGACGACGAGGGCCGGGCGCTGCTCAAGCTCCTGGGCTTCCCGTTCAAGGAGAACTGAGATGGCCAAGAAGGCGCTGATCATCAAGGCGGCCGCGAAGCCGAAGTTCTCGGTTCGCGCGTACACCCGCTGCCAGCGGTGCGGGCGTCCCAAGGCGGTCTACCGCAAGTTCGGTCTCTGCCGGGTCTGCATCCGGGAGATGGCCCACCGCGGTGAGCTGCCGGGCGTGTCCAAGGCTTCCTGGTAAGGGCGACCGCGTCCCGGCCTTCGGGCCGGGACCCCTTGCACCGATCACGTATTGCTCTTCGCCGTAGGCCCAGGCGCATCGCCTCGGGAACCCCGGCGAGAAAGGCTGACGAAATCCATGACGATGACCGACCCGATCGCAGACATGCTCACGCGTCTGCGTAACGCCAACCAGGCGTACCACGACCGGGTGACGATGCCCTACTCGAAGATCAAGGCGAACATCGCCGAGGTCCTCAAGGCCGAGGGCTACATCGCCACCTGGTCGGTCGAGGAGCCCGAGGAGGGCGCCGTCGGCAAGCGACTGGTCGTCGAGCTGAAGTACGGCCAGAACCGGGAGCGGAGCCTGGCCGGCATCAAGCGAGTGTCCAAGCCCGGTCTGCGGGTTTACGCCAAGTCGGACGGGCTCCCGCGGGTGCTCGGCGGGCTGGGCGTGGCGATCATTTCGACGTCCCAGGGGCTGCTCACCGACCGGCAGGCCCGCAAGCGGAGCGTTGGCGGGGAAGTCCTCGCCTTCGTCTGGTAACGGGAGACAGGTAGAAATGTCGCGTATTGGACGTAAGTCGATCCCGGTGCCAGCCGGCGTCGACATCACGATCGACGGGCAGACCGTCAAGGTCAAGGGCCCGAAGGGCGAGCTCTCGCACACCCTGGCCGAGCCGATCACGATCGACCGGGCCGAGGACGGGCAGCTGAACGTGAACCGCCCGAACGACGAGCGCAAGGCCAAGGAACTGCACGGCCTCAGCCGTACCCTGGTCGCCAACATGATCGTCGGCGTCACCGAGGGCTACCGCAAGAGCCTGGAGATCGCCGGCACCGGTTACCGCGTGACCGCCAAGGGTCAGGACCTGGAGTTCGCGCTCGGGTTCTCGCACCCGGTGCACGTGCCGGCGCCCGCCGGCATCACCTTCACGGTGGAGAAGCCGACGCTGTTCCACGTGGCCGGCATCGACAAGCAGCTCGTCGGTGAGGTTGCCGCCAACATCCGGAAGATCCGCCCGCCGGAGCCCTACAAGGGCAAGGGCGTGAAGTACCAGGGCGAGGTCATCCGCCGCAAGGCTGGAAAGGCAGGTAAGAAGTGAGCGCCACGCTGCTCAAGCGCCGCCGCGGCGTCGCCGCCAAGCGTGCCGTCGGGCGTGCGCGCCGGCACTTCCGGGTCCGCAAGAACGTCAGCGGCACCGCCGAGCGTCCCCGCCTCGTGGTCACCCGCTCCCTGCGGCACATCGTCGCCCAGATCGTGGACGACACCAAGGGTCACACCCTGGCGTCGGCCTCGACCCTGGACGCCTCGCTGCGGGGCGCGGAGGGCGACAAGAGCGCCCTGGCCGGCAAGGTCGGCGCCCTGCTCGCCGAGCGGGCCAAGGCCGCCGGCGTCTCCAAGGTCGTCTTCGACCGCGGTGGCAACCGGTACGCGGGGCGGGTCGCCGCGCTTGCCGACGCCGCCCGCGAAGCCGGGCTCGAGTTCTAGAAACCCCGTCACGAGAGAGAAGGAAGGCTGCTGATGCCAGGTCAACAGCGCCGTGGCGGCGGGTCCGGTGGCAACGAGGGTGGTCGCCGCGACAACCGCCGTGAGGGCGGCCGCGGAAACGCGCCCGTCGAGAAGACCCCGCACCTCGAGCGGGTCGTCGCGATCAACCGCGTCGCCAAGGTCGTGAAGGGTGGTCGTCGCTTCAGCTTCACCGCCCTGGTGATCGTGGGCGACGGCGACGGCACCGTCGGTGTGGGCTACGGAAAGGCCAAGGAGGTGCCCGCGGCGATCGCCAAGGGCGTCGAGGAGGCCAAGAAGCACTTCTTCAAGGTGCCGCGGATCGCCCAGTCGATCCCGCACCCGGTGACGGGTGAGGCCGCGGCCGGTGTGGTGCTGCTCAAGCCGGCTTCCGCCGGTACGGGTGTCATCGCCGGTGGTCCGGTGCGTGCCGTGCTGGAGTGCGCGGGTATCCACGACGTGCTCTCCAAGAGCCTCGGTTCGTCGAACCCGATCAACATCGTGCACGCCACCGTGGCGGCGCTGAAGGGGCTCGAGTCCCCCGAGGCCGTCGCCGCCCGTCGTGGCCTGCCGGTCGAGGACGTCGCGCCGGCCGCCATGCTGGCGTCGCGGGCGGGGGTGGCTTCCTGATGGCTCGCCTGAAGGTCACCCAGGTCCGGTCCGGGATCGGGACCAAGCAGAACCAGCGTGACTCGCTGCGTTCGCTCGGTCTCAAGCGGATCAACGACGTGGTGGTCAAGGAGGACCGTCCGGAGATCCGCGGCATGATCTTCACGGTCAACCACCTCGTGAAGGTCGAGGAGGTCGAGTAATGACGATCAAGGTCCACCACCTGCGTCCGGCGCCCGGTGCCAAGACCGCGAAGACCCGCGTGGGTCGCGGTGAGGGCTCCAAGGGCAAGACCGCCGGTCGCGGTACCAAGGGTTCCAAGGCCCGTAAGAACATCTCGGCGGCGTTCGAGGGTGGGCAGATGCCCATCCACATGCGCCTGCCGAAGATGAAGGGCTTCAAGAACAAGTTCAAGGTGGTCTTCCAGGTGGTCAACCTGGACCGGCTCGCCGAGCTGTTCCCGAACGGCGGCCAGGTCGGCCCGCTCGAGCTGGTCGAGGCCGGCGCGGTCCGCAAGGGCCACCCGGTCAAGGTCCTCGGCACCGGGGACCTGGGCGGGGTCGCTCTCCAGGTGTCGGCGCACGCGTTCAGCGCGTCGGCCAAGGAGAAGATCACCGCCGCCGGTGGCTCCGTCACCGAGCTGTAAGGGCTGCACGACCCATGGCGCCCGCTCAGTTGTCGAAACTGGGCGGGCGCCATGGTCTGCCTGGCATGTGTGCGCCGGGTAACATCGGATTCGGTTTATGTAGCCGGGCACATCTGCCCGGACGGGGATCGGGCTGTTAGAGTCCCTTCCCAGCCATGGATATCGGGCACTCGCCCGGCACCCAACCCGCCCCGCCAGGGATCACCGGCGGCCCGCCTCGCGCAGGAGGAAGAAGTTGCTGTCCGCCTTTCTCAGTGCGTTCCGTACGCCTGACCTGCGCAAGAAGCTGCTGTTCACAGTAGGCATCATCGCGGTCTACCGGCTCGGGGCGACGCTGCCCAGCCCGGGTGTCTCGTACGGCAACGTCCAGAAGTGCATCGACGCCATGGAGAACGGCTCCACGGGCGTGATGAACCTGCTCAACCTCTTCTCCGGCGGCGCGCTGCTGCAGCTCTCGGTCTTCGCGCTGGGCATCATGCCCTACATCACAGCGTCGATCATCCTGCAGCTGCTGACCGTGGTGATCCCCCGGCTGGAGCAGCTCCGCAAGGAGGGCCAGGC
Source organism: Micromonospora sp. LOL_025 (assembly GCF_048060285.1). Lineage (NCBI taxonomy): Bacteria > Bacillati > Actinomycetota > Actinomycetes > Micromonosporales > Micromonosporaceae > Micromonospora > Micromonospora sp. LOL_025. The sequence goes on along the minus strand of NZ_JBHMIR010000020.1, from coordinate 19,085 downwards.
CGGCCAGGCGAAGATCACCCAGTACACCCGCTACCTGACCCTGGGCCTGGGTGTCCTCCAGGCGTCGGCGTTCGTGGCGCTGGCCCGCTCCGGGCAGCTCTTCAACAACCAGTGCGACCAGTTCCCGATCATCCCCGAGGGGACCGGCATCCCGGACTGGCTGACGCTGAGCCTCCTGGTCATGACGATGACCGCCGGCACCGGCGTGGTGATGTGGCTCGGTGAGCTGATCACCGACCGGGGCGTCGGCAACGGCATGTCCGTCCTGATCTTCACCTCGATCGCCGCCCGGCTCCCCAGCGAGGGCTGGCAGATCAAGCAGACCGGTGGCTGGGGCAAGTTCCTGCTCGTCATCGCGCTGGTCCTGGTGGTCATCACCGCGGTCACCTTCATCGAGCAGGCGCAGCGCCGGATCCCGGTGCAGTACGCCAAGCGCATGATCGGCCGGCGGATGTACGGAGGCACCTCGACCTACATCCCGCTGAAGGTCAACCAGGCAGGTGTCATCCCGGTCATCTTCGGTTCCTCGCTGCTCTACCTGCCCCAGCTGGCGCTGCAGTTCTTCGACCAGAACAACCCGGGCAAGACGCAGGCGTGGATCCAGAACAACCTGGTGGACCCGACCAGCCCGATCTACATCGCGGTCTACTTCCTGCTGATCATCTTCTTCACGTACTTCTACGTCTCGATCACGTTCAACCCGACCGAGGTCGCGGACAACATGAAGAAGTACGGCGGCTTCGTGCCGGGTATCCGCCCCGGCAAGCCGACCGCCGACTACCTCGACTTCATCCTCAGCCGGATCACGCTGCCGGGCGCCCTGTACCTGGGCATCATCTCGATCCTGCCGAACTTCTTCTTCATCTGGCTGGACAAGCAGCAGTACCTGAACTTCCCGTTCGGCGGCACCGCTGTGCTGATCATGGTCGGCGTCGGTCTGGAGACCACGAAGCAGATCGAGAGCCAACTCATGCAGCGGAACTACGAAGGGTTCCTGCGGTAGATGAGACTCGTTCTGGTTGGCCCGCCGGGGGCGGGCAAGGGCACGCAGGCCGAGTTCATCGCCGCGCACCTCTCGGTTCCGAAGATCTCGACCGGCGACATCTTCCGGTCGAACGTCTCGCAGGGCACCCCGCTCGGCGTCGAGGCGAAGCGCTACATGGACGCCGGCGAGCTGGTGCCCGACGAGGTCACCATCAACATGGTGCGGGACCGGCTCGCCGAGCCGGACGCCTCCGAGGGTTTCCTGCTCGACGGCTTCCCGCGCACGACGCCGCAGGCCGCCGCGCTGGACAAGCTCCTCGCCGACCTGGGCACCGCGCTGGACCTGGTGCTGGAGCTGGTCGTCGACGACGACGAGGTGATCCGGCGGCTCTCCGGTCGGCGTACCTGCCGGGGCTGCGGCAAGATCTGGCACGTCGAGTTCGACGCCACCTCGCGTGAGGGCATCTGCGACCGGTGCGGCGCCGAGCTGTTCCAGCGCGACGACGACAAGCCGGAGACCATCGCCACCCGCCTGCGCGAGTACGCGGACAAGACCGCGCCGCTGGTCGACTACTACGGCGCCCAGGGCAAGCTGGTGGGCATCGACGCCACCGGCCCGGTGGAGGACGTCACGGTCCGCGCCATCGACGCCCTGCGGTCGTACGGCGGCTGACGTCCCGCCGGTTTGCGGCGGATAGAGTGCGAAGAGCGGGGTACGTCTGACGTGCCCCGCTCTTCGGCATCGGCAACGAAAGGTAACGGCTCCATGCGTCGTCCCCAGCTGGACATCCAGCTGAAGACTCCTGACCAGATCGAGAAGATGCGGGCCGCCGGGCTGGTGGTCGCCGAGGCGCTGCGTCGGATGCGGGAGGCGGTCGCCCCCGGGGTCACCACCGCCGACCTGGACGCGATCGCCGAGTCGACCATCCGCGAGGCCGGTGCCGTCCCCTCCTTCAAGGGCTACCACGGCTTCCCCGCGTCGATCTGCTCCTCCGTCAACGAGCAGGTCGTGCACGCCATCCCGTCGGCGCAGCAGGCGCTTCGCGACGGCGACCTGATCTCCATCGACTGCGGTGCGGTGCTCGACGGCTGGCACGGCGACGCCGCCATCACCGTCGGCGTGGGCGAGGTCGAACCGACGCTGCTGAAAATGGCGGCGGTGGCCGAGGACGCCATGTGGGCGGGCATCGCCGCGGCCGCCCGCGGCGCGGCCAGCGGCAAGGGCCGGCTCACCGACATCTCGCACGCCGTGGAGGACGCGGTCCGCAAGGGCGGGCGGTACGGCATCGTCGACGGCTACGGCGGGCACGGCATCGGCACCGAGATGCACCAGGACCCGCACGTGCTCAACCACGGGCGGCCGGGCAAGGGCCCCCGCCTGGTGCCGGGCATGGCGCTGGCGATCGAGCCGATGATCACGATGGGTTCGCCCCGGACGGTCGAGCTGTCCGACGGCTGGACCGTGATCACCCGGGACCGGTCGATGGCGGTGCACGTCGAGCACACGATGGCGCTGCTCCCGGACGGCGTCTGGGTGCTGACCGCGCCGGACGGCGGGCGCGCCCGCCTGGGCGAGCTGGTCACCTCCCGGCAGCCCGCGGACTCGCCGGCCCGCTGAGCCTCGCGGCAGCGTCCCGCCGGCGCCCGCGCGTCCCGTCCTCCCGCCCGCTGAGGCGCCCCACCAGCCGCCCCGGGCCCCGGGCGGGACGGCACACAGGGGCAGCGGCTGGTGGGGCGGTGGCATGCTTGCGGGCATGCAGGGACGCGACGGGATGCGGGCCGCCGACGCCGACCGCCAGGCGGTGGCGGAGCGGCTGCGGGTGGCCGTCGACGAGGGCCGGCTCGACCTGCACGAGTACGACGAGCGGTTGCAGCGGGCGTACGCCTCGCGCACGTACGGCGAGTTGGACGCGCTGGTGGTCGACCTGCCGGCATCGGCCGCCCCGGCGGCGTCGGAGCTCGCCACGCGGCCGGAGACCGTCCCGTCGCCCCCGGAGGGTGTCCGGCCGCCGGCGACCTCGTCCGTGACGGCCCGGTGGCTGGCCGAGGTCTGGCTGCCGTACCTGCGGGTGGTGGCGATCGTGGTGACCGTCTGGGCGGTGACGTCCGCGCTCTCCACGGATCTGCTCTACTTCTGGCCCGTCTGGGTGGCCGGGCCGTGGGGTGGGGTGCTCGTGGTGCGGACGGTCGCCGGCCTCGTCGACGGGGAGCCGCGGCGGCAGGCCGAGCAGCGGGAGCGACGGCGCGAGCGCCGCCGGGCGAAGCGGGCGCGGAAGCGCGAGCTGGTTGCCCCCGAGGAGGGGCGCCATGACCCGGTGCGGGAACTGCCGGCAGCCGAGGGGGAGGACCCGGACCAGGTGCGCGAGCCGGCTGCCCCCGGGGAAAACCGCCACGGGGCGGAACGGGAGCTGCCGGCGGCGCAGCGGGAGGACCGGCGCGGTGGGGCCGACGCCGAGGTCTGAAAGGCCCTTTCCGTCCGGTTCGACGCACCGATTGCCGGCCGGTTTGGCGACGGCCCGCAGGCGGGCGTACACTTTCTGATCGGCGCACAGCGTCCACTCCGGCATGCCCACCCTGCGCTTCGGTGGGAGCCGGAGCCGCGGCTGGCGCGGGCAATCTGATCTTGATCGGTGGCCCGTGTAAGACGTTGTGGGCCGTCCGGAGTAACCGACGTCAGGACAGCGGAGTACATGCCGAAAAAAGACGGAGCCATCGAGATCGAGGGTCGGGTCATCGAGCCCCTGCCGAACGCCATGTTCCGGGTGGAGCTCGCGAACGGCCACAAGGTGCTGGCTCACATCAGCGGCAAGATGCGGCAGCACTACATCCGCATCCTGCCGGAGGACCGGGTCGTCGTCGAACTCTCGCCGTACGACCTGACCCGCGGGCGCATCGTCTACCGCTACAAGTAAGCCTGACGGCGGCCGGGACGTCCCCGTGTCCGTCTTCGACGTCCGGTGTCGCGCCTCGGCGCGTCGTCGGGCCAGATGGGAAGTAAGGCAACCGTGAAGGTCAAGCCGAGCGTCAAGAGGATCTGCAACAAGTGCCGGGTCATCCGTCGGCACGGCCGGGTCATGGTCATCTGCACCGACCCGCGCCACAAGCAGCGCCAGGGCTGAACCAGTTCCGGTCGACCGTGTGACAACGGTCGCTCGAAATCGGTCCGGGCCGCGGATCCAGACAACGAATCACATGCTCGTCCCAGCCGCGGGCGGTGCGCGTCGCGTACCTCATCGTGGTTGACCCCCGGTCGGAGGCCGGGGCCCGCTCGGGCAGCGACCGTCCCCGGTCGCCGGCGCACGACGCCGGTGGCGGAACGGTCGGTAGCGGGGTGGGACGGGTCCACACCTCCGCCAGAACATCACGAGGAGTACGCCCGCACATGGCACGTCTAGTCGGCGTCGACCTCCCCCGCGAGAAGCGGATGGAGATCGCGCTCACCTACATCTTCGGCGTGGGTCGCACCCGGGCCCTGGAGACGCTCTCTGCCACCGGCATCTCGCCGGACAAGCGCGTCCGGGACCTCACGGACGAGGAGCTGGTCCAGCTCCGCAACCACATCGAGGGCAACTACAAGGTTGAAGGCGACCTGCGCCGCGAGGTCGCCGCTGACATCCGCCGCAAGGTCGAGATCGGCTGCTACGCCGGCATCCGGCACCGCCGGGGCCTGCCCGTGCGTGGCCAGCGGACCAAGACCAACGCCCGGACCCGCAAGGGCCCGAAGCGGACCGTCGCCGGCAAGAAGAAGCCCGGCAAGAAGTAATAGGAGCGCACAGACTTATGCCACCGAAGGCTCGTGCCGGAGCCGCCGTCAAGAAGGTCCGGCGCAAGGAACGCAAGAACGTCGCCCACGGGCAGGCGCACATCAAGAGCACCTTCAACAACACCATCGTGTCGATCACCGACCCGACCGGTGCGGTCATCTCCTGGGCCTCGTCGGGCCAGGTGGGCTTCAAGGGCTCCCGCAAGTCGACCCCGTTCGCCGCGCAGCTGGCCGCCGAGGCCGCCGCGCGTCGGGCCATGGAGCACGGCATGCGCAAGGTCGACGTGTTCGTCAAGGGCCCCGGCTCCGGCCGGGAGACCGCCATCCGTTCGCTGCAGGCCGCCGGTCTCGAGGTCGGACAGATCTCCGACGTCACCCCGCAGCCGCACAACGGGTGCCGTCCGCCCAAGCGTCGTCGGGTCTGAGAGGTAGAGAGAGATGGCTCGTTACACCGGTGCTGACTGCCGCCGTTGCCGGCGGGAGAAGATGAAGCTGTTCCTCAAGGGCAGCAAGTGCGATGGCCCGAAGTGCCCGTTCGAGTCCCGGCCGTTCCCGCCCGGGCAGCACGGCCGCGGCCGCACGAAGGAGACGGAGTACCTGCTCCAGCTCCGTGAGAAGCAGAAGGCCCGCCGCGTGTACGGCGTGCTGGAGAAGCAGTTCCGCGGCTACTACGAGGAGGCCGTGGGCAAGAAGGCCAAGACCGGCGAGGTCCTCCTGCAGATCCTCGAGTCGCGGCTGGACAACGTGGTCTACCGGGCCGGCTACGCCAAGTCCCGGGACATGGCCCGCCAGCTCGTCAAGCACGGTCACTTCAACGTGAACGGCAAGAAGGTCGACATCCCGTCGTACCGCGTCAAGGAGCACGACATCATCGAGGTCCGGGGCAAGAGCAAGGAGCTCACCCCGTTCATCGTGGCGCAGGCCGAGGCCGGCTCGAAGTCGGTTCCGGCGTGGCTGGAGGCTATCCCCAGCCAGATGAAGGTGCTCGTGCACTCGCTCCCGGCCCGTCAGGTCATCGACACGCAGGTCCAGGAGCAGCTGATCGTCGAGCTCTACTCCAAGTAGTCGGAGCTCGTTGCGGTGGCCCGCCCTTCCGGGGCGGGCCACCGGAACAGTTTGTCGTGGGCGTCATATGGCGGGCGCCCCGGAAGAGAAGAGAAGACATGCTCATCAGCCAGCGACCGACTCTCTCCGAGGAGTCGATCAACGAGACCCGGTCCCGGTTCACCATCGAGCCGCTGGAGCCGGGCTTCGGCTACACCCTGGGCAACTCGCTGCGGCGCACGCTGCTGTCGTCGATCCCGGGTGCGGCGGTCACCTCGATCAAGATCGACGGCGTGCTGCACGAGTTCACCACGATCCCCGGTGTCAAGGAGGACGTGGTCGAGCTCGTCATGAACATCAAGGAGCTGTGCGTCAGCTCCGAGCACGACGAGCCGGTCAGCATGTACCTGCGCAAGCAGGGCCCGGGCGACGTGACGGCGGGCGACATCCAGCCGCCGGCCGGTGTCTCGGTGCACAACCCGGATCTGAAGCTCGCCACCCTCAACGGCAAGGGCCGGCTCGACATGGAGCTGACCGTCGAGCGGGGGCGCGGCTACGTCACGGCGGCGCAGAACAAGCAGGCCGGCGCCGAGATCGGCCGGATCCCGGTCGACTCGATCTACTCGCCGGTGCTGAAGGTGACGTACCGCGTCGAGGCGACCCGTGTCGAGCAGCGGACCGACTTCGACCGGCTGATCATCGACGTCGAGACCAAGCCGTCGATGGGCCCGCGTACCGCGCTGGCCTCCGCCGGCTCGACGCTGGTGGAGCTGTTCGGTCTGGCCCGGGAGCTGGACGAGACCGCCGAGGGCATCGACATCGGGCCGTCCCCGCAGGACGCCCAGCTCGCGGCCGACCTGGCGCTGCCGATCGAGGAGCTGGACCTGACCGTCCGCTCCTACAACTGCCTCAAGCGCGAGGGCATCAACTCCGTTGGTGAGCTCATCGGGCGTACCGAGGCCGACCTCCTCGACATCCGCAACTTCGGTCAGAAGTCGATCGACGAGGTCAAGATGAAGCTCGCCGGGATGGGTCTGGGGCTGAAGGACTCGGCCCCGAACTTCGACCCGGCGCACGTCGTGGACGCCTTCGGCGAGGCCGACTACGACACCGACGACTATCGCGAGACCGAGCAGCTCTAGTCCGCGCTGCCGCCACACCTGAGGAGCACCAAGCATGCCCACGCCCACCAAGGGCCCCCGCCTCGGCGGCAGCCCCGCGCACGAGCGGCTGATGCTGGCCAACCTGGCCACTGCGCTGTTCCAGCACGGCAAGATCAAGACCACCGAGACGAAGGCCCGGCGGCTGCGTCCGCTGGCCGAGCAGCTCATCACCAAGGCCAAGCGCGGCGACCTGGCGTCCCGCCGGCGGGTGCTGGGCGTCGTCAAGGACAAGGACGTGGTCTACTCCCTGTTCGACCAGATCGCGCCGCGGTTCGCCACCCGCAACGGTGGCTACACCCGGATCGTGAAGACCGGTCCGCGCAAGGGTGACAACGCGCCGATGGCGATCATCGAGCTTGTCGAGGAGCTTCAGGTCGCCGAGCCGAAGGCGAACAAGAAGACCGCCGCCCGCAAGGCCGCGCAGCAGGACAAGGTCGAGGCGCTCGCCCCGGCCGAGGAGGCCCCGAAGTCGAACTCGGGCGACCAGGACGCCGAGCCGCCCGTGTCGGCGTCCGGCGACACCGCCGCCGCCCGCGAGGACAGCGACGAGGCCGGCGAGAACGACAAGGCCTGATCCAGGCCACCGTCGGGCCCGGCACCCCTCCTGGGGTGCCGGGCCCGACCCCGTGAGGCGGAGGTACGAGTGGACGAGCGCACCCGGCTGCGGCTGGACGTCGCGTACGACGGGTCGGGCTTCTCCGGCTGGGCCGCCCAGCCCACCCGGCGCACGGTCGCCGGGGTGCTCGTGGAGACCCTCGACCTGGTCCTCGGCGCGGGCACGGCGACCGGCCTGACCGTGGCGGGCCGCACCGACGCCGGGGTGCACGCCAGCGGGCAGGTCTGCCACGTCGACCTGCCGACCGCCGTGTGGCGGGAGCACGAGGGACGGCTGCTGCGCCGACTGGCCCGGCTGCTCCCCACCGACGTCCGGGTGCGCGCGATGGCCGAGGTTCCCGCCGACTTCGACGCCCGGTTCTCGGCCACCTTCCGCCGCTACGAGTACCGCGTGACCGACGCGCCGTGGGGCGCCGAGCCGCTGCGCCGGCACGAGATCCTGGCCTGGCCGAAGCCGCTGGACCTGGCCGCGCTGAACGCCGCCGCGGCGGGCCTGGTGGGGGAGCACGACTTCGCCGCGTACTGCCGGCGCAAGGAGCACGCCACGACGCTGCGCGAGGTGACCCGGCTGGACTGGCGCCGGGACCCGGACGGCATAGTCGTGGCCACCGTGCAGGCCGACGCGTTCTGTCAGGCGATGGTGCGCAGCCTCGTCGGCGCGATGCTGGTCGCCGGGGACGGACGCCGGCCGGTCGAGTGGCCGGGCAGTCTGCTGGCCCGCCGGGAACGCTCCAGCGAGGTGACCGTGGCGCCGGCGCACGGGCTCACCCTGGTCGCCGTCGGCTACCCCGAGGACCCGGCCGAGTACGCCCACCGCGCCGAGGCGACCCGCCGGCTGCGCGTACCCGTGGAGGGCTGACCGCCCGGGGCTTGCCTCCCGACCGTCGGCTGCCGGATCCTCGGGCCGGGGTGAGCGGCTGCGCCGGGATCGGGGCGGTCGCCCGGCGGGCCCGCGCCCGGCCCCGGCAGAGCATCGTCGACCGTCAAGGAGTGGAAGCCGTGCAGGAACCTCGCCGTGGACGGGACCTCGGCATCGTCGTCGGGACGCTGCCGACGGGACCGCTGAACGCCGTCACCGACGTGCCCGGCGTACGGGTGGGCCACACGACGCTGGTCGACGGGGACAGCATCCGCAGCGGGGTGACGGCGATCGTCCCGGACCAGTTGACCGACCGCCGGTCGCTGCCGGCGGGGCTCTTCGTGGGCAACGGGCACGGCAAGATGGTCGGTTCGACCCAGGTGGCCGAGCTGGGCGAGATCGAGACCCCCGTGGTGCTGACCGCGACACTGTCGACGTTCCGGGCCGCGGACGCGCTGGTCACGTACATGCTCCGGCAGCCGGGCCGGGAGACGGTCGAGTCGTTGAACCCGGTGGTGGCGGAGACCAACGACGGGTTCCTGTCCGACATCCGGGCGCGCCCGGTGCGGGCGGAGCACGTCCTCGCCGCGCTGGCGGAGGCCCGCGGCGGACTGCCCGCGGAGGGCGCCGTCGGCGCCGGTACGGGCACGGCGGCCCTCGGCTTCAAGGCCGGCATCGGGACGTCCTCGCGGCTCGCCACGACCTCCCGTGGCGCCGTCACCGTCGGCGCGCTGGTGCAGTCCAACTTCTCCGGCGTGCTACAGGTGTCCGGGGTGCCGATCCGGCCCGGGCAGGTGGGGGTGCCGACCCTGTCGCCGCCGGGCCGGCCGGAGCAGCCGGGCAACTCCTGCGTCATCGTGGTCGCCACGGACGGCCGCCTCGACGCGCGGCAGCTGGGTCGCGTCGCCCGCCGGGCCATCTTCGCCATGGCGCGCGTCGGTTCGGACTTCGCCGGCGGCAGCGGCGACTACGCCCTGGCGTTCTCCATTGCCGACACGCAGGCACCGACGGCGCCGGAGTCCGACCTGGAGCCGGTCTTCGCGGCGGTGCTGGAGGCCGTGGAGGAGGCACTGCTGAACTCGCTCTTCATGGCGCGCACCACCGTCGGCGTCAAGGGACGCGTCAGGTACGCGGTCCCGCACGAACGGATGCTGGACCTGTTACGGGCCCACCGGGTCGAGCTGCGGACCTGAGCGGCCGGTGGCGACACGCGGAACGGGTACGCGGCCGTGGCCCACGTACCCGTTCCCCGTACTCGCTGTCGTCGGGCTCGCCTCCCGCCGTCGCGATGCGGTCAGTCGCCCCCGTCCTGCGTGCCGGTGTCGCTCTCGTCGGTCGGCTGGCCGGCCGTGCCGCCGTCCGCCCGGCGCTCCAGCACGCCCCGGTTGAGGTGCAGCTCGATCATGTCGAAGAGGATCTCCCGGGCCTTCGTGTCGCCGGACCTGATCGTCTCGCCGTCGCTGCGGGCGACCACCGCGTACGCGAGGTAGTGGCCGCGCACCTGCCAGCCGACGCGGGCCGGCGCCGTGGCGATCGCCGCGCTGTCCTCGTCGGCCGCCATGCCCCGGAACCGGCCCTCCCGCTCGTCGAGCAGCAGCCGGATCCGGTCCCGGGCGCGTTCGGCGTTGGCCCGGTCGGTCAGGTTGAACAACCCGGTGGTGACGAGGTGGCCGCCGTCGGGCGTCCGCAGCGTGGCCCGGACCACCTGGGTGCAGCCGAGGCGGACCAGCAGGTCGGCGACCTCACCGGTGGCCGCCACCGCGCAGCTGGCGCTGGACTGGCTCTTCAACACCTTGTAGGCGGGCTCCCCGTCGGCGACGACGAGCTGCTTGCCGGGGAAGAGCTCCCTGGCGGTCAGCGGCGCCTGGTCGGTGTCCCGCGAGTCGAGGGCCTGGGCCCCGACGTCGGCGGACTCGGCCGCCTCCGGTGGGGACGTGGGCGCGGTCTGCGGGGTCCCGTCGCGCTCGGCCAGCAGGGCGGCGGCGCCGAGGCCGCAGAGCGCGAGCAGCGCCAGGACGGCCGCGCCGCCGACCACGACCTGCCACCACCGGCCGCCGCCACGCCGCTGCGACCGCCCGGCTGACAACGGCGGCTCGACGGGCGGCAACGGCTCGACCGGCGGCGGCTCGACCGGCGCGGGCGGCTGCGTCTCGACGGGTGCCCGCACGTGGGCGGGCAGCGGAGGCGACACCTGCGCCGCGGCGCGGACCGGCTCCGGCGCGGCGGAGGGCAGCGCGACCCGGTTGGCGCGGGGCAGCGACGGCGTCGGGAAGCGGGACGGGGAGGGGCCGGCTGGGGGAGGCGGACCGGCACCGAGCACCGACCCGTCGGACCCGGGCTCCGGGTACTCCATGAATGCGTCCTCATCGGACTCGTACCGATACACCATGTCGCCCAGAATAGGAGGCATTGTCCCTTTAGGTGCGAATAATCGGAAATTGCGGGTGGAGTCGTTTCGTCCCGTGCTGGGCACCCGCGCCGCCGCACCAGGCCCGCGCCGCCGCCATCCCTGCCGTTCATGGTCCGCGCCGCCGTGCCGGGGCCTACGCCGCCGTGCCCGGCCTGGTCGGCCCGGTCGGCCTGGTCGGGCCGCCGGGCCCGCGCCGGGGTGGCCGGCGGCGGTGCGAGAATTGCCGGCGTGACCGGCGAACACTACTTCACCGCTGAACCCACGACCGCCGCCAACCCGCGCGAGGTCGAGTTCTCCGTCGCCGGCCGCGACTACGCCCTGGCGTCCTCCGCCGGCGTCTTCTCCGCCGCCCGCCTCGACCCCGGCACGGCGGTGCTGCTGCGCAAGGCCGAGCTGCCGTCCGCCGAAACCACCGGCGCCCTGCTCGACCTCGGCTGCGGCTTCGGCCCGATCACCTGCGTGCTCGCCAGCTCCGCGCCGTCGGCGAGCGTGTGGGCCGTCGACGTCAACGAACGGGCCCGCGAACTCACCGCGGCCAACGCCGCGCGGGTCGGCGCGGCCGACCGGGTGCGCGTCGCCGCGCCGGACGACGTACCCGCCGACCTGACCTTCACCCAGCTCTGGTCCAACCCCCCGATCCACGTCGGCAAGGACGAACTGCACGGGATCCTGCTGCGCTGGCTGCCCCGGCTCGCCCCGGACGGCGTCGCCTGGCTGGTGGTGGCCCGCTATCTCGGCGGGGACTCGTTGCAGCGCTGGCTGGTCGAGCAGGGCTGGCAGGTGGGGCGCCACGCCAGCCAGAAGGGCTACCGGGTGCTGCGGGTCACCCGGTAAATGGTTGGGCCGCCCGGCCCCTGCTCGGGCAGGATGCCGACGTGGGATACGTGGACGTGGCAGCGGTCGGGCACATCCTTCCCGACGGTCGGGAGCTCTTCTCCGACGTGTCGTTCCGGGTCGGGGAGGGCGCCAAGGTGGCCCTGGTCGGGCCGAACGGCGCGGGCAAGACGACGTTGCTGCGGATGGTCGCCGGCGACCTGCCGGTGAAGACCGGCGCGATCGCGCGCTCCGGCGGGCTGGGCGTGATGCGCCAGTTCATCGGGATGATCGGCGACGAGTCCACGCTGGCCGACCTGGCCCTGTCGCTGGCCCCGCCCGCGCTGCGCGACGCCGGCCGCCGGCTGGTCGAGACCGAGGGGGCCATGCGCGCCGCCGAGGTCCGCGGCAAGTACAGCACCGCCGCCGGCAAGGCCCAGCTGGCGTACGCGGACGCGCTCGCGGCCTGGGGCGAGATCGGCGGATACGACGCCGAGGTGCTCTTCGACACGGTCGCCACCATCGTGCTCGGCCTGCCCTGGGAGAGCGCCCGGGAACGGCCCGTCCGGACGCTCTCCGGCGGTCAGCAGAAGCGCTTCGCCCTCGAACTGCTGCTGCGCGGCCCCGACGAGGTGCTGCTCCTCGACGAGCCGGACAACTTCCTCGACGTGCCCGGCAAGCGCTGGCTGGAGGGGCGGCTGCGCGAGTCGACCAAGTCGGTGCTCTACGTCTCGCACGACCGGGAGCTGCTCGCCCACACCGCCGACCGGGTGGTCGCCGTGGAGGGCGGCAGCGCCTGGGTGCACCCGGGCGGCTTCGCGAGCTGGCACTCCGCGCGGGTGGCCCGGCACGCCCGCCTCGACGAGCTGCGCAAGCGGTGGGACGAGGAGCACCAGAAGCTGCGCGAGCTGATGCTGATGTACAAGCAGAAGGCCGCGTACAACGACGGGCTGGCGTCGCGCTACCAGGCCGCGCAGACCCGGTTGCGCAAGTTCGAGGAGGCCGGGCCGCCGCCCGTACCGCCGAAGGACCAGGACATCCGGATGCAGCTCACCGGCGGGCGGACCGGCAAGCGCGCGGTGATCTGCGAGCAGCTGGAGCTCGACGGCCTGACCTTCCCGTTCGACCTGGAGATCTGGTACGGCGACCGGGTCGCGGTGCTCGGGGCCAACGGGACGGGCAAGTCGCACTTCCTGCGGCTGCTCGCCCGGGGCGGCACCGACCCCGACCCGGCGAACGGTCCGGTCGACGGCGCCGCCGCGCTCGCGCCGGTGGTGCACGACGGGGTGGCCCGGCTCGGCGCCCGCGTACGCCCCGGGCACTTCTCGCAGACCCACGACCGGCCGGAGCTGATGACGAAGACCCTCGTCGAGATCCTCTGGCGGGGCGACGAGCACCGGACCGGCATGGACCGGCACGCCGCGATGGCGGCGCTGAGCCGGTACGAGCTGGCGGGGCAGGGCGACCAGCGCTTCGGCACCCTCTCCGGCGGTCAGCAGGCGCGCTTCCTGGTGCTGCTGCTGGAGCTGTCCGGCGCGACGCTGCTGCTGCTCGACGAGCCCACCGACAACCTCGACCTGGCCTCGGCGGAGGCGCTGGAGGCCGGGCTGACGGCGTTCGAGGGGACCGTGGTGGCGGTGACCCACGACCGCTGGTTCACCCGCTCCTTCGACCGGTTCGTGCTCTTCCGGGGTGACAACGAGGTGGTGGAGACTCCGGAACCGGTCTGGGACGTGGCGTGATCCCCGCCGACTTCGCCCGGCGGGCGCAGGCGCTGCTCGGCGCGGTCGGGCACACGCCGGACGAGCTGGCCGGCACGCTCGCCGCCGCCCGCCGGCTCGTCGCCGACGTGCTCGACTGACGGTCCGTGACGTACGCCGAACGGGCTCCGCCGTCGGTGCGCGTGGGTCCTGCGTGGGCGGCGTGGTCCGAGGGTGCGTGGGTCGTGCGTGGGCCTCGCGGCCCGTGGGGCCTGGTTCGGCTTCCGGGTCCGTGCGTGTGGTGGGCTCCGTGGTCCACGGCGTGGCCCGGCCGGGCGGCATAGGGTGGATCTCGTGACTGAGATGACCTACCGCCGGTTGGGCGACTCCGGGCTCGTGGTGTCCGTGGTCGGCATCGGCTGCAACAACTTCGGCCGCAAGCTCGACCTCGACGGCACCCGGGCGGTGGTCGACGCCGCGCTCGACGCCGGGATCAACTTCTTCGACACCGCCGACATCTACGGGGAGCCGCAGGGCGGCTCCGAGGAGCTGCTGGGCCAGGCGCTCAAGGGCCGGCGCGACGACGTCGTGGTGGCCACCAAGTTCGGCATGGACATGAACGGCATGAACGGCCCCGACTTCGGCGCCCGGGGCGCCCGTCGCTACGTCGCCCGGGCGGTGGAGGCGTCGCTGCGCCGGCTCGGCACCGACCACATCGACCTGTACCAGATGCACGAGCCCGACCCGGGCACCCCGATCGACGAGACGCTCGCCGCGCTCGACGACCTGGTCCGCGCCGGCAAGGTCCGCTACCTGGGCAACTCCAACTTCGCCGGCTGGCAGATCGCCGACGCGGACTGGGTGGCCTCGTCGAACGGCCGGTCCCGGTTCATCAGCGCACAGAACCACTACAGCCTGCTGGAGCGCGGCGTCGAGGCCGAGGTGGTGCCGGCGTGCGAGCGCTTCGGCCTCGGGCTGCTGCCGTTCTTCCCGCTGGCCAACGGGCTGCTCACCGGCAAGTACAAGCGCAACGAGGCCCCGCCGGCCGGCAGCCGCCTCGCCGGTGGCGGCCGGTACGCCCAGCGACTCGCCGCCGCCGACTGGGACACCATCGAGGCGATCGAGGCGTACGCCGCCGAGCGGGGGCTGTCGATGCTCCAGGTGGCGATCGGCGGGCTGGCCGCCCAGCCCGCGGTGACCTCGGTGATCGCCGGCGCCACCACACCCGAGCAGGTACGCGCCAACGCGGAGGCGGGCACCTGGCAGCCCACCGACGAGGACCTCGAAGCCCTGCGCGCCGTCCTCTGAGCCACGTCGACACCACCCCCGGCAGGCACCGGGGGTGGTGCGCTGTGCGCGGCACCCCAACCCGCGCTGGGGCGAGGCTCGGTGGAACGCCATGGGTGTCACCCGGCACCGGAAACACCCACCACGTTCCACCCGACTGTCGGGTCGCCTCGTGCCCGGCATGTGGCCGCTGTGCGCGGCGGCCGGTCGTGGCGTGTGCCGGGTGGTCGCTGGGTGGAACATCACGGGTGTCAGCGGACGGCGGAGACACCCGTGCTGTTCCACCGAGGGCGGTGGTCGGGTCAGATGGAGGGGTGGCGTTCGCGGAGGGCCTGGGTGACCAGGGCGACGGTGCGGGTGGGGTGCCGGAGCACGTCGTCGGCGGTGAAGCGCAGGACGATCCAGCCGGCCGCCCGCAGCGCGTTCAGCCGGGCGACGTCCTGGCGGAAGTGGGCACGCTCGCGGTGGTGGTCGCCGTCGTACTCGACCGCGACGCGCAGGGCGGGCCAGGCCAGGTCCACCCGGCCGACGAACCGCCCGTCGGCCTTGCGAACGTCGTGCTGGGCCACCGCCGGTGGCAACCCCGCGTCGAGCAGGAGTAGCCGGAGGCGGGTCTCCATGGGTGACTCGGCCAGCGGCTCCGCCAGCGTCAGGACCTCCCGCAGCAGGGGCAGGCCGGGCCAGCCGGACCGCGCGTCGGCGTACGCGCGCAACGCGGCGAGTTTCACCGCCCGGCGGTGCAGCAGTACCCGGGCGGCGGAGGGCATCCGGACAGCATCGCGTGACGGGACGGTCACGCGCCGCCCCGTCCGTCGGGTTCGGGCGGTCGGTGTGAAATCCGCAGCTCGACCTTGGCGGATCCGGCGATCCGTCGTACGGTGACACCCGCAAGTGACCCACGGGAGCCCGGTACACCGGGCTGAGAGGGGGGCTGTGAGCCCCCGACCGTCGAACCTGATCCGGGTAATGCCGGCGCAGGGAGGAGTGTTGCCGTGCCGTCCCTCGGGCGACTGCATCTCATCACCGACACCCGACCCGGGCGGGATCCGGTCGCCGTGCTGCGGGCCGCCCTCCCGGTGGCCCGCGCGGAACTGGTCGTGCAGGTCCGCGTGACCGACGACGCCACGGACCGGGAGGCGTACGACCTGGCCCGACGGGTGGTCGCGCTCTGCGCCCGGTACGACGCCACCTGCCTGGTGAACGACCGGCTGCACGTGGCGCTGGCCGTGGGCGCCGCCGGTGGGCACGTCGGCGCGGACGACCTGCCGGTCGGGGCGGCCCGCCGGGTGCTCGGCGCGACCGCCGTGCTCGGCGCCACCGCCCGCGAGCCGGGGACGGCCGCCGAGGCGGTCGCCGCCGGGGCCAGCTACCTGGGCGTGGGCCCCTGCCACGCCACCGGCACCAAGACGGGGCTGCCGGCGCCGATCGGCCCGGCCGGGGTACGCGCCGTCGCCGACGCCGTGGACGTGCCGGTCGTCGCGATCGGCGGGGTGACCGCCGCGAGGGTGCCCGCGCTGCTGGCCGCCGGGGCGTACGGGGTGGCGGTGGTGGGGGCCCTCTCCGGGGCGGCGGATCCGGCCCGGGCGACGGCGGAGCTGCTGGGAGCGCTGGGGTGCTGAACCGACCGGACGTCGCCGTGGTGGGGGCGGGACCGGTCGGGCTGGCGATCGCCTGGCGCTGCGCGCAGCGCGGACTACGCGTCGTCGTGCACGACCCCGCCCCCGGATCCGGCGCGTCCCACGTCGCCGCCGGCATGCTCGCCCCGGTCGCCGAGGCGTACTTCGGCGAGCACGAGCTGACCGGGCTGCTGACCGCCTCCGCCGCCCGCTGGCCGGCCTTCGCCGCCGAGCTGACCGCCGCCACCGGCGTGGACGTCGGCTACCGGACCGAGGGCACGCTGATGGTCGGGCTCACCGCCGACGACCTGGCCGAGGCGCGCCGGCTCTGGGCGTACCAGCAGGGGATCGGGCTGCCGGTGACGCCGCTGCGCCCGTCGGCGCTGCGGGACCGCGAGCCGGCGCTGGCGCCCCGGGTGCGCGGCGGCGCGCTCGCGGCCACCGACCACCAGGTCGACCCGCGCCGGTTGGTGCCGGCCCTGCGCACGGCCGCCGAGCGGGCCGGTGCCGCGCTGGTCCCCGCCGCCGTGCGCTCCCTGTCCGACGTGGACGCCCGCGTCACGGTGGTCGCGGCCGGCTGCGGCGCGGCGGCCCTGGCGGGGCTGCCGGTGCGGCCGGTGAAGGGGCAGGTGGTCCGGCTCCGCGCGCCCGGCGGCGGGGCGCCGGGCTTCCGGCACGTCATCCGGGGGTACGCCGACGGCGAGCACGTCTACCTCGTGCCCCGCGACGGCGGGGAGGTGGTGGTGGGCGCGACCGTCGAGGAGCGCTCCGACACCGACGTGTCCGCCGGGGCGGTGCTGCGCCTGCTGCGCGCCGCCGTCGACCTGCTGCCCGAGCTGGCCGAGTACGACCTGGTCGAGACCCTCGCCGGCCTGCGCCCCGGCACCCCCGACAACGCCCCGATCCTCGGCCCCCTGCCCGGCCGGCCCGGCGTGCTCGCCGCCACCGGGCACCACCGGCACGGCATCGTGCTCACCCCGGTCACCGCCGACCTGATCGCCGAGCTGGTCGTCACGGGTGCCACGGACCCGTTGCTCGCCCCCTTCACCCCGGCCCGGTTCGGTCACGACTTGTCCGCACGCGAGGAGGAACACACGTGGAACTGACGGTGAACGGCGCCGGGCGCAGCCTGCCCGGCGGCTCGACCGTGGCGGACCTGGTCCGCGCGGTCACCGACCAGCAGCGCGGCCTCGCCGTCGCGGTCAACGGGGAGGTGGTGCCGCGTACGGGCTGGCCGGCGACCGTGCTGCGCGACGGCGACCGCGTCGAGGTGCTCAGCGCCGCCCAGGGCGGGTGACGCGGTGAGCTTCGACCTGGGTGGCGTGAGCTTCACGTCCCGGCTGATCCTCGGCACCGGCGGCGCGGCCAACCTACGCGTGCTGGAGGACGCCATCCGCGCCTCCGGCACCGGACTGGTCACCCTGGCCCTGCGCCGCGTCGACACCGCCCCCGGCACCGCCGGTGGGCTGCTGGACCTGCTGGACCGCTGCGGCGTACGGCTGCTGCCGAACACCGCCGGCTGCTACACGGCGGGCGAGGCGGTGAAGGTGGCGCACCTGGCCCGGGAGGCGTTCGGCACCGACTGGGTGAAGCTGGAGGTGATCGGCGACGAGCGCACGCTGCTGCCCGACGGGGTGGAGCTGCTGCGCGCCGCCGAGGAACTCGTCGACGACGGGTTCGTGGTGTTGCCGTACACGTCGGACGACCCGATCCTGGCACGCCGACTGGCCGACGTCGGCTGCGCCGCGGTGATGCCGGCGGGCGCGCCGATCGGCTCCGGCCTGGGCGTGTCGAACCCGCACCACATCCGGCTGATCCGGCAGGGCGTCGACGTGCCGGTGATCCTGGACGCCGGCATCGGCACCGCCTCGGACGCCGCGCTGGCCATGGAGCTGGGCTGCGACGCGGTGCTGCTCGCCAGCGCGGTCACCCGTGCCGCCGACCCGGTGGCGATGGCCACCGCGATGCGGTACGCGGTCGAGGCGGGCCGGCTAGCGTACGGGGCGGGCCGGATCGCCCGGCGCTTCCACGCGCTCGCCTCCACCCCGGACGAGGGACGGCCGGACCTGTGACCGCCAGCCCCGGCCCCGCCCTTGCGGCACCGACTCCGGCTGCGGCACCGACTCCGGCTGCGGCCTCGGCTGCGGATCTTGGTACGGAAAGGCCCCTGGAGGGGCCGTTTCCCGCCAAGATCTCGGGCGGGCCGGCCGGCGTCGTGCTGTTGACGGACCGGTGGCAGGCGCGGCGGTCGTTGGTCGACGTCGTGGCGGGGGCCGTCGCCGGGGGAGTGCGGTGGGTGGTGCTGCGGGAGAAGGACCTGCCCCGGGCCGAGCGCGCCGCCCTCGCCGCCGAGCTGCGCGCGATCCTCGCCGAGGCGGGCGGCACGCTGATCGTCGCGGGCCCCGACCCGCTCGGCGGCGACGCCGTCCACCTGCCCTCCGCCGGCCCGTACCCGCCGCCGAGGCTCGGCCTGGTCGGCCGCTCCTGCCACGACCGGGCGGAGCTGGCGCGACTCACCACGGAGGACTACGCCACCCTCTCGCCCGTCTACCCGACCAGCACCAAACCCGGCTACGGCCCACCCCTGCGCCCGGACGGGCTCGGCGCGCTGATCGCGGCCAGCTCCGTGCCGATCCTGGCGCTCGGTGGAGTGCGGAGCCCGGACCAGGTGGCCGCCTGCGTCGAGGCGGGTGCCGTGGGGGTGGCGGTGCTGGGTGCCGTCATGCGCGCCGACGACCCCGAGGCGGCGGCAGCCACCCTCACGGCAGCCGCCGCCACGGCAGCCGCCGCCACGGCAGCCGCCGCCACGGCAGCCGCCGCCACGGCAGCCG
>NZ_JBHMIR010000019.1:0-130845 GCF_048060285.1 Micromonospora sp. LOL_025 | reverse complement strand
GACCCGACCCGACCCGACCCGACCCGACCCGACCCGACCCGACCCGACCCGACCCGACCCGACCCGACCCGGCCGGGACGGGGGGCGTCGATCATGCGGTTGTGGTGCCCTGCACAAGGTGCGATTCAGGGCAGGATGCCCACCACAACTGCATGATCGACCCCCGCGGCGGGCGGGCACGTCGCGGACCGCATCCGACGGCGGATCCGGCGACACGGACGTAGGCGCATCCCTGGATGCGCGCCTGGGCGGCCATCCGGGCCGCGTAGCGCATCCGGGAAGAGGGCAGGAGTGACCGCCGCCACATGAGATACGAACCGGTTCCGTATCGATAATTGCCCGCCTAGGCTGATCCTGAATTACGAGTCTGACCCGTATCGAAACGGGACCGGGGGGAGAACGCGAAGATGCCACCGCGCGAGAACACGGGACACCCGAGGAGGTGGGCGATCCTCGGGGTGCTGGTGATCAGCCTGCTCGTGGTCGTCCTGGACAACACGATCCTCAACGTCGCGCTGCGGACGCTCGCCGACCCGGTGCACGGCCTCGGCGCGAGTCAGGGCGAGTTGGAGTGGTCGATCAACTCCTACACGCTGGTCTTCGCCGGCCTGCTGTTCACCTTCGGCGTGCTCGGCGACCGCGCCGGGCGCAAGCGCTTCCTGCTGATCGGCCTGGTGCTCTTCGGGCTGGCGTCGCTGCTGTCGGCGTACGCGCAGAGCCCGGCGCAACTCGTTGCGGCCCGCGCGCTGATGGGCGTGGGTGGTGCGGCCATCATGCCGGTCACGCTCTCGATCATCTCCAACGTCTTCGACCCCCGCGAGCGGGGCCGGGCGATCGGCGTCTGGGCCAGCGCGGTCGGCCTGGCCGTGGCGATCGGCCCGATCCTCGGCGGCGCGCTGCTCGAGCACTACTGGTGGGGCTCGGTCTTCCTGATCAACGTGCCGGTGGTGGCGCTCGGCGTGGTGCTGGTGGCGCTGCTCGTGCCCGAGTCGCGGGACCCGGATCCGGGCCGCGTCGACGTCGGGGGCGTACTGCTGTCGGTGGTCGGGCTCGTCGCGTTGACGTACGGCATCATCGACGGCGGCGAGCACGGCTTCGGCCGTCCGCTGGTCTGGGCCGCGATCCTCGGCGGCCTGGCGGTGCTGGCCTGGTTCGTCGCGTACGAGCGGCGCAGCGACCACCCGTCGCTGGACGTGCGGCTGTTCCGGGTGCCCCGCTTCGCCGCTCCGGTGGCCATCGTCGGGCTGATCTTCTTCGCCGCGATGGGCGTGATGTTCTTCAGCTCGTTCTACCTGCAACTGGTGCGCGGCTTCAGCCCGCTGGAGACCGGACTGCTCTACCTGCCCTTCGCCGTGGCCCAGCTCATCTTCGCCCCGAGCAGCGCGGCGATGGTCCGCCGGTACGGCGGCCGGGCGGTCGCGACGGTGGGGCTGGCGCTGACCGTGGTCGCGCTCGGCGCGTTCGCCTTCGTCGACGCGGCCACCCCGATCTGGGTGGTGCTGGTCGTCTTCTTCCTCCAGGGCACCGGGATGGCCAACATCATGCCCCCGGCCACGGAGTCCATCATGTCCGCGCTGCCCCGGGAGAAGGCCGGCGTCGGCTCGGCGGTCAGCAACACGGTCCGGCAGGTGGCCGGCGCGCTCGGCGTGGCGGTGCTCGGGTCGGTGCTCTCCGCGGTCTACCGTGCCGACGTCGACCCCGCCCTGCGGGACCTGCCCGCCGGGGCGCGCGAGGCGGCCGGCGAGTCCATCTCCGGCGCGTACGCCGCGGCCGGTCAGCTCGGGCCGGCGGCGCCGCAGCTGATCGCGGTCGCCGACGACGCCTTCCTGGCCGCGATGCACTGGGCGGCGGGCCTCGCCGCCGCGATCGCCGCGCTCGGCATCGTCGTGGTGCTGCGTTGGATGCCCGGCCGCCCCGCCGCCCCGGCGGGGAAGCCGGCGCCGGTGGGGGAACCCGAGTTGGCCGGGACCGCCTAGCTTCGGGAACAATGTCCGACATGACTTCCACCGCCGACGCTCCTCGGCCGCCCGGGCGGCCGAGGAGCGTCCGCGCGGACGAGGCGATCGTCGAGGCCGCCCTCGACCTGCTCGCCGACGGCAGCACGATCGAGGCGATCTCGATCGAGGCGATCGCGGCCCGCGCCGGGGTCGGCAAGGCCACCATCTACCGCCGCTGGCCGGGCAAGGACGCGCTGCTGCGCGACGCCCTGCGTACGCTCAAGGGGACCCCGCCCGAGCCCGCCGGCCACTCGGTCCGCGACGACCTGATCCTGCTGGTGGGCGCGGTGGGTCACCACATCGACCCGCGGGCGGCGCGGATCATGCCCTGCCTGGTGCCGGAGGTCAACCGCAGCCCCGAGCAGTACCAGCTCTACCAGAACATCATCGAGCCCCGGCGGGAGATGATGCGCGAGGTGCTGCGGCGCGGGATGCGCTCCGGCGAGCTGCGCGCGGATCTCGACGTCGAGGTGGTCATGGCGATGCTGGCCGGCCCGATGCTGGTGCAGCGCGTCATGCGCTGGCACCCCGACCTCGACGAGACGACCCTGCCGCAGCGCATCGTCGACGGCGTCCTGGACGGCATCCGCGCCCGCTGACCGCCCCACCACGCGGGGGTCGCCGGTCACGCGGCGGGTGGTCGAACGGCGGCTCAGACGGCCGGCGTACGCAGGCGGTGCAGGCGCAGGGCCAGCTGCACCTCCAGCGCCCGCTCCGGCTTCTGCCAGTCCGCGCCGAGCAGCTGCCCGACCCGTTCCAGCCGCTGGGTGACGGTGTTGACGTGCACGTGCAGCTGCTCGGCGGCCCGGGCCAGGCTGCCGCCGACCCCGAAGTACGCCTCCAGGGTCTTCACCAGCGCGGTGCCCCGCCGGGCGTCGTAGTCGACGACCGGCCCGACGGTGGCGGTCAGGAACCGGTTCACGTCCTTGTCGCCCCCGTCGCCGACGGCGCCCAGCAGCAGCCCGACGAAGCCCAGCTCGGCCGTGCTCGCCCCCTGCCCCGAGCGGCCCAGCGCGCCCAGCGCGGTCAGGCACCGCTCCGCCTCGGCGAACGTCGCGGCCAGCGAGGCCGGCCCCGTCGACGGGCCGCTCGACCCGGCGGTCACCGGCCGGCCGGTCGCCCGGGACAGGTCCCGGGCCACCGCCCGGGCGCTGCCGCCCGCGTCCCGGCCCGGCAGCATCAGCACCACCCGACCGTCGCGGGCCGCCGCCAGCCCACCCCGGGTCGAGGCGTACGTGGTGGCCCAGGAGAGCACCCGCTGCCGGGCCGAGCCCGTGGCGGCGATGGCGTCGTCGCCCACCGCCACGAGCACGTGCGGGGCGTCCAGGTCCACGCCGAGCCGGCGGGCCCGGCTGCGCAGCGCGTCGGTGTCCCGCAGCGGCCGGGCGATCAGGTCGTCGAGCAGCTCGCCCCGGACCCGCCCCTCCGCCTCGGCGACGGTACGGCGGAACAGCAGCAGCAGCGCCGTCACCAGCGACGCCCGCTCCAGGATCCGCTGGTCGGCGTCGACCAGCTCGTCGTCGGGGCGCAGCACCAGCGCGCCCATGTTCTCCGCCCCGGCCACCACGGCGGCGTACCAGAGCCGGCCCCGCCGCACGCTGCGGCCCTCCGTACGCGACGCGGCCACCGCCTCCACCATGTCCGCCCGGTCCGGCTCCTCGATCTCGCCGACCCGGGCCAGCAGCCGGCCCTCCGCGTCGAGCGCCAGCAGCGCCCCGCCCAGCACGTCGGTGACCGCCGCGGCGACGTCCTCCACGCCGCCGCCGCGCAGCACCAGCGCCGTCATCCGGTCGTGTGCCGCCGCGGCCCGCTCCACCGAGCTGCTGTGCGCCCGGATGGTGGTGTTCGCGAGCGACAGCTCCTCCAGCGCGGCCCGGGTCTCGGCGAGCAGCCGGGCGGTGTCGATGGCCACCGCCGCGTGCGCGGCGAGGGAGACCAGCAGCGCCACCTCCTCCCGGACGAACGGCCGGGCCGAGCGGTTGGCCGCGTAGAGCACGCCGATCGAGGTCGAGCCGAGCCGCAGCGGCACCCCGAGGATGGCCACCAGGCCCTCCTCACCCACGCCGGCGTCGATCTCGCCGGTGTGGTGGAAGCGGTCGTCCTCCGGATAGTTCGCGGTCACGTACGGGGCGCCGGACTGGGCCACCAGGCCGCCGAGGCCGGCGCCCATCGGCAGCCGCAGCTGCTGGAAGCGGGCGGAGACCGAACCGTCGGTCACCCGCATGTACGTGTCGCCGCGCTCGTCGTCGTCGAGGGTCATGTAGGCGACGTCCGCGCCGAGCAGGTTGCGCGCCCGGTGCACGATCGCGCGCAGCACGTCGTCCAGGTCGCGCAGCCCGGCCAGGTCGCTGACCGTGTCGTACAGCCCGGAGAGCTCGACCTCCCGGCGGCGGCGGCGTTCCAGCAGCGCGCGCACGCGCAGCGCCACCGTCTTGGCCTGCTCCAGCTCGGCGAGCCGCGCGGGCGGCAGCCCGGCGGCGCGCGCGGCGACGAGTGGCCCCTCGAACTCCACCGCGGCGGCCTCGCGGGCGAGCAGCTCCAGGAACTCCACCGGTGACGACATGACCGACATTGTGCGGCTCACCACTAGTTCGCCGTCCAGCCCCCGTCGAGCGCGATGGACGCGCCCGTGATGAACGCCGCCGGCGGGGAGCAGAGGTACGCCACCAGCTCGGACACCTCCTCCGGCTCGATCAACCGCTTGATCGCCGCCCGCGCCAACATGATCTTCTCGACGACCTCGCTCTCGGGGATGCCGTGGCTGGCGGCCTGGTCGGCGATCTGGCTCTCCACCAGCGCCGTCCGCACGTACGCCGGGTTGATGCAGTTGGCGGTGACGCCGTGCGGGGCGCCCTCCAGCGCGACCACCTTCGACAGCCCCTCCAGCGCGTGCTTGGCGGAGACGTACGCCGACTTGTACGGCGAGGCGCGCAGCCCGTGCACCGAGGAGATGTTCACGATCCGCCCCCAGCCCCTGGCGTACATGTGCGGCAGCGCCCGGCGGATGATCAGGAACGGTGCCTCCACCATCACCCGGTGCAGGTGGGCGAAGCGCTCCGGGGAGAACTCCTGCACCGGCGCCACGTGCTGCAGGCCCGCGTTGTTCACCACGATGTCCACGTCGGCGTCGAGCCGGTCCACCGCGTCCGGCTCGGCCAGGTCCAGGCCCTCGGCCCGCCCGCCGGCCTCCGCCGC
Organism: Micromonospora sp. LOL_025; assembly: GCF_048060285.1. Taxonomy (NCBI): domain Bacteria; kingdom Bacillati; phylum Actinomycetota; class Actinomycetes; order Micromonosporales; family Micromonosporaceae; genus Micromonospora; species Micromonospora sp. LOL_025. Next base: position 125,653 of record NZ_JBHMIR010000019.1, on the reverse strand, counting down.
CACCGCCTTGGCCGCCTCGATGTTGCGGTCCACCACCAGGACCTTCGCGCCGGCGGCGCCCAGCCGCAGGGCGCAGGCCCGGCCGATGCCGCTGCCGCCCCCGGTCACCAGGGCGGTACGACCAGCGAGGTCGACGTGTACGACGTGGGGGACCGCCACGGGTTCTGCCGTCATGGCGCATGAAGTTACGAGCTGTGTGTGCGGGCGCACATGGGCCGGCGACACATACTCGACGGCCGGAGTGTGTGGCCGCCGCGCGCCCCGGCCGGCGTGTCGGCGCGCCCGGCGTGTCCCCGGCGGCGGGGTGTCGCCCGGCTCGGTAGGGTGTCGAACACACGTACTGCTGGCGGCTGGGGGAGGAGGCGGCGTGCGGGTGCTGGGCGTCGACCCGGGGCTGACCCGGTGCGGGGTCGGCGTGGTCGAGGGCGTGCCCGGGCGGCCCTGCACGCTGATCGCCTACTACGTCGTCCACACCGATCCGGGCGACGAGCTGGCGCTGCGCCTGCTGCACCTGGACCGCTCGCTCACCGACCTGGTCGCCGAGCACCGGCCCGACAGCGTCGCCGTCGAGCGGGTCTTCAGCCAGCACAACGTCCGCACCGTGATGGGCACCGCCCAGGCCAGCGGGATCGCCGTGCTCGCCGGCGCCCGCGCCGGGCTGCCCGTGCAGACCTACACGCCCAGCGAGGTGAAGGCGGCCGTGACCGGTTCCGGCCAGGCCGACAAGGCGCAGATGACCGCCATGGTCACCCGGCTGCTGCGGCTGGCCGAGCCGCCGCGACCGGCCGACGCCGCCGACGCCCTGGCCCTGGCCATCTGTCACGTGTGGCGGGGCGGGACGCGCTCCAAGCTGGCGGCCGCGGCCGACCGGGTACGACGAGGAGGAGCCAGATGATCGCCAGCGTGCGCGGGGTGGTGACCGCGACCGGTCCGGACCACGCCGTGGTGGAGGTCGGCGGGGTGGGCCTGGCGGTGCAGTGCGCCCCGGGCACCCTCGCCGACCTGCGGATCGGCCAGCCCGCCCGGCTGGCCACCAGCCTGGTCGTGCGGGAGGACTCGCTCACCCTCTACGGCTTCGCCGACGACGACGCCAAGCAGCTGTTCGAGCTGCTCCAGACCGCCAGCGGCGTCGGCCCCCGGCTGGCCCAGGCCGTGCTCGCCGTGCACACCCCCGACGCGGTGCGCAAGGCGATCGCCAACGCCGACACCGCCGCGCTGACCAGGGTGCCCGGCATCGGCAAGAAGGGCGCGGAGCGCCTGGTCCTGGAGTTGCGCGACCGCGTCGGCCCGGTGCCGGTCGGCGCCGACGGCGCGGCCGGGGTCACCGGCGGGGCCTGGCCCGAGCAGGTGCGGCAGGCGCTGGTCGGGCTCGGCTGGACGGCCGGTCAGGCCGACCAGGCGGTGGCCGCGGTGGCGGAGACGATCGACGGTGCCGTCCCGCCGGTGCCGGTCCTGCTCAAGCAGGCCATCCGGTTGCTGGGCCGCACCCGGTGACGGGGCCCGACGGCGGGCTGGTCTCCGCCTACGTGCACGACGCCGACCTCGACGCGGAGGCCACGGTCCGGCCGAAGCGGCTGGAGGAGTTCATCGCCCAGCACCGGGTCCGCGACCAGCTCGACCTGCTGCTCCAGGGCGCGATGCGGCGCGGCTCCCCGCCCGACCACATCCTCCTGTCGGGGCCCCCTGGCTTGGGTAAGACGACCCTGGCCAACATCGTCGCCGCCGAGCTGGGCTCGGGTATCCGGGTGACCAGCGGCCCGGCGATCGAGCGCTCGGGCGACCTGGCGGCGATCCTGACCAGCCTCGCCGAGGGCGACGTGCTATTCATCGACGAGATCCACCGGATCGCCAAGCCGGCCGAGGAGCTGCTCTACAGCGCGATGGAGGACTTCCGGGTCGACGTGATCGTCGGCAAGGGCCCGGGCGCGACGGCGATCCCGCTGGACGTCGAGCCGTTCACCCTGGTCGGCGCGACCACCCGCTCCGGCCTGCTCACCGGTCCGATGCGCGACCGGTTCGGTTTCGTCGCGCACCTCGACTTCTACTCGCCGGCCGACCTGGAGGTGCTGCTGCGCCGCTCGGCGCGGATCCTCGGGGTGCCGATCACCGACGACGGCGCCGCGGAGGTCGCCGGGCGCTCCCGGGGCACGCCCCGGATCGCCAACCGGCTGCTGCGCCGGGTCCGCGACTTCGCCGAGGTCCGGGCCGACGGGGTGGTCACCCTGGAGACCGCCCGGGCCGCCCTCACGGTGTACGACGTCGACGCGCTGGGCCTGGACCGGCTGGACCGGGCGGTGCTGACCGCGCTGGTCGACTCCTTCCGGGGCGGACCGGTCGGGCTGTCCACGCTGGCCGTGGCAGTGGGCGAGCAGCCGGACACGGTGGAGGAGGTCTGCGAGCCGTTCCTGGTCCGGGCCGGCCTGCTGGCCCGTACGCCCCGCGGCCGGGTCGCCACCGAGGCCGCCTGGCGGCACCTGGGCCGCACGCCCCCGAATGGTACATTCGGCACGAATGCTCCTGCGGTGCCCGATCTGTTCACGACGGATGCCGATCAGCCGTGATGTGAACGTGATCTGTGCCGCATTCGGCGTTCCCAGGTGCAGGGATTAGACTCGCGCCGGTCTGTACAGGACGTGAGAATCCGCTTCCGCTCCGGCGCGCCCGCGCCGGGCCGGGGGCCAATGGGAAGGTCTTTCACCGTGCTTTACGCAGCAGAGGGCGGCGGGGGTGCCGGCAGCCTGACGCCGATCCTCATGATCGCTCTGCTCTTCGGCGTCATGTACTTCATGATGATCCGCCCCCAGCAGAAGCGCCGCCGTGAGGCGGAGTCCATGCAGTCCGCCCTCGCCCCCGGCGACGAGGTGGTCACCATCGGTGGTCTTTACGGCACGGTCACCGGCGTGGACGACGACACCGTCCTGCTCGAGGTCGCGCCCGGCGTGCAGACCCGCTACGCCCGTCCGGCCATCGCCCGGGTGGTCAGCCAGGCGGAGCGCCCGGCCGACGAGCCGGTCACCGAGGACGCGGACGTCGTCAAGGAGTGACGGTCGCTCCCGTCCCGCGCGGGGTCGTGGTCGCCGGGCTCCGGTGACGACTTCTCCCGACGGGGCAGCGGAGACGACGTGAAAACTGGATAGTTGGGCCCGACGCCGGAAGTCGGCTCGTCCCGTTCCGCTCGGCGCCCCCGCGCCGAGCTTCGGAGCCGGATGCCGGCCTCCGACGCCGGCCCGTCGGAACCGCCGGCCGGACCGGCCGACACCCGCCGCAGCAGCGGCGCGACCGTACAGGGAGACAGGACAGCCGTGGCACCACCTCAGGGACAGATGCGGCCCGGACGGCAACTGGCCGTGCTCGGGCTCATCTTCGTCGTCCTCTATCTTTTGGTGTTCTTCGCGGGCGGCGCCAGCGGCGGCTTGAAGGACAGGCTCGAGCCCAAGCTCGGCCTGGACCTCGTCGGCGGCACCCGGCTGACGCTGGAGGCGACCAACAGCATCGGCGGCCAGGCCCCGACGGCGGAGAACCTCGAAGAGGCCCGCCAGATCATCGAGAGCCGGGTCAACGCCTTCGGCGTCGCCGAGGCAGAGGTGGTCACCGAGGGCAACCGCAACATCGTGATCTCCCTGCCCGGCGAGAACCGCGACCTGACCGAGGTGGGCGACGCCGCCGAGTTGCGCTTCCGCAAGGTGCTCAAGGCCGCCGACGGCAGCGGCGCGGCCGCCGCCCCGCCGCCCGCCGCCACCCCGGCCCCCTCGGGCAGCGCGTCCCCGGCCCCGTCGGTTAGCGCGAAGCCCTCGGGCAGCGCCGCCCCGTCCGGCAGCGCCGCCCCGAAGGCGACCGCGTCGCCGAGCGGCGGCCAGGGCGGCATGGCCCCGGCTCCGAGCGCCAGCGCGTCGGCCGCACCGAGCGCCACCCCCTCGGCCGGCGCCGCCACCCCGACGCCGAGCGCGAGCGGCGAGCCCGTGCCGCAGAGCGTCGAGGAGCAGCGCAAGGCCGTCGAGCAGAAGGTCGGCGCCGCCGCCTGGGCCGCCGCCAGCGGTCTCCAGGCCCCGGCCGACCTGACCGCCGACCCGTCACTGGCGGAGAAGCTCAAGCCGTTCGCGGCTCTCGACCCGCGCGAGGTCGCGGTGCTGCCGGCGACGATGCAGTTCAACGTGCCGCAGATCAGCTGCGCCCAGCTCGACAAGCGCCCGCCGGCGTCGATCTCCACCCCCGACCAGCAGGCGGTGGCCTGCGAGGACGGCGCCGCGAAGTACCTGCTCGACCAGGCGAAGGTGCTCGGCACCGACGTCGAGGGCGCCAGCGCGGTGCTGGACCAGACCAGCCAGTGGGTGGTCAGCCTCGACTTCACCGGCCCCGGCCAGGACAAGTGGACCGCCCTGACCCGCGAGGCGTTCAACAACGAGGGCCAGGCCTGTGACGCCACCGCCCTCGGCCAGGACGGCAAGTGCCGCGTCGCCGTCGTGCTCGACAACGAGATCGTCTCCTCGCCCGAGATCCAGGGCGTGCTGACGGGCAACTCGCAGATCACCGGCAACTTCACCCAGAAGGACGCCAGCGCCCTGGCCGGTCAGCTCCGCTACGGCGCGCTGCCGGTGACCTTCGAGGCGCAGGAGCAGCAGAACGTCACCGCCACCCTGGGTGCCAGCCATCTGCGGGCCGGTCTGCTCGCGGCGGGCATCGGCATGGCGCTGGTCATCATCTACTCGTTCTTCTACTACCGCCTGCTCGGCTCGGTCATCTTCCTGAGCCTGGTCCTCTCGGCGCTGCTGGTCTTCGGCGCGCTGGTGGTGCTCGGCCGGCAGATCGGCTTCACCCTCACCCTCGCCGGCATCGCCGGCATGATCGTGTCACTCGGTGTGGCGGCGGACTCGTTCGTCATCTACTTCGAGCGGCTCAAGGACGAGATCCGCGAGGGGCGCAGCCCGCGCAGCGCGGTGCCGCGTGCCTGGATCCGGGCCCGCCGCACGATCATCTCGGCCAACGCGATCACGCTGATGTCGGCGGTGGTGCTCTACGTGGTCTCGGTCGGCACGGTGAAGGGCTTCGCCTTCGCCCTCGGCCTGGCCACGGTGCTGGACCTCGTCGTGGTCTTCCTCTTCCGGCACCCGATCATGACGATGTTCGCCCGCACCTCCGCGTTCCTGTCCCCGCGGGTCAGCGGCCTCGGCCGGGCGCTCCCGCCCCGGTCGGCCGAGCCGGCCAAGCCCCGCAACCCGCGCGTGAAGGAGGCCTGAGATGGCAAAGAGTGGTCTCGCGAGCCGCCTCTACCGCGGCGAGGCCGGCCTCGACATCATCGGCCGGCGCAAGCTCTGGTTCGGCCTCGCGCTCGGGCTGATCCTGCTGTCGGCGCTCAGCTTCGGGCTGCGCGGCTTCAGCCTCGGCATCGAGTTCGCCGGCGGCAACTCGTTCCAGATCCCGGCCAGCGTCGGCACACTGGAGCAGACCGAGGTGCAGGTCCAGGATGCCCTGGCCGCGGCCGGCGGCGATGCCAAGGTCGTCACCACCCAGAAGGTCGGCGGCACCGGCGGCGACTTCTACGAGGTGCGGACCACCCAGCTCGACACCGAGCAGTCCAACGCCGTCAAGGCCGAGATCGCCGAGGAGTTCGGCATCGACGCCGCCACCATCAGCGGCAACCAGGTCAGCGAGGCGTGGGGCAGCCAGGTCACCTCCCGGGCGCTGCTCGGTCTGGTCATCTTCATCGCGGTGGTGATGATCTACCTGGTCCTGCGCTTCGAGTGGCGGATGGCGGTCGCGGCCGTCTCCTCGCTGATCATGAACCTGGTCCTCACCGCCGGCATCTACTCGCTGGTCGGCTTCGAGGTCACCCCGTCGACGGTCATCGGCTTCCTCACGATCCTGGGCTTCGCGCTCTACGACGTGGTGGTGGTCTTCGACAAGGTGCAGGAGAACACGCGCGGCATCACCGCCAACAACAACCAGACGTACGGCGAGGCGGCCAACCTGGCGATCAACCAGAGCCTCATGCGGTCGCTGAACACCTCGGTGGTCGCGCTGCTGCCGGTCGGCGGTCTGCTCTTCATCGGTGCCGGCCTGCTCGGCGCGGGCACCCTGAAGGACCTCGGCCTGGTGCTCTTCGTCGGTATGGCGGTGGCGTTCCTGACCTCGATCCTCCTGGCCACCCCGCTGCTGGTGGTGCTCAAGAACTACGACCCGCGCATCCAGGCGCACAACAAGCGGGTGCTGGCCCGCCGGGGCGCGATCGCCCGTGGGGAGGTCACCCCGAAGGGTGCCGCACCCCGCGGCGACGACTCCGACGACGAGGCGGTCGACCCGGAGTCGGCCGCGCTGGCCGGCGCGGCGCCGCGGGTGGGCGCCCGACCGGCCGGGAAGCGCCCGACCGGCGCCCGGGGCGGCCGACCCACCGGCGGCGGTGGCAACCGGCCGGGTGGCGGCAAGCGGCGCTGAGCCGGGCCGGGCAGACCCGGTAGGAACCGATCCGACGGCGTCCTGCATGCTGTGCGAGCAGCATGCAGGACGCCGTCGTCGTGAAGGGGAGCGGAACTGCCGTGACGGAGACCCACAGCACCGGGGTACGGGGAGACAGCGGCCCGGCCACCGCCGCGCTGGTCGCCAGCCGGGTGCTCGACGTGCCCGACTTCCCGAAGCCCGGTGTCATGTTCAAGGACCTGATGCCGCTGTTCGCCGACGGCGACACGTTCCGTCAGGTGATCGACGGGATCGTCGCGTACCACGGGCGGGACTCGTTCGACGTCGTCGTCGGCATCGAGGCGCGCGGGTTCGTGGTCGCGGCGGCCATCGCGTACGCGACGGGGGTCGGCGTCGTGCCCGTGCGCAAGGCCGGAAAGCTGCCCCGTCCGGCCTACTCGGCCTCCTACGCACTGGAGTACGGCGAGGCCACGCTGGAGGTGCACGAGGACGCCTTCACGGCCGGGCACCGGGTGCTGGTGGTCGACGACGTGCTGGCCACCGGCGGCACCGCCGAGGCGACGCTGGACCTGGTGGAGCGGGCCGGCGGAACCGTGGCCGGCTTCACCGTACTGCTGGAACTCGCCTTCCTCGGCGGCCGGGAGCGGCTGGCCCCGCGTCCGGTGCATGCCCTGTTGACCGTTTGACGCGGCCGACCGTCGGGCGGACCCGGTGCGGACCGTCCGGCGGAGCGGCGGGGCACCGTGCGTGCGGGTAGCATTGCCCTTTGCTGACCGGGCGGAACCCGTCCGGGCGGCGCGAGACCAGGCCGGCCGGCGCACGGTCGGTGACTTCCCGGCGAGCGGTGAGGAGGCCGGTGTCCCACGATGTCGCCCCTCCGGTGGAGGGCACGGTGTACCCGACAGGCGACGCGGACGGCTCGGTGACCGCACGGAACGGTGACGCGCAGGCCCCGGAGGCGGGCCCCGGCGTGACCGTCCCGGCCGAGCCCGTACGTCCCGACACGCCGGCCGCCCCGGCCGGCGGCGCGGGCGCGGCGACCGAGGGGGTCGTGCTTCCCTTCCCCGCCGACGTCATCGGCGACCACATGCCGAGCGCCGGTTTCGCGCTCTCCACCGCGCCCACCGGCCGCAGGGTGCGGGCGCGGCTGGCGCGGTTCAACGCACCGTGGCAGTCCTCGCAGGTCAGCGAGGTGCTGGAGCCGCTGATCTCGACCCACCGGGACGCCCACCCCAAGGCGGACGCGCGGCTGCTCCAGCGCGCCTTCGACACCGCGGCCCGCTGGCACTCCGGGCAGTACCGCAAGTCCGGCGACCCCTACATCACCCATCCGCTCGCGGTCGCCACGATCCTGGCCAACCTGGGCATGGACACCACGACCCTGGTCGCCGCGCTCCTGCACGACACCATCGAGGACACGGAATACACCCTCGACCAGATGCGGGCCGACTTCGGCGGCGAGGTGGCGCTACTGGTCGACGGGGTGACCAAGCTCGACAAGGTCAAGCTGGGCGACGCGGCCAAGGCCGAGACGATCCGCAAGATGGTCGTCGCGATGGCCAAGGACCCGCGGGTGCTGGTGATCAAGCTGGCCGACCGGCTGCACAACATGCGTACCCTCACCTTCCTGCCCCGACCGAAGCAGGAGCAGAAGGCGAAGGAGACGCTGGAGATCCTGGCCCCGCTGGCCCACCGGCTGGGTATGAACACGATCAAGTGGGAGCTGGAGGACCTGGCCTTCGGCACGCTCTTCCCGAAGCGCTACGAGGAGATCAACCGCCTCATCGGGGAGCACCAGCCGCAGCGCGAGGCGCTGCTGCGCCAGGTCACCCAGAAGGTGCAGACCGACCTGAAGGCCGCCAAGATCAAGGCGGAGACCACGGGGCGGCCGAAGCACCTCTACTCGATCTACCAGAAGATGATCGTGCGGGGTCGCGACTTCAACGACATCTACGATCTGGTCGGGGTGCGGATCCTGGTCGACACGGTGCGGGACTGCTACGCGGCGCTGGGCGTGATCCACGCCAACTGGCAGCCGGTGCCGGGCCGGTTCAAGGACTACATCGCGATGCCCAAGTTCAACATGTACCAGTCGTTGCACACGACGGTCATCGGGCCCACCGGCAAGCCGGTGGAGATGCAGATCCGCACGTACGCGATGCACCGCACCGCCGAGTTCGGCATCGCCGCGCACTGGAAGTACAAGGAGCACAAGGGCACCCAGATCGTCGGCCCGCCCGCGCACATCGACGAGATGACCTGGCTGCGCCAGCTGCTGGACTGGCAGCGGGAGGCGGCCGACCCGAGCGAGTTCCTCGACGCGCTGCGCTTCGACCTGTCCAGCCAGGAGGTGTACGTCTTCACCCCCAAGGGTGACGTCATCCCGCTGCCGACCGGCTCGACGCCCGTGGACTTCGCGTACGCGGTGCACACCGAGGTGGGGCACAAGTGCATCGGGGCCCGGGTCAACGGCAAGCTGGTGCCGCTGGAGTCGACGCTGTCCAACGGCGACGTGATCGAGATCTTCACGTCGAAGTCCGACACGGCCGGCCCGACGCAGGACTGGCTGGGCTTCGTCAAGAGCCCCCGGGCGCGGACGAAGATCCGGCAGTACTTCAACAAGGAGCGGCGCGAGGAGGCGATCGAGGCCGGCAAGGACGCGATCGTCAAGGCGATGCGCAAGCAGGGCATGCCGTTGCAGCGGATGCTCACCTCCGACGCGCTGATGGCGATCGCCCGGGACCTGCACCTGGCCGACGTGGCCTCGCTCTACGCGGCGGTCGGCGACAGCCAGGTCTCCGCCCAGTCGGTGGTGCAGAAGCTGATGGCCGCGTACGGCGGCGAGGAGGGCGCGGCGGAGGACATCGCCGAGACCGCCGTCGCCACCCGTCCGCCCCGCAGCCGGCAGAGCAGCGCCGACCCGGGCGTGGTCGTACGCGGGGTCAGCGACGTGTGGATCAAGCTGGCGCGCTGCTGCACGCCGGTGCCGCCGGACTCGGTCTTCGGCTTCGTCACCCGCTCCGGCGGGGTGAGCGTGCACCGCGACGACTGCGCCAACGCCGAGGACCTGCGGGCGCAGGCCGAGCGGGTGGTCGAGGTCAGCTGGAAGCTCACCTCGGCGTCGACCTTCCTGGTCGCCATCCAGGTCGAGGCGCTGGACCGGCACAAGCTGCTCGCCGACGTGACCCGGGTGCTCTCCGAGGAGCGGGTGAACATCCTCTCCGCGACGGTCACCACCACCCGCGACCGGGTGGCGGTGAGCCGGTTCAGCTTCGAGATGGCGGACCCGAAGCACCTGGGCCACCTGCTGGCGGCGGTCCGCAAGGTCGACGGCGTCTTCGACGCCTACCGCGTCACCTCGGGCGCCTGACCCCGCCCGATCCCTCACACGACGGCGCGCCCCGGCCCGGCACCGACCGAGCCGGGGCGCCCCGCTCTGTCACCGTGCGGCCCTCCCACCCGTCCCGGCCCTCCGCACCCCGGTGATCATGAGGTCGGCGGCAGCCAGGTAGATCGAGATCGCCGCCAACCTCATGATCACCGAGAGCGGGCCGGGGGAGCGGGCCGGGAGGGTGGGTGGGGACAGGGGAGCGCCCGCCGGCGCGGCCGGCGGGCGCTCGTCGTACGGCTGGGCGTGGGTCAGCCCTGGGGGGCGCTCATGGTGAGCTTGTTGATGGTGACTTCCTTCTTCGGGTGGCCACCACCGGCCTGCTTCGCGAACGCCTTGTCGTCACCCGCCGCGGCGACCTGCTTCACGAGGTCCATGCCGCCGGTGATGGTGCCCAGGACGGTGTAGTTCGGGTCCAGCGGCGAGTCGCCGTAGACGATGAAGAACTGGCTGCCCGTGCTGCCCGGCTGGCCCGAGTTGGCCATCGCGATCACGCCCTCCGGGTACGGGGGCCGCTTGTCGGTGGGCAGGTTCTCCTCGGCGAGCCGGTAGCTCGGGCCGCCGGTGCCGTCGGTCTGCCGCCAGCCCTTGCCCGTCGCGCTCGGGTCGCCGCACTGGAGCACCTTGATGCCCTCGGTCACCAGCCGGTGGCACTTGCTGTTGTCGAAGAAGTTCTTCTCCGCCAGGTGGGTAAAGCTGCCCGCGGTGCAGGGCACCGCCGCACGGTCGATCGTGGCGGTGATCGGGCCCAGGTTGGTGTCGATCGTCATCGTCTGGGTGCCGGTGTTCGACTGCTGCACGGGCGGCAACCCGACGTCCTTGATCTGCGGGGACCGCTGGTCGGTGGGGACCTCGGTCCAGGCGCACTGCACGTTGCCGGCCGCCGGGCCGGCGGTGTCGGTCTTGTCGTCGTCGCCGAGGGTGGTGACGAGCCAGACCGTGCCGGCGACGACGAGGACCAGGACCGAAGCGGCCCCCACGATCGCCTGGGTCTGCCGGCGCTTGCGGGCCCTGGCCGCGCGCTCGGCCATCTCCTTCTCGAGCCGGGCGCGCGCCGCCGCGCGCTGCCGCTCTCTGGTGGACGTCACGCCTGGATCCTCCTGGGCTGTCGGGTGGCGCGGTCGGTGCCGCTGAGACTGGTGGGGCGGCCGGGTCAGCCGGCGCTCGGGCTGGCCGCCGGAGCGCCCGATGCGGACGGCGCCGGCGCCGAGGTCCCCTGCGCCACGGGCTCACCGACGGTCAGGCTCTGCACGACCACGTCGTCGTCCTTGGGCTTGACCTTGGCCCCCGTGCCATTGTCCACGGTCGGCTTGGCGCCGATCTTCGCCACCACGTCGATCCCACCGGTGACCCGGCCGATGACCGGGTACTTCGGGTCGGCCGTCGTGAAGTCCTTGAAGAACATCAGGAACTGGCTGCCGTTGGCGCCCGGCGGGTTGGCGATCATCGCGACCGTGCCCTTCGGGTAGGTCGCGGGCTGGCCGGCCGCAGGGCTCGCCGACGGCGACGGCGCGGTGGGGACGTTCTCGTCGTAGAACGAGTAGGTGGGGCCGCCGAGCCCGGTGCCGCTCGGGTCGCCGCAGCGCACCGCGCCCTCGGCGGTGATCTCGTGGCACTTGGTGTTGTCGTAGAACGACCGGCTGGCCAGGTGGGCGATGCTCGCCGCCGCGCACGGGGCGCCGGCCAGGTCCAGCTCGACGGTGATCGGCGCACCCTGGTTGGTGGTGACCGTCATCGGGCGTACGCCGTCGGTGGGCAGCCCCTGGGTGGCCGGGGTGCCGACGTCCTTGAGGTTGGTGTTCGCGGTGGCGTCCTGCGGGGTCCACAGGCAGACGTCCTCGGCGGCCGTGTTCTCCTTCGGCTCGTCGTCGAAGGCGCCCAGCGCCCACGCCGAGCCGGCCACGATCAGCGCGAGGACGACGGCGACGCCGACGCCGGCCTGGATCTGCCGACGGCGTTTGACGGCGGCGGCCCGGCGGGCGAGTTGCCGGTCGAGCTTGGCGCGCGCCAGTTTGCGCTGCCGGTCCCTGCTGGAAGCCACCCGTGCTCCCCTTCCTCTACCCTGGTCGTCACCGGTGGTCGGGCGTCCTGCGCCCGTTCGACGGCGGGTGCGCCACGCCACACGCCCGCCAGAGTGTACGGCTACCGGCTGGGAAAGTGGTGTACGAGGTCCGGGCCGGGTTTATCGGGACGCGTCACTGGGCCCGGTCGGGCCCACGGGACGCACGCGATCGGCGCCGCCCGCGCCGCGAGGACGCACGCGATAGGCGCCACGCGGGACGCCTCGGACGCACGCGCAGAACCTCCTCGCCCCGCCCGATAGGCTGCGGACGGGGAACAAGCTCGACGGAAGGGGAGCGGACGTGCTCGTGGCCGGCTTTCCCGCGGACGCCTTCGGCACCAACTGCTACGTGGTCGCCGCCGCGCCGGGGGAGCAGTGCGTGGTGGTCGATCCCGGCATCGGGGTGCTCGACCGGCTCGACGCCCTGCTGGCCGAGCATCGGCTGCACCCGGCCGCCGTCCTGCTCACCCACGGCCACCTCGACCACACGTTCTCGGTGGCGCCGGTCTGCGGCGCACGCGGCATCACCGCGTACGTGCACCCCGGCGACCGGGAGATGCTCGCCGACCCGGCCAAGGGGCTGTCGGCGGATCTCACCTCGCTCTTCGGTGGGCGGCTGCCGTACACCGAGCCGGAGGACGTCGCCGAGCTGACCGACGGCGCCACGCTCGCCCTCGCCGGGTTGGAGATCACCGTCGACCACGCCCCGGGCCATACCGGCGGGTCGGTGCTCTTCCGGCTGCCGGCCGCCGGCTCGTCTTGGGAGGCGGAGCAGCTCTGCCTCTCGGGCGACGTCCTGTTCGCCGGCTCGATCGGCCGCACCGACCTGCCGGGCGGCAGCATGACGAGGATGGTCACCAGCCTCCGGGACAAGATCCTCCCGCTGGCCGACGACACCGTCGTGCTGCCCGGCCACGGCCCCGCGACCACCATCGGCCGCGAGCGCGCGACCAACCCGTACCTCGTCGAGGTGGCGGGAGGCGGCGCGCGACCGCCGGCCCCCGCCCGCGGCCTCTGACCGGCCGCACCGACTTCCCGTCCCGCGGCCTCCAGCCGGGCCGCACCGACTTCTCGCCCCGCGGCCGTGGCCGGCCGCGCCGACTCTTCGCCCGCGCCGACCGCGCGGGGCCGCGAACGGAGCATCATGAGCAAGCCCACGCCCATCTCCGGCTTCCCGGAGTGGACGCCCGCGCAGCGGATGATCGAGCAGTACGTCCTCGACCGGATCCGCGACACCTTCGAGCTGTACGGCTTCGCCCCGCTCGAGACCCGCGCGGTGGAGCCGCTGGACCAGCTGTTGCGCAAGGGGGAGACCTCCAAGGAGGTCTACCTGATCCGGCGCCTCCAGGCCGACGCCGACGGCCCGGCCGGCGACGACGCGCTCGGCCTGCACTTCGACCTGACCGTGCCGTTCGCCCGCTACGTGCTGGAGAACGCCGGCAAGCTGCAGTTCCCGTTCCGCCGCTACCAGATCCAGAAGGTGTGGCGGGGCGAGCGGCCGCAGGAGGGGCGCTACCGCGAGTTCCTCCAGGCCGACATCGACATCGTCGACCGCGACACCCTCGCCCCGCACCACGAGGCGGAGATGCCGCTGGTGATCGGCGACGCGCTGCGCTCGCTGCCGATCCCGCCGGTGAGGATCCAGGTCAACAACCGCAAGATCTGCGAGGGCTTCTACCGGGGCATCGGGCTGACCGACCCGGAGGCGGCCCTGCGCGCGGTGGACAAGCTCGACAAGATCGGCCCGGCGAAGGTGGCCGAGCTGCTGGCGCAGACCGCCGGGGCGAGCGAGGCGCAGGCCAAGGCGGTCCTGTCGCTGGCGGAGATCTCCGCCCCGGACGCCTCCTTCGCCGACGCCGTCCGCGCGCTGGGCGTCAGCGACCCGATGCTCGACGAGGGCGTCGAGGAGCTGGTCCGGGTGGTGGAGACCGCCGCCGCGCACTCCCCGGGTCTGTGCGTGGCCGACCTGCGCATCGCCCGGGGCCTGGACTACTACACCGGCACGGTCTACGAGACGCAGATGGTCGGCTACGAGCGGTTCGGCTCGATCTGCTCCGGCGGCCGGTACGACAACCTGGCCAGCGCCGGCGCCACCCGCTTCCCGGGGGTGGGCATCTCGATCGGGGTGACCCGGCTGCTGGGGCTGCTCTTCGGCGCCGGCGCGCTGTCGGTGTCGCGGGACGTGCCGACCTGCGTCCTGGTCGCGGTGACCGGCGAGGAGCAGCGCGCCGCCAGCAACCGGGTGGCCGAGGCGCTGCGGTCGCGGGGCGTACCGACCGAGGTGTCGCCGAGCGCGGCGAAGTTCGGCAAGCAGATCCGCTACGCCGAGCGGCGGGGCATCCCGTACGTCTGGTTCCCGGGGGTGGACGGCGCGGCCGACGAGGTGAAGGACATCCGTTCCGGCGAGCAGGCCCCCGCCTCGGCGGGGGAGTGGGCGCTGCCCCGGGCCGACCTCAGGCCGCTGGTCAGCTGAGACATTACTGGCGCGTACGCGCGATCGGACCTACGGTGGCGTAAGTTACGCCACCGTAGGGAGATCGTCGTGACCGCACTCAGCCAGACCGCCCTGCTCCTCGAACTGGAACCCGTCGTCGAGAAGAACCTCGACCGGCACCTGACCGTCGCCAAGGAGTGGTTCCCGCACGAGTACGTGCCGTGGAGCGAGGGGCGCACCTTCGACGGGCCGCTGGACGGCGAGGCGTGGGCGGAGAGCGACTCGACGATCCCGGACGTGGCCCGTACCGCGCTGATCGTCAACCTGCTGACCGAGGACAACCTGCCCTCGTACCACCACGAGATCGCCACCCTGTTCGGCCGCGACGGCGCCTGGGGCACGTGGGTGCACCGGTGGACCGCCGAGGAGGGGCGGCACGGCACCGCCATCCGCGACTACCTCACCGTCACCCGGGCGGTGGACCCGGTGGCGCTGGAGCGGGCCCGGATGACGCACATGTCCGCCGGCTACGCCAACGTCCACGACGACGAGGTGCTGCACTCCCTGGCGTACGTCTCGTTTCAGGAGTTGGCCACCCGGATCTCGCACCGCAACACCGGTCGGGTCACCGGCGACCCGGCGTGCGAGGCGCTGCTGGCCCGGGTCGCGGCCGACGAGAACCTGCACATGGTCTTCTACCGCAACCTGCTGGCCGGGGCCTTCGAGCTGGCGCCGAGTCAGGCGATGCGGGCGGTCGCCGACGTGGTGGCCGACTTCCAGATGCCCGGCAACGGCATCGACGGCTTCGCCCGCAAGTCCGTGGCGATCGCCCTCGCCGGCATCTACGACCTGCGTCAGCACCGCGACGACGTGGTGGCGCCGGTGCTGCGCCAGTGGGACGTCTTCAACGTGACGGGGCTCGACGCCGACGGCGAGGCCGCCCGCGACCAGATCGCGGCGCACCTCGACGACCTCGAGCGCGCCGCCTCCCGCTTCGAGGAGAAGCGCGACGCCCGCGCCGCCCGCCTGGCCGCCCGCTGACCCCGGCCCCCGCGACAGGGCCGTCGATCATGCAGTCGTGGTGGGGGACAGAACGCCTGAACCAGCGGGATCCCGGCACCACAACTGCATGATCGACTACTCGGTGGGCGGGAGGTCCAGGGGGAAGAGGAGGCACGTCGAGGTGGCGTGGGCGACCAGGCGCGACTTCGCGTCGAGCAGCTTCGCCTCGGCCAGGGCCGTGCGGCGACCGCTCTGCAGGACGGTGCCCTCGCAGCGCAGCGTGCCGCTCGCGACGGTCACCGGGCGGAGGAACTTCACGTTCAGGTCCAGCGAGGTGTAGCCGACCCCGGCCGGCAGGGTGGTGTGCACGGCGCACGCCGCGGCGGTGTCCAGCATGGTGGAGATGACCCCGCCGTGCACGGTGCCGAGCGGGTTGTAGTGGAACTCCTGAGGGACGAGTTCGACGGCCACCCACCCCTCGTCGGCCTCCATCCGGGACATGTCGACCAGGTGCATGATGGGCGGCGCCGCCAGCTCGCCGGCGATCATCGCGCGCAGCAGTTCCAGGCCGCCGCGCCGGCCGACGTGCGCGGCGTTGATGCCCGGGTCGGACCACGAGAAGGTGCGGCTACGTGCCGGATCCTGCGTCTGCGTCATGGACCCAGCCTGGCAGCGCGTTGCTGAGTCTGTCAATCAGACCTAGCCTGGAGCGCATGAGACCCGCGGCACTGGACTGGTCGGTGGAGAACTGCACCATCGCCCGGGCGATGGAGATCCTCGGCGAACGGTGGACCCTCGTCGTCCTGCGCGAGGTCTTCAACGGCGTCCGCCGCTTCGACGACATGCGGGTGCGCACCGGCATCCCCCGCCAGGTGCTGGCCAACCGGCTGGCGATGCTGGTGGAGCGCGGCGTCCTGCGGCGCGAGCCCTATCGGGAGCCCGGCAGCCGGGAGCGCCACGAGTACCGGCTGACCGGGATGGGGCTCGACCTGTGGCCGGTGCTGGTCGCCGTCCTCGGCTGGGGGGACCGCTACCTGGCCGACCCGGAGGGCTCGCCGCTGACGGTCGCGCACCGCGAGTGCGGCGCGGAGGTCCGCGTCGAGCTGCGCTGCGAGCGCGGGCACGAAATCGTCCGGCCGCGCGACGTGGTGCCGCGTCCGGGGCCCGGGGCGCGCCGCCGCGCCGACTGACCGTCCGTCGGCGGACGGATCGGCCCGGGGCCGCGAGGCGCGTCGTCGGCGCCGATCGCCGTGAGGACCCGGTCGCGCGTACCGGATGGTGGGACGACGGGCGAAGCATATAGACGTACGCCTGTGTCCACAATGTTTCGGACTGATGGCCGCCGCAGCCGGGGCGAAAAGGACAAAGTCGGGTCTTGCATACGTACTGAAGTATGTGAATACTTCAGTGAGCTCGGCCGGTACCCCCAGATCGGCAGGGCTGCTCCCGGCTCGTGTCGCCCCGGCGCGGGTCAGTCACCCCCTTCTGGAGGTTGTTGCATGCGACCCACGAGGTCCTCGCTCCGTCGTGCCGCCGTCGTCGCCGCGGCCGGCGCCATGGTCGCCGGCTCGCTGATCGGCGCGCCCGCCCAGGCCGCACCCTCGTTCGCTTCGCCCGACGCCGCCGCCGGCCTGGCCGAGCGCCTCGGCGACCGGTCCGCCGGCACGTACGCCGACGCCAACGGCAAGATGGTCGTCACCGTGACCGACGCGCTCGCCGCCCGGCAGGTCAGCGCCGCCGGCGCCACCCCGAAGATCGTCAAGCGCGGCGCCAGCGAGTTGGCCCGGGCGACCTCGGAGCTGGACCGCTCCGCCAAGATCCCCGGCACCGCGTGGTGGACCGACCCGGCCACCAACCAGGTCGTCGTCTCCGTCGACAGCACCGTCACCGGCGCCAAGCTGGAGCGCGTCAAGGCCGCCGCCGAGCGGATGAACGGCGCGATCCGGATCGAGGCCGAGGCCGGCGTGCTCGGCACCCGCATCTCCGGCGGCCAGGCCATCTACGCCGGTGGCGGCGGTCGCTGCTCGCTCGGCTTCAACGTCCGCAGCGGCAGCACCTACTACTTCCTGACCGCCGGGCACTGCACCAACATCTCGGCCAGCTGGTACAGCAACTCCGCCCAGACCAACCTGCTGGGCAGCCGCGCCGGCAGCAGCTTCCCGGGCAACGACTACGGCATCGTGCGGCACAACAACTCCGCCAACGCCGCCGGCAACGTCTCCCTCTACAACGGCAGCTTCCGGGACATCACCGCCGCCGGCAACGCCTACGTCGGCCAGTCGGTGCAGCGCTCCGGCAGCACCACCGGCCTGCGCAGCGGCTCGGTGACCGCGCTCAACGCCACGGTGAACTACGCCGAGGGCTCGGTCTCCGGCCTGATCCGTACCAACGTCTGCGCCGAGCCGGGCGACAGCGGCGGATCGCTGTTCAGCGGCACCATCGCCCTGGGCCTGACCTCCGGTGGCAGCGGCAACTGCCGCACCGGTGGCACGACCTACTTCCAGCCGGTCGGCGAGGCGCTGAGCCGCTACGGCGTCAGCGTCTTCTGATCGATCGCACCGCAACGGGCCGCCGGGTGATCCCGGCGGCCCGTCCGCCTGCCCGGAGCGGTTTGCCGGACTGGGGCGGGCAGGTCGGGGTAGGTTCCCGTCGGTGAGCGCCCCCGTGACCCCGCCCGCCGACGCCACCGCGTCCCCCTGGGCCCCGCTGCGGCTCGCCGCGTTCCGCAGCCTCTGGCTGGCGGTGCTGGCCAGCAACGTGGGCACCTGGATGCAGACCGTCGGCGCCCAGTGGCTGCTCGTCGACGAGACCAACGCCTCGACCCTGGTGTCGCTGGTGCAGACCGCCAGCATGCTGCCCGTGCTGCTGCTCGCCCTGCCCGCCGGCGCGCTGGCGGACACCCTCGACCGTCGCCGGCTGCTGATCGGCGTGCAGTGCTTCCTGGCCGCCGTCGGCGTACTGCTGGCGGGCCTCACCGCCGCCGGCCGGATGCCGCCGGCGCTGCTGCTCACCCTCACCTTCGCGCTCGGCGTCGGTCAGGCGCTGACCCTGCCGGCCTGGCAGGCGGTCATCCCCGAGCTGGTGCCCCGCTCCCAGCTCGTCTCGGCCTCGGCGCTCGGGTCGATCAGCGTGAACCTGGCCCGCGCGGTCGGACCGGCGGTGGCCGGCGTGCTGGTCGCCCGGGCCGGCGTCGCCACCGTCTTCGCCGTCAACGCGCTGTCGTTCGCCGTCTTCGCGCTGGCCCTGCTGCGCTGGCGGCCCGAACGGACCGGCGGCGACGACCTGCCCGAGCGGTTCACGGCCGCGCTGCGCGCCGGTGGCCGGTACGTGCGGCACTCGCCGGTGGTCCGCCGGATCCTGCTGCGCGCGGCGCTGTTCGTGGTGCCGGGCAGCGCGCTGTGGGCGCTGCTGCCCCTGGTCGCGAGCCGTCGCCTGGACCTGGGCGCGGGCGGGTACGGCGTGCTGCTCGCCGCGCTCGGCGTCGGCGCGGTGGCCGGCGCCCTCGTGCTGCCCCGGATCCGGCTGGCGTTCAGCACCAACCGGCTCCTGCTGCTGGCCGGCCTGGTCTACGCCGCCGTCCTGGTGGTGCTCGCCCTGGCGCCGGGCCCGGTGCCGGTCGCCCTGGCCCTGGTGCCCGCCGGCATGGCCTGGATGACCGTCCTGTCGAGCGTCAACGCCGCCATGCAGCTCTTCCTGCCCGGCTGGGTACGCGCCCGCGGCCTCTCGGTCTACCAGATGGTCTTCGCCGGCGGGCAGGCGCTCGGCGCGGTCGCCTGGGGTGCGCTCGGCGAGCTGACCAGCCTCGTGGTGGCGCTCGCCGTGGCGGCCGGGGCGATGGCCGTCGGCGCGGTGACCGTGCCGCTCTGGCCGCTGCGCGAGACCCGGGGCCTCGACCGGGACCCGGCGGTCTGGTGGCCCGAGCCGCACCTGACGCTGCGGGCCGACCCGCGCACCGGGCCGGTGCTGGTGACCGTCTCCTACACGGTGCCGCCGGAGCGGCAGGCGGAGTTCGTCGCGGCGATGCGCCTGGTGGGCCGGTCCCGGCGGCGTACGGGGGCGATGCGCTGGGGCCTGTTCCGCACGGGCGAACGGGCGGACGGCTTCGTCGAGGTCTACCAGGTGCCCTCCTGGGAGGAGCACCTGCGCCAGCACGGTGGCCGGCTCACCGGCGCCGACCGTGGGGTCGAGGAGCGGGCCCGGGCGCTGACCGTCGGGGACATCGTGGTGAACCACCTCCTGCCGGCCGATCCCCCCGACTGACGGCCGGCGGCGGAGCCGGTCCGCCACGGGTGGGCGGGGCCGCGCTCCGCGCCCGGCGGCAGGCGGAGGGCGCCTGCCTCACCCCGCAACGGGGCGCGGGGGAGGGCTGACAGAATGCCAGGGGTAACGCTGTACCGCAGATGAGGAGACGCGAGTCGTGATCCGTACCCATGACGCCGGCAGCCTGCGCGCGACGGACGCCGGCACCACGGTGACGCTCGCCGGGTGGGTGGCCCGCCGGCGCGACCACGGCGGCGTGATCTTCGTCGACCTGCGCGACGGGTCCGGCGTGGTCCAGGTGGTGTTCCGCGAGGAGGACGCGCACGCGCTGCGCAACGAGTTCTGCGTCCGGGTGACCGGCGAGGTGACCCGCCGCCCCGAGGGCAACGAGAACCCGGAGCTGCCGACCGGCGGGATCGAGGTGACCGCCACCGAGCTGGAGGTGCTCTCCGAGGCGGCGCCGCTGCCCCTGCCGGTCGACGACCAGGTCGAGGCCGGCGACGACATCCGGCTGCGCTACCGCTACCTCGACCTGCGTCGCAGCGGCCCGGCGAAGGCGATGCGGCTGCGCTCGCGGGCCAACCAGCTCGCCCGCACCGTGCTGCACGAGCGGGACTTCCTGGAGATCGAGACCCCGACGCTGACCCGCTCCACGCCGGAGGGCGCGCGCGACTTCCTGGTGCCGGTGCGCCTTCAGCCCGGCAGCTGGTACGCGCTGCCGCAGTCGCCCCAGCTGTTCAAGCAGCTGCTGATGGTCGGCGGCATGGAGCGGTACTACCAGATCGCCCGCTGCTACCGCGACGAGGACTTCCGCGCCGACCGCCAGCCGGAGTTCACCCAGCTCGACATCGAGATGTCCTTCGTCACCGAGGACGACGTCATCGACCTCGGCGAGGCGATCGTCTCGGCGCTCTGGAAGGACCTGGCGGGCCACGAGATCTCCCGGCCGATCCCGCGCATCACCTGGCACGACGCGATGGCCCGCTACGGCTCCGACAAGCCCGACCTGCGCTACGGCGTCGAGCTGACCGAGCTGACCGACTACCTGCGCGGCACCGAGTTCCGGGTCTTTGCCGGCGCGATCGACGCGGGCGGCTACGTCGGCGCGGTCGTCATGCCCGGCGGCGCGTCGCAGAGCCGCAAGGAACTCGACGGCTGGCAGGACTGGGCCAGGGCGCGCGGCGCGCGCGGCCTGGCGTACGTGGTGCTCGACGCCGAGACCGGCGAGGCGCGTGGGCCGGTGGCGAAGAACCTCTCCGCCGAGCACCTGGGCGGGCTCGCCGACGCGGTCGGCGCGAAGCCGGGCGACGCGGTCTTCTTCGCCGCCAGCACGAACACCCGCGAGGCGCAGGAACTGCTCGGCGCGGCCCGCATCGAGATCGCCAAGCGGGCCGGGCTCGTCGACGAGAGTGCCTGGGCGTTCTGCTGGGTGGTCGACGCGCCGATGTTCGAGCGCACCGACGAGGGCGGCTGGACGGCGGTGCACCACCCGTTCACCTCGCCGAACGCCGAGTGGGTCGGCCGGTTCGAGGAGGCCCCGGACCGGGCGCTGGCGTACGCGTACGACATCGTCTGCAACGGCAACGAGATCGGCGGCGGCTCCATCCGTATCCACAGGGGCGACGTGCAGAAGCGGGTCTTCGACCTGCTCGGCATCACTCCCGAGGAGGCGCAGGACAAGTTCGGCTTCCTGCTGGAGGCCTTCAAGTACGGCGCCCCGCCGCACGGCGGCATCGCGTTCGGCTGGGACCGGGTCTGCATGCTGCTCGCCGGCGCGGACTCGATCCGCGAGGTCATCGCCTTCCCGAAGACCCGGGGCGGTTTCGACCCGCTGACCGGCGCGCCGACGCCGATCACCGGCCAGCAGCGCGCCGAGGCCGGCATCGACGCCAAGCCGAAGGCCGCGGCGGCGCCGCACACCGGCACGGCGGGCCCGGCCGCGCCGGTCGCCGACCCCACCTGACCCACCGGCCCACCAGCCCGACTCCCCGCCGTTCTCCGCGTCGGCCGATCAGTCGATCAAGAGGTTTGTGTCAGCGTTCGCCGGAACGCACGACGCAAACCTCTTGATCGTTTGTGGGGAGGCGCGGCGATGCGCCGTGACCGCCGACGGGGCGGCACGCGTCGGCGGCCACGGCCCACGCCGAGACGGGCCGTGGTCGCCGCCGCTGCACACTTTCCGTGCACAACTCTTGTGCATAGAAGGTGTGCACAACTATTCTGCACGCATGGAGAACGAGCGACCCACCGCCCCGCGTACCGTCCGCCTGGACGCCCGGCAGGTGCGCACCCTCGCCCATCCGCTGCGGATGCGGCTGCTCGGCACACTGCGCGTGGACGGTCCCGCGACCGCGACCACGCTGGCCGGGAAGCTGGACACCAACACCGGGGCGACCAGCTACCACCTGCGCCAGCTCGCCGAGGTGGGGCTGGTGACGGAGGACGCCGACCGGGGCACCGGCCGGCAGCGGTGGTGGCGGGCGGCGCACGACATCAGCGACTTCGAGCCGACCGACTTCGACGACGACCCGGACGCCCGGGCGGCGGTGCAGTGGATCCAGGCCGACCAGGTGCGGCTGCTGGCCGAGCAGGCCGAGCGTTGGATGGCCGTCGAGCACGGCTACTCCCGACAGTGGCGCGACGCGGCCGGGATGAGCGACGTGCTGCTCAGGCTCGGCCCGGCGCGCCTGCGGGCCCTCAACGACGAGGTGTGGCAGCTGCTCCAGCGCTACCGCGACGAACCGGTGTCCGACGAGCCGGAAGCGGAGTCGGTGCTCGTCTTCCTGGCCGCGTTCCCCCGGGTGGAGGAGGGGCGGTGAGCGCCCTGTCCGTACGCCAGGTCCGGCACCGCTTCCTGGTGCTGCACGGGCTGCGCTGGCTGCCCACCGGCCTGATGGTCCCGGTGATGATCCTGCTGATGCAGGAGCGCGGCCTGACGCTGTCGCAGATCGGCCTGGTGACGGTCGCCCAGGGCCTCGTCGTGCTGGCCCTGGAGCTGCCCACCGGCGGCCTCGCCGACGCCCTCGGCCGGCGCCCGGTGCTGGTGGTGGCCTGGCTGGTCAACCTCGGCTCGCTCGCGCTCTTCGCCGTGGCCGACTCGTTCGCGCTGTTCTTCCTGGTCTGGGCGTTGCAGGGCGTCTTCCGCGCGCTCGACAGCGGCCCGATGGAGTCCTGGTACGTCGACGCCACGCTCGCCGCCGACCCGGACGCCGAGTACGAACCGGGCCTCGGCCACGCCGGCACCGTCGTCGGCGTCGCCATGGGCGCGGGCGCCCTGCTCGGCGGCGGCCTGGTCGCGCTGGGGCCGGTCGGGCCGATCAGCGCGCTGACCGTGCCGGTGCTGGTCGCGATCGCGCTCCAGGCGGCGGCCCTGGTCGCCCTGCTGGTGCTGCTGGTCGAGGTCCGCCCGGCGAAGGGTGCCGGCGCGCTGCGGGCGTCGGTCGTCGAGGCCCCCAGGATGGTCGGGCAGGCGTTCGGGCTGTTGCGCCGGTCCCGGGTGTTGCTCGCCCTGGTCTGCGTGGAGCTGTTCTGGGGCTTCGGGATGGTCACCTTCGAGTCGCTGCTGCCGGTCCGGCTGGCCGAGGTGGTCGGCGACCCGGACCGGGCGGCGGCGCTGCTGGGGCCGGCCAGTTCGGCGGCCTGGCTCGCCGGGGCGGCCGGCGCGGCGCTCACCCCGCTGCTGCTGCGGTGGCTGGGTGCCGCGCCGAGCGCCGCCCTGCTGCGGATCGTGCAGGGCGCGACCATCGTCGGGATGGGGCTGCTGGCCGGCCCGGTCGGGGTGCTGGTCGCCTACCTGGCCTGCTACACCGTGCACGGGGCGTCCAACCCGCTGCACATGGGGCTGCTGCACCGGCAGGTCGACGGTCCCTACCGGACCAGCGTGATCTCGCTGAACTCGATGATGGGCCAACCCGGATTCGCGGTCGGCGCCATCGTGCTGACGGCGCTCGCCGACACGGTCAGCGTCAGCGCCGCCATGCTGGTCGGCGCCGGGGTGCTGGCGCTCGCCGCGCCGCTCTACCTGCCGGCGTGGCGGGCCCGCCACCGCGCCCCGGCCACCGATGCGGTCCCGGGTGCTGATCCGGTCCCGGCCACCGATCCGGTCCCGGGCGCCCGTACCGGGTCGGGGCCGGTCCCCGACGCGGTGGCGGCGTCCGCCTCCGCGCCGACGCGCGGCGCCTGACGGTGCCGGGCGCTCAGGCCAGGTGCACCGAGCTGCGGGCCAGGGCGCCGGTGAAGCCG
The DNA here is from genome assembly GCF_048060285.1 of Micromonospora sp. LOL_025. Classification (NCBI taxonomy): domain Bacteria; kingdom Bacillati; phylum Actinomycetota; class Actinomycetes; order Micromonosporales; family Micromonosporaceae; genus Micromonospora; species Micromonospora sp. LOL_025. Next base: position 101,854 of record NZ_JBHMIR010000019.1, on the reverse strand, counting down.
AGGCGCCGGTAGAGCCGGATCGCCCCGACGTTGACGCTGTAGACGCCGAGCGCCACGGTGTCGTGGCGGGCGAGCAGGGCCCGGGTCGTCGCGGCGGTCAGCGCCGCGCCCAGTCCCCGCCCCCGCAGGTCGGGGGCGACGGTCAGTCCGGCGAGGAAGCCGATGTCTCCCCGGCTGCGGTCGGCGCCGCAGGCGACGAGCCGGTCGCCGTCGCGGATGCCGTACCAGTCGACGGTCCGCGGGTCGCCCGGGCGGGAGGTGGTGGTCGGGAACGCCTCGTCGATCAGGGCGGTCAGCGCCGGGTGGTCGGCCCCGGTGAGCCGGACGACCCGCTCCTCGTCGGGCTGGCGCGGCGGCGCGACGGTGGTCCAGAGGAAGTCCCACTCGTCGTGCCGGGCCACGGCCAGCCGGCCGGGCAGCGCCGCCGGGTCGAGCCGCGGCAGGTGCAGCCACTGGCCGGGCCGCAGCGCGCCCCGCGCGACCAGGTCGGCGAAGAGCTCGACCGCCGGCCCGGGGGCGCCGACCGCGCCGCCGCGCGGGCCGTGCTCCGCCGGCAGCAGCCAGCCCACCGCGTCGCCGCGCCGCCAGCCGCGCGGCACCTCGCCGCGGGTGAGCGCGTGCCGGGCGTACGGGTGGTGACCGGCGGCCGCCAGGATGGCGTGCCGCCCCTCCAGGGCCTGGTCGGCGATGATCATGTCAGCAAGCCTAGGACGTGCTCCGGCCTCCTGCCGGCGGACCCGGCCTGCGGACGCCGGCGGAACCTGGCCGAAGACCGTGCCGCTCCACGGTGGAGATTGGCGAGCGGACCGATTGGGTACATCCCGCGCCGACCCACTGGGAACCCCCACCGGAGGAACGCCATGCTCGCCATTCTCGCGGCGATCGTTTTCGGCTTCGCCCTGCTCATCGACCTGCTGGACACCAACTTCGGTGCTCCGGACCTGTTCAACTGGAACACGCTCGTGCTCATCGGCCTGCTGCTGCTCTCCCTCTACCTGGCCGGGGTCGGCAGGGGCCCGCGCGGTGGTGGCGGCGGTGGTGGCGGCCGGTGGTACCGGGGCCGGCGTCCCGGCCGCGGCTGACCGCAATCGATCATCGCGGGCCTGGCCCCACGGCGTGCTTCCGGCGCCGTGGGCCGGGCCCGGTACTGTTCCCGTGATGGAGTCCGACGCCCTCTTCTCCCTCGGTGAATCCGCCGGAGCGCCTCCCACGCCCGCGGGTTCCGTCGGTGTGGACGGGTTCACGGCGGTGGGGGAGGACTCGCCGCTGCCCGTCCGGATGCGCCCGCGCAGCATCGACGAGCTGGTCGGGCAGGATCACCTGCTCGCACCGGGTGCCCCGCTGCGCCAGCTCGTCTCGGCCACGGCGCCGATGTCGGTCATCCTCTGGGGCCCGCCCGGCAGCGGCAAGACGACCATCGCGCACCTGGTGGCGCGGGCCACGGACCGCCGGTTCGTCGCCATGTCGGCCCTCACCGCCGGGGTCAAGGACGTGCGCGCGGTGATCGAGAGCGCCCGCCGCCAGCGCCGTTCCGGCGGCCCGCAGACGGTGCTCTTCATCGACGAGGTGCACCGGTTCAGCAAGACCCAGCAGGATTCGCTGCTCGCCGCCGTCGAGGACCGCACGGTCACGCTGCTCGCGGCGACCACCGAGAACCCGTACTTCTCGGTCATCTCGCCCCTGCTGTCGCGGTGCGTGCTGCTCACCCTCCAGCCGCTGGACGACGCGGCGGTGCGCGACCTGCTGCGCCGCGCGGTCGCCGACGAGCGCGGCCTCGGCGGCGCGCTCACCCTCGAGACCGAGGCCGAGGACCATCTCGTACGCCTCGCGGCCGGCGACGTACGCAAGGCGCTGACGGCGCTGGAGGCGGCGGCGGCCTCCGCCACGGCCCTCGGTGCCGGGCGGATCGACCTCGCCACCGCCGAGCAGGCGGTCGACGTGGCGGCCGTGCGCTACGACCGGGCCGGTGACGCCCACTACGACGTGACCAGCGCCTTCATCAAGAGCATGCGTGGCTCGGACGTGGACGCCGCGCTGCACTGGCTGGCCCGGATGCTGGTCGCCGGCGAGGACGCCCGGTTCATCGCCCGTCGCCTGGTCATCTTCGCCAGCGAGGACGTCGGCATGGCCGACCCGACCGCGCTGAGCGTGGCCACCGCCGCCGCCCACGCCGTGGAGTACGTCGGGCTGCCCGAGGCGCAGCTCAACCTCGCCCAGGCGGTGATCCACCTGGCCACCGCGCCGAAGTCCAACTCGGCGACCACCGCGATCGGCGCGGCCATCGCCGACGTGCGGGCCGGCCGGGGCGGGCCGGTGCCGCGCGGGCTGCGCGACGCGCACTACTCGGGCGCCAAGGGGCTGGGGCACGGAACCGGTTACCGCTACCCACACGACGACCAGCGCGGCGTGGTCACCCAGCAGTACGCCCCCGACGATCTCGCCGGCACCGACTACTACCGGCCCAGCCAGCACGGCGCCGAGCGCTCGGTCGCCACCCGGCTGCCGTTGCTGCGCCGTATCGTCCGGGGGCTGCCCGCTCCGGCCGCGCCCTCGGCGGCGGCGGTCGGGAGCGGTTCGGCGGACAACGGCCGCCGACAGACGGACACGGGCGGCGCCGACGCGGCGCGAGAGGGCGGCAGTGACACCGCCGGGGAGGGTCAGTAGTGAAATCGCGTGGTTCGGAGCGACCGGAGGACGGCCCCGAAGAGCGGCGCGACTCCCGCGCCAAGGGGCGCCGCTGGGGGCGGGGCAAGGCCGAGGCCGAGCCCGAGGAGCCGATCAGCGGCGAGGAGTTCGGCTGGATCGACGACCTGCGCTCGGCCAAGCAGCAGCGCACCGAGCTGGGGCCGGACGGGCTGGAGCCGACCTCGCCTCCCGGCCCGCGTCCGGGTGACCCGACGGTTCCCGGCCCTGCCGGGCCGCCGCCTCACCGTGGTCCCGGTCCGGCCGCCACGCCCCCGGTACGCCGCGGCGAGGCCGAGCCCCCGCGCTCGCGCCCGGTGGACGGACCCTGGCCCGGTGCGCCGGAACCACCCCGGCCGGCCGGACCCGCCGCCCCCGGAGCCGTCCCCCCGCACCAGCCCGTCCGTCGCCCCCCGGCGGCCGGTCGTCCGCAACCCGGGCAGGACGGCCCGGACCGGCGGCCACGCCCCGTCCCGGGCGCCCCGACGGGTCCGCAGGCCGCTCCGCCGACGGGCCCGCCTGCCGGCACCGCGACGGGCCCACAGGCGACTCCTCCGGCCGGCCCGCAGGCCGGCTTCCCGGCGCATCCGCAGGCCGACCCGCGGACCGGGCCGCAGCCCGGTCCGGCCGCCGGCCCTACCGCCGGGCCGCCGCCCGGCACGCCCCCGCGCACCGGCGCCGGCGCGCCGACCGGACCGCGTCCGGGTGCGCCGGTTTCCCCGCACTCCGACGCGCCGCACCCGGCCGGGTCGACGCCCGGTCGGCACCCCGAGGGGCGGGCGGCGGTGCCGGGCGGTACGCCGCCAACGGGTGCCGCCGCGCGGCCCGGCGGTGCCGTGGGCGCCGCCCGGGTCGGCGTCCCGGACCCCGGCGCCCCCCTGCCGCCAGCCGGTCCGCCGACCGGTGAGCTGCGCGGCGCCCCGGCCGACGCACGTGACCCCCGGTCCGGCCGGATGCGGCGGGGCCCGGTCGGTGCCGGCGTGCCCGTCCCGACGGACGGGACCGGACCCGTGCCGACGGCAGCCCCGCCGGTGCCGGACGGCGACGGGACCGACCGGGGTCGACGCCCCGGTGGGCCGGCCGGCCGACGCCGCGCCGCCGAGGAAGACGAGCCGCCGGTACCCCGCTCGGGCAACGCCCCGCCGGTGCCCGGCTCCGGCAACGCCCCGCCGGTACCGCGCTCCGGCAACGCCCCACCCGTGCCCGGTGCGCCCGCCGCGCCTCCCGGCGTGGGGGTGCAACCACCCCACGACCCCGCCCCCCGCGGCCGACGCGCCGCACCCGACGACGTCGAGGTCACGGGTCGGGGCCGGCGTGCGGCCGCCGCCGACGAGACCTCCGGCCGGGCCGGCCGCGCCACGGTCGGCGGTCAGCCCTCCGCGCGCCGGGCGGACGACGGGGTGGCCCCCACCCCGGGCCGCCCCGCCGTCCCGGACGAGGCGGAGAACCCGCCGCACGCGCCGCGCCCGGCCGACGGGGAAGCGGGGCGGCGACGCCAGCCCGGTGATCCCCGGACCGGCCGGCCGGAGCGCCCGGCCGACTGGCTGCGGCAGGCCGGCCGTGCCCACCACACCGATCCCGCCCTGCCGACGGTCAAGCGGTCGGTGCCGCCCGCTCCGGGCGGTCCGTCGCCGGCGCCGCCCGGGCCGGAACAGCGCGGCGCCGGGACCGGCGACGTCCCCGTGGGCCGGGCACGGCCCGGCGCGCAGCCGCCGCGACCCACCGACGCCACCGAACCCGGACGGCCCTCGGGGCGGGTCCGACCCATCGCCGAGCCGCCCCGGCCCGCCGACACCCCCCATCCCGGGCCGCCGGCCCGGGGCGCCGCCCGCCCCACGCCGGCCGGTCCACCGCCGCCGACCGGCGCCCCGACTTCGGCCGGCCGGGCCCACCCCGACCCGACCCGCCCCGACCCCACCCCGACCGGACCCGCGCGTCCGGACGCCGGTCTGGCGGGTCCGGCGCGTCCTGACCCTGGCCTGGCGGGTCCGGCGCGGGGTGCCGCGCGTCCCGATCCCGGCCTGGCGGGTCCCGCCCGGGGTGCCGCGCGTCCGGACGCCGGTCTGGCGGGTCCGGCGCGTCCCGATCCTGGCCTGGCGGGTCCGGCGCGGGGTGCCGCGCGTCCCGGCACCGGCCCGGCCGGTCCCGCGCGGTCCGTCGCGCCGACATCCGGCAGCGCCGCCGTGCCGTCCGCCGCCGGGTCGTTCCCGGCCGCCGCGAGCCCGATCGCGCCGCCCGCTCCGCGCCGCCCCGGGCCCGGCCCGCAAGGCCCCGAGGCGCCGTCGGGCCTGGCCGGGCCGGGGGTTAATCCGCCCGCACCGGGCGGGGCCGGACAGACCGCGTCCGGCCCCGCCCGTCCAGCCGCCACTCCGCCCGGCCCGGCCCGGCCCGGTGCCGTCCGACCGCCGGTCGGCGGGCGGGACCGGCCCGAGCCGACGCCCGGCGAGGGCCCCCGACCCGGCCCCGTCGGTCCGCCCGGGGTGGCCCGGGCGGCCGCCCCGGCGCCCCGCCCCGGGCCCGAGGACCGCGCCGCCGGGCGGGCGATCCCGCCACACCGCGAGCCGGGGCGACCGGAGCCGTCCGGCGTTGCGCCGGTGCCGTCGCCGGGGGCTGCGGGCGAGCCGGTGGTGGCGCGGGCCGCCGCGGCGGTCGTACCGCCCGCCGACCCGGCCGACGAAGCGGCGCTGCGCCGACCCGCGGAGCCGGAGTCGCCGGACGACGACGCGGCCGGCCCCGGCGGGCTGCGCGGCGCACGGTCCGAGCTGCGTCGCCGGATGCGCGAGCGGCGGCGGCTGCGGATGGGCGTCCTCGCCCTGGTCAGCGTGGTGCTGCTCGGCGCGATCCCGCTCTACTTCGGCATCCGTACGCTCAGCCGCGATCCGGTCTTCGACACCCTCGACGAGCTGGACGTGCCGGGTTGGGCGGCGGTGCAGACCGTCGACGACGTCAGCGGCAGCCGCTGGTGCCTGCTCGACTGCCGGCTGCGCGAACGCACGGCCACGTCGGAGCGGTCGACGGCGGAGACGGCACAGGTCTACGAGCGGGCGCTGGCCGACGACGGCTGGCGGCCGTGGAAGGTGAGCCGCTGCCCCGAGCAACCGGCGAAGGGGAGCTACACGTGCTGGCGCCGGGACGAGCTGACCCTCGACCTGTGGGTGCGCGAGCCCGCCTGCGTGCCGCCCCCGGTGGACGGGGAACCGGCGGTCGTGCCGTCGCCCGACCCGGCGACCGCTGCGGAGCAGTGCTCCGGCTCGTTGGTGTCGGTGAAGGTCCGCAACGCGATCGACGACGAGCGGACCCGGCCCCAGCCCACCATCGACCCGTCGCTCACCGGCGAGGATCCCTTTCCGACGGTCAGCGAGGATCCGCTCGCGACACCGACACCCTCACCGTCCTGAGCCGGTTTCCATCACGGACGGTAGGGTCTGGGGCTGGCGGACCGCCAGCTCCCGCCGGCCCCTCACGGGTGCCGGACGGCGGTGTGGGCAGGACGGTCGCGCGTTCCGGGGGCGTCGGGTTCCCGGAACTCTGCTTGAGGAGGACAGGCGTGGGCTTTTTCGAGGTCGCGGCGCTGATCGCGGCGATCGCGTTCGCGATGCTGGTGTTGATCCTGACGCTGCCCATCCTGCGGCTGCGGCACACCGTGGACGCCACCACCCGGATGATCAACGACCTCAACGACCGGACCGCGCCGCTGCTCGGCGACGTGAACACCACCGTGAAGAACGTGAACACCGCCCTGGAGCAGGTGCAGACCTCCCTCGACGGGGTCAACCTCCAGCTCGCCAAGGTCGACACCATGACCAGTCACGCGCAGAACGTCACCGCCAACGTCGCGAACCTGGCGACCGTCGTCTCCGCCGCCGCCGCCAACCCGTTGGTCAAGGTGGCCGCGTTCGGCTACGGCGTACGCAAGGCCGCCTCCGCCCGGCGGCACGCCGAGACCGAGCGTGAGGTGCGCGACACCATCAAGCAGCAGCGGCGGGCCGCCAAGCGCGGCAACCGCTGACCCGCCACGACCAGGAGGAGCTCGGAGATGAGGCGGTTGTTCTGGCTCGGCATCGGGTTGGCCGTGGGCGTGGTGGTGGTCCGCAAGGCCACCCGCACCGCGCAGGCGTACACCCCGGCCGGCATCGCCAGCACGGTGACCGAATCCGCTGGCGGGCTGGCGGAGTCGCTGCGTAGCTTCGTGGAGGACGTCCGGATCGCGATGGCCGAGCGTGAGCAGGAGATCCACGAGGCGTTCGCCCAGGGCGAGGCGTTCGACGACCAGTTCGCCGAGCTGCGGGAGGACCCGCGCCTCGGCGACCGAGAGATCTTTCCGGAGGAACACCAGCGATGAAGACGGCGGAGATCAAGCGGCGGTACCTCGCCCACTTCGAGGCGAACGGCCACACCGTGGTGCCGTCCGCTCCGCTGCCCGCCATCAGCGACCCGAACCTGCTGTTCGTCAACGCCGGCATGGTGCAGTTCGTCCCCTACTTCCTGGGGCAGCAGACCCCGCCGTACCGGCGGGCGGTCAGCGTGCAGAAGTGCATCCGCACGCCCGACATCGACGAGGTCGGCAAGACCAGCCGGCACGGCACGTTCTTCCAGATGAACGGCAACTTCTCCTTCGGTGACTACTTCAAGGACGGGGCGATCCCGCTCGCCTGGGACCTGGTCACCAAGTCCCAGGAGCAGGGCGGTTTCGGCCTCGACCCGGAGCGGATCTGGCCGACGGTCTACCTCGACGACGACGAGGCGTTCGAGATCTGGCGCTCGGTCGGCGTGCCGACCGAGCGGATCGTGCGCCGGGGCAAGGCGGACAACTTCTGGTCGATGGGCATCCCCGGCCCGTGCGGCCCGTGCTCCGAGCTGTTCTACGACCGGGGCCCGGAGTACGGCCGTGAGGGCGGCCCGGCGGTCGACGAGGACCGCTACATGGAGTTCTGGAACCTCGTCTTCATGCAGTTCGAGCGCGGCCCGGGCACCGGCAAGGAGGACTACCCGATCCTCGGTGACCTGCCGGCGAAGAACATCGACACCGGCATGGGCCTGGAGCGGATGGCCTCCATCCTCCAGGGCGTCGACAACCTCTACGAGATCGACGAGGTCCGGCCGATCCTCGACAGGGCCGCCGAGCTGACCGGCAAGCGCTACGGCGCGCACTCCGGGCACGTCGCCAGCGAGTCGCACCCGGACGACGTGCGGCTGCGGGTGATCGCCGACCACGTGCGTACCGCGCTGATGCTGATCGGTGACGGGGTCACCCCGAGCAACGAGGGGCGCGGCTACGTGCTGCGCCGCATCATGCGCCGGGCGATCCGGTCGGTGCGGCTGCTGGGCTGGCAGGAGCGGGCGCTGCCCGAGCTGCTGCCGGTGGCCCGGGACTGCATGGCCCCGTCGTACCCGGAGCTGGCCGCCGACTTCGACCGGATCGCCGACTACGCGTACGCGGAGGAGGACGCCTTCCTGTCCACCCTGCGGGCCGGCACCACGATCCTGGACACGGCCATCGCGGAGACCCGCACCGCCGGCAAGCCGGCGCTGTCGGGTGAGAAGGCGTTCCAGCTGCACGACACCTACGGCTTCCCGATCGACCTGACCCTGGAGATCGCGGCCGAGCAGGGACTGGCGGTCGACGCCGAGGGCTTCCGCCGGCTGATGGCCGACCAGCGGGCCCGCGCCAAGGCCGACGCGCAGGCGCGCAAGACCGGGCACACCGACCTGTCGGCGTACCGGTCGGTGCTCGACTCGGGCGGCCCGGTGCGGTTCACCGGCTACGGCGAGGTGTCCCGGGAGTCGACGGTGCGGGCGGTGCTCGGCGTCGACGGTCTCCGCCAGGCGGCGGTGGAGGGCGACACGATCGAGCTGGTGCTCGACGCCACCCCGTTCTACGCCGAGGGCGGTGGGCAGCAGCCCGACCTCGGCATGATCACGGTGGGCGGTGGCCAGGTCGAGGTGCTCGACGTGCAGCAGCCGGTGCCCGGCCTGATCGTGCACCGCGCCCGGGTGCTCCGGGGCGAGGTGCGGGCGGGGGAGACCGGCTACGCCGAGATCGACACCACCCGACGGCGGGCCATCTCCCGGTCGCACACCGCGACGCACCTGGTGCACCAGACGATGCGCAACTTCCTCGGCGAGTCCGCCACCCAGGCCGGTTCGCTGAACGCGCCGGGCCGGCTGCGGTTCGACTTCAACACCCCGACGGGGGTGGCGCCGAGCGTGCTGCGCGACGTGGAGCAGCAGGTCAACGAGGTGCTCCTCGCCGACCTGGAGGTGCACGCCTTCATCACCTCGCTGGAGGAGGCGCGGCGGATCGGCGCGATGGCGCTGTTCGGCGAGAAGTACGGCGAGGAGGTGCGGGTCGTCGAGGTCGGCGACTACGCCCGGGAGCTGTGCGGCGGCACCCACGTCTCCCGTTCCGGCCAGCTCGGCCTGGTCAAGATCCTCTCCGAGTCGTCGATCGGCTCCGGGGTGCGTCGGGTCGAGGCCCTGGTCGGCATGGACGCCTTCAACTTCCTGGCCCGGGAGCACCTGCTGGTGTCCCGCCTCGCCGAGCTGTACCGGGTGCCCAACGACCAGGTCGCCGACCGGGTCGAGCAGACCGTGACGCAGCTGCGCGACGCCGAGAAGGAGCTGGAGAAGCTGCGGGCCCAGCTGGTGCTCGGTGGCGCGTCGGCGCTAGCCGCGCAGGCGAAGGACGTGCGGGGCGTCGCGTACGTGGGCACCGAGGCGCCGGAGGGTGCGGCCGGCAACGACGTGCGGACCCTCGCCCAGGAGATCCGGGGCAAGATCGACCCGGCGCGGCCGGCGGTCGTCGCGGTGGCGGCCCGGGCCAACGGCAAGGCGTCGTTGGTCGTCGCGGTGAACCCGGCCGCGCGCAGCCGGGGCCTCGCCGCCTCCGACCTGGTCAAGGCGGCCTTCTCTGGACGCGGCGGGGGCAGTCCCGACCTGGCCCAGGGCGGTGGCCTGCCGGCCGCCGAGGCGCCGAAGCTGCTGCTCACGGTCGAGAAGGCGATCGCCGAGGCGTGATGCGTGCTGGCAGCGGCCAGGGCGGACCCGCGCGGTCCGCCCTGGTTCGCCATTTCGAGGGAGTCACCGGCCGTGAGTGAGTTGTCCCGGGGAGTCCGGCTCGGGGTGGACGTCGGGCAGGTCCGGGTGGGGGTCTCCCGTTCGGACCCGCACGGCGTGCTGGCCACCCCGCTGGTGACCCTCGCCCGCGACCTCACCGCGGCTGCGGACGCGGTGCCGGCCGACATCGCCGCGCTCAAGGCGCTGGTGGCCGAGCACGAGGCGGTGGAGGTCGTCGTCGGCCTTCCGGTCAATCTCGCCGGCAAGCACGGTCCCGCCGCCGTACACGCGAAGGCGTACGCTGACCGACTGGCCGATGTAATAGCGCCCGTTCCGGTGGCGCTCACCGACGAGAGGATGTCCACGGTCGTGGCGTCTCGTAGGCTTGCCGAGCGTGGTGTCCGAGGTAAACGGCAACGGGCGGTGGTCGACCAGGCTGCCGCGGTGGAGATTCTGCAGAGCTGGCTGGACGCGCAGCGGAGGCGGACGCGATGATGGACGATCTTGACCTCGGGTTCGACGAGCAGGACCGGGGGGAGAAGGGCAAGCACCGGCGCGGCGCGGTGCGCAAGCGCAAGGGCGGCTCCGGCGGCGGTGGGCGGGGCAAGACCGTCCTGGCGCTGCTGCTCGCCTTCGTTTTGCTGGGCACGATCGGCGGCGGCGCGTTCTACGGCTTCGACCGCGTCCAGAGCTACTTCGTCACCCCCGACTACGACGGCGCGGGCACCGGCGAGGTGACGGTCGAGATCAAGCAGGGCGCGCTGATCGCCGACATGGCCGACGCGCTGGTCACCGCCGGCGTGGTGAAGAGCGCCAAGGCGTTCATCGAGGCCGCCGAGGCGAACGCCCGCAGCAAGAACATCCAGCCGGGCACGTACAAGCTGCGCAAGCAGATGAGCGGCGAGAGCGCCGTCACCGCGATGCTCGACCTGAAGAACCGGATCGTCAACGGGGTCACCATCCCGGAGGGCCGGACGGCGAAGAACGTCTACAAGCTGCTGTCCGAGAAGACCAAGATCCCGGTGAAGGACTTCGAGGCGGCGGCGAAGGACCCGATCGCGCGGGGCGTGCCCGACTGGTGGTTCAAGCGCACCGACGACAAGAAGGTCAAGCCGTCGATCGAGGGCTTCCTCTACCCGGACACCTACGAGATCCCGCCGAAGGCGACCGCCGAGAGCATCATCGAGCTGATGGTGGAGAACTTCCTGAGCGTGACCCAGGAGATGCAGTTCGCCGACCGGGTGCAGAAGGAGCGCGGCGGCATCAGCCCGTACGAGGCGCTGATCGTCGCGTCGCTGGCCCAAGCCGAGGCGGGGAACAAGGACGACCTGGGCAAGGTCGCCCGGGTGGCGTACAACCGGGTGTTCGGCGAGTTCCCGTGCAACTGCCTGGAGATGGACGTCACGGTCAACTACTACCTGGAGTCGATCGGTAAGCCGACCAAGCGGTCCGCGGACATGACCGCGGCGGAACTGGACGACCAGAAGAACCCGTACAACCGGAAGCTGAAGGGCCTCGTGCCCACCCCGATCAACAACCCCGGCAAGCAGGCCATCGAGGGTGCGATGGACCCGCCGCCCGGCAAGTGGCTCTTCTTCGTCGCGATCGACAAGGAGGGGCACTCCGCCTTCGCCGAGACCTACGCGCAGCACGAGAAGAACATGGACAAGGCGCGGGAGGCCGGGATCATCTGATGACGGCCGCACGCCGGGCGGGGGTGCTCGGCACGCCGATCGCGCACTCCCTCTCGCCGGTGATCCACAACGCCGGCTACGCGGCGGCGGGGTTGACCGGGTGGTCGTACACCCGGATCGAGTGCGCGGCGGCCGAGCTGCCGGACGTGGTCGCCGGCCTCGGCCCGGAGTGGGCCGGGCTGTCGGTGACCATGCCCGGCAAGGAGGCGGCGCTCGCGGTGGCCGCCGAGGTCTCGCCGGTCGCCGCCGCCGTCGGCGCCGCCAACACGCTGGTACGCCGCCCGGACGGCTCCTGGTACGCCGACAACACCGACGTGGTCGGCATGGTCGAGGTGCTCGCCGACGCCGGGGTGCGCCCCGGGGCGACGGTGACCGTGCTGGGCGCGGGCGGTACGGCCCGGGCTGCGGTGGCGGCGGCGGGGCGGCTCGGCGCCCGCGCGGTGACCGTGGTGGCCCGCCGGCCGGCGGCGGCCGAGGAGCTGCGCCCGGTGGCCCGCGCGGTCGACGTGGAGATGCGCGCGGCGGCCTGGGACGACGCCGCGAGACGCCTCGACGCGGACCTGGTGGTCGCGACCGTGCCGAAGGGGGTCGCCGATCCGCTCGCCGGGCCGGCCGCCTGGCGGCCCGGCGCGGTGTACTTCGACGCGCTCTACGACCCGTGGCCGACGCCCCTGGCGGCGTCGGCCCAGGAGGCCGGCTGCCGGATCGTCTCCGGGATCGACCTGCTCCTGGCCCAGGCGGTGGGCCAGTTCGAGCACTTCACCGGCGTCGCCGCGCCCCGGGCCGCGATGGCCGCCGCGCTGGCCGCCGCCCGCGCCGACTGACCGGCGGCTCGGGGGCGGGAGTGTCCCCTGTGGCCATCCGGTGCATCCTTAGGCGACGGTTAAGACGCGCTTAGGTCCGACTGTCCTCCCCACGTCACGCCGTGGCCGTGGTTACGCTGCTGACCGTCACCGTCCGACACACAGGGAGTACTCCTTGAGCAGGCACGGACTGCACCGCATCCCCCGGCACGCCGGCCCACGGCGCAAGGCCGTCGTCCTCGGCGTGGCCGGCGCCACCGTGGTGGCCGGCATCGTGGCCACCACGATGCCGCTGCTGGCCGCCGACGACCTGTCGATCCGCGCGAGCGCGGACACCACGGCGACCATGGTGCCGCAGGACGGCGACAACGGCGCGAAGACGACGCTGGCGACCTGCGCGGTCCGCTGCGACGGCAACCCGCGGGGCGGCCGGGAGGCGGTCGTCCAGTTCGCGGTGACCACCCTGCCGGCCACGGCGGTCAACGTGCGGGCCACGCTGCGGGTGCACGCGTGGCAGGAGTTCCCGGCGACGGTGACCGCGCACGCCTCCGCGGTGGACGCCCGCGCGGCCCGGCCGACGCCGATGCTGCCCGGGGCGGTGCTCGACACCGTCTCGGGCGTGGCGAAGGGCTTCAACGAGTGGGACGTCTCGGCCCTGGTGAAGGGCAACGGCACCTGGACGGTCTCGCTGGCGCAGACGGGCCTGGAGAGCAGGATCTACTGGGCGTCGACGGAGAACCGCAACCCCGACCTGCGTCCGCGCCTGGAGATCCGCTACGACGTGGGCACCCGGCCCACGCCGGTGGTGACCAGCGCCGCGCCGTCGCCGAGCCGGACGGTCACGCCGAGCCCCGCGCCGAGGCCGACGCCCAGTGCCAGCCCCACCCGCGCCACCCCGAGCCCGTCGGCGAGCCCCTCGACCGGTACGGACCGGTGCGGCGAGGTGTCGAGCAGGCTGGTGCCCTCCTGCGGTGCCTGGTGGGGGATGTACTCCCCGTCGAGCGCCGGCGACGGCTGGGACCACGGCGCGGCGGTGGCCGAGGTGGAGGCGCAGGTCGGGCGGAAGTTCGACATCGTGCACCGCTACCACGACTTCTCCAACGCCGGCAGCAACGGCGCCTTCCCCGACGCCTACCAGCGGCAGCAGATGCGCGAGGGGCGGCTGATGTTCTTCGCCTGGGAGTCGCGGATCTTCTCCTCCGGCACGGTGCTGACCTGGCAGGACGTCTACAGTGGCCGATACGACGCCACCATCGACGCGGTCGCCGGGCGGATCCGCGACACCGGCGTGCCGGTGTTCATGGGCTTCGACCACGAGCCGGAGGACGAGCCGGCCAAGGGCAGCGACGCCGACTTCGTCCGCGCCTGGCGGCACGTGCACGACCGGTTCGCCGCGGCGGGCGCCGACAACGCGGTCTGGGTCTGGACGATGATGGGCTGGTCGGGCCACTACGACCGCTACACGGGTCTCTACCCCGGCGACCGGTACGTCGACTGGGTGGGCTACGACCCGTACAACTTCCACGTCTGCAACGGCAGCAAGGTCTGGAAGAGCCCGGCCACCACCATCGGCGGCTTCTACCGGTGGCTGGACGAGCACCGGGTCGGGGTCGGCAAGCCACGGATGCTCGCCGAGTTCGGCACCAACTTCGACGCGGCCGACCCGGACGCGAAGCGGCGCTGGTTCGAGGAGTTCCCGGCGGCGCTGAAGGCGCACCCGAAGATCAAGGCGGCGATCTACTTCAACTCCCCGGGGATGACCCGCCGGTCGGACACCTGTGACATGACCATGAACCACGACGCCGCGTCGGTGGCGGGGTTCGCCCGCGCCGGGCGCGACAGCTACCTGCGGCAGCCCACCGGGGGCGCCCGCTGACACCGTGCGTTCACATTTTGACTCAGAGTGATACGGGCGAGTCGGACATCCGACGTCCTGTGTGCGGTGTCATGTTGCTGATGCAGTGACCGCCCAATCGGCGGATATCGCCAGGCTGGGTCGACCAGGCACGCTACGCGGGTTCTCTCCCGACATGGAGGCGTAGCGTGCCCGACATCCCGCTCTCTCGGCGATCCGCCGGACTCCGCACCCGGGCGGGGGTGGTCGCACTCGTGACCGCCGCCGCCGTGCTGGCCGTCCCCACCGGGACCTCCGCCGCCCTGGTGCCGGCGCCCGAACCGGCGACCCTGGTCTCGGCCAATCCGGCCGACGCCACACCGCACGCCAGGGACGGCGAGACCCGCGCCTTCGCGCAGGTCGGCTCCACCGTGTTCGTCGGCGGCAGCTTCACCCAGATCCGGCAGACCGCCAGCGCGGCGTGGACCACCCAGCGCTACCTCTTCGCGTACGACCGGGCCAGCGGCACGATCTCGACCAGCTTCCTGCCGGTGCTGGACGGCGCGGTCAACACGCTGGTCGCCGGGCCCGGCGGCACGCTGATCGTCGGTGGCACCTTCAAGACCGTCAACGGCGTCTCCCGCAAGAACCTGGTGGCGCTCAACCCCGCCACGGGCGCCATCGTCGACAGCTGGGTCGGCCGCTCCGACGGCGGCACCGTCCGCGACCTGGCGCTGCACGGCAACTGGCTCTACGTGGCCGGGGCGTTCAACTGGCTCAACGGCACCGCGCACGCCGGCCTCGGCCGGCTCAACGCCACGACCGGCGCCATCGACCCGACCTTCAACGTCAACGCCACCGTCGGGCGCCACCAGACCACCTCGTACGTCTGGACGCTCGACGTCTCCCCGGACGGCGGCACTCTGGCCGTCGGCGGCAACTTCACGCTCGTCAACGACCTGCCGCGCAACCAGATGGCGCTGGTCGACCTCACCGGCACCCCGACGGTGCTCGACTGGAGCACGGAGAAGTTCGTGCCGCCGTGCGCGGCGCCGACGACCTTCGTGCACTACGTGCAGGACGTCAAGTTCGGCGGCGACGGCAGCTGGTTCGTCGTCGGCACCAACGGCGGCTCAGGCTGGCCGGCCGCGTACTGCGACGCGCTGGTGCGCTTCGAGACCGCCGCCCGGGGCACCGGGCAGCTGGGCACCTGGGTCGACTACACCGGCAACGACACCATCACCTCGGTCGAGGTGGCCGACAACGTCATCTACCTCGGCGGGCACTTCCGCTGGCTGAACAACCCGAACGCCAGCGACACCGCCGGCAACGGCGCGATCGACCGGCTCGGCATCGCCGCGGTCACCCCGGCCACCGGCATGCCGGTCAACTGGAACCCCCGGCGCAGCGGCAGCGCGACGATGCCGCCCGGCACCAGCAACTGGGGCTCCTCGGTGCCGGTGCTCTGGCGCGGCAGCGACGGCCTCTACTTCGGCCACAACTCCGACGGCATGGGCAACGAGTACCACGGCCGGCTCGGGATGTTCCCGCTGACCGGCGGGCGCACCATCACCCCGAAGAACGCGCCGACCGCGACCACCGGCAACCTCTACGTCGGCACCGGCGCGGGCGAGCTGGCCAGGGTGCCGTTCGACGGCGCCAGCCTGGGCACCCCGACCACGGTCAGCCAGCCCAACTACACGGCAGCCGGCGCGACCTGGCGGGTGGCCGACCGGATCTACTGGTCGCACACCGTCGCCGGTACCCCCACCGGCAGCCGGATCGACATCTCGCTGTTCAACGGCGGCGCGATCGGCGCGCCGTGGGAGGCGTCCGGCTACAACGACTGGTTCAACCCGGCGCTGATGACCGGCGCCTTCTACCTCGACGGGCGCCTCTACTACACCCGCTCGGGCGCCAACGGTCTCTACTACCGCTACTTCGAGATCGACGGCAACTACCTCGGCGCCACCGAGTTCACCCTGCCCACCACGGGGGTGACCTGGTCGGCCGTGCGGGGCATGGCCTGGGTCGCCGGCCGGGTCGTGTACGGTGCCACCGACGGAACGCTGCGCAGCGTGCCGTTCGACCCGACGGCCGCCCCGGCGGTCGACGGAACGGCGGCGACGGTGGTCCCGGCGACCGCCGGCGTGACGTGGTCAACGCCGTCGACCTTCTTCTCCGTGCAGTGACGGTCGACTGTTCGTAACGGAACATCGGTAGATTGTTCACGTTGGGCCGGCGACGGATCAGCCGTCGCCGGCCCGCACGACGTGGGGAGGGTCGTTGGTCGGCGCGGGTGGCAACCGCAGAGGGCTCGCGGTGCGGGTCGTCTTCGCGGTCAAGCGCGGCTGGTACACGCTGCGCTATCCCCGACTGACGCTGGGTCGGGGCGTGGAGATCCGCGGCCGGATCCGGTTGCGCCGGGGCGTACGGGTGAGCATCGGTGACCGCACCCGGATCAACAAGCTGGTCCGCTTCGCCGGTCCCGGCGAGGTGCGGGTCGGTGCCGACTGCCTGTTGAACGCCACCTGGATCGGCACCTGGACGTCGGTGACGATCGGCGACCGGTGCCTGCTCTCGGACTGCGAGCTGCTGGACAACGACTTCCACAACCTGCCCCCCGAACAGCGGCACGACCCGCCCGTCCCGGCCACCCGCGCCCCGATCACGGTCGAGGACAACGTGTGGATCGGGGCGCACGCCCTGGTGATGAAGGGCGTGCGGATCGGCCGGGACAGTGTCGTGGGCGCCGCCACGGTGGTCCGTACGGACGTGCCGCCGCGGGTCGTGGTCGCTGGAAATCCACAACAGACGGTGAAGAAGTTCCATGACTGACGCTTCCCCCGGTACCTGGCCCACGGACGTCCCCGCCGGCGGCGGCACACCGGGCCGCACCGTCACGCTGACCGACCTGCTGCGCGTTCCGCTGCACCGGATCCGGCTCGTCGGGGCCGTCGCCGCGATCGGCCTGCTCGCCGCGCTCGGCTACGTGGTGCTCGTACCGGCCGCCGTGACCGCCAGCGCGGTCGTGGCGGTCCGCCCCGTCGTCACCGACGCGTTCACGCCCAGCGGCGCCGCCGCCGACCGGGCGGTGAACATGAACGTGGAGAGCGGCATCGCCACGGGCACCGACGTGGTGCAGCGGCTGGCCGACTCGGGGGACCTGGACCCGCGCGAGGTACGCGACGCGCTGGAGGTCGAGGTGCCCACCGGCGGGCAGATCCTGCGCTTCGTCTACCAGGCCCCCACCGCCGAGCAGGCGGTCGAGGGCGTCAACCTCGCCGCCCGGGCCTACCTCGACGTGCGCCGCACGATGTACGAGAAGCAGCGCGAGGAGATGCTGCGCTCGTACGACGAGAGCATCGCCAAGGTCGCCGCCCAGCAGGCCGCCCTCCAGAAGCGCGTCAACAACGCCCGGGAGGGCGCCGTCGACGCCGCGGTGACCGAGCTGACCGGGATCAACAACCAGCTCACCCAGCTCAACGCCGCGCGCACCGAGATCGCCGCCGTCGACGTCAACCCCGGCTGGGTCACCCAGACCGCCGAGCGGGCCCTGGCCTCCACCGCCGGCAACCGCCCGCTCTACCTGCTCGCCGGCCTGCTCGGCGGGACGCTGCTCGGCGTGGTGCTGGCGTACGCCTGGGAGTCGATGGACCGGCGGATCCGGTCGGTCGACGACGGCCGGGACGCCACCGGGCTGGCGCTGCTCGGCACGGTCCGCAGCCGCCGGTGGCGCGGCGGCAAGGAGGCGGTCGACGCCGACATCCGGTACGTGGCGATGGCCATCGCCGAGCGGGTGCGCCAGCCCGCGCGGGTGTCGCTGCTGACCGCCCGCGAGGAGGACCCCACGGCCATCACCGCCGGGCTGGCGGTGGCGCTGGCGGCCGTCGGCCGGGAGGTCTTCGTCGCCGACGACAGCGGGCGCGCCGACCGGCTGCGCACCACCGTGCTCGCCGACCGGGAGCGGCTGCCCGCCACGGCGGACCCGTCCCGCCCGCTCGTCCCGAAGCCCCGGCCGGCCGGCTCGACGACGGACGGCAAGAGCGGTGGCACCCCGGAGCCGGCGGCGGCCCGTCGCCCGTCGCCGCATCCGATCGGCGCCCGCCCGTCCACCGACCCGGACGCCACGCTGACCCTGCCCCGGGTCACCTCGACGGCGCCCGGCGGGAACGGCAAGGTGACGAGCACCGACCCGGTGACCGTGGGCGCGGGCAGCGTCCGGTTCGGCACCTGGCGGCAGGGCGCCGACCACACCCTGGTGCTGTTCAACGCGCCCCCGGCGGAGTCCGACGAGCGCGGGGTTGCCGTCGCCCGGCAGGGCACCGCGGTCGTGGTGGTCGAACAGGACCGCACCCGGCAGGGCGACCTGCGCCGTCTCGTGGAGCGGCTGCGCGCCGCCGGGGTCACCCCGCTCGGCTTCGTGTTGACGCGCAGCGGCCGGGGCTGATCCGTGCCGGTCACCCGCGCGCCGGCGACGACCGAGCCGGGCGGCGGCCCGGGCGCCGCCGCGCCGCTGCCGCAGCCGCCGCCCCCGCCACGGTTGCCGCTCTGGCCGCTGGCGTTGATGTTCGGCATGGTGCCCGTGTGGTGGCTGGCCGGCGCGTTCTACCTCGGGTGGCCCCTGCTCGGGGCGCTGCTGTTCGCGCTGCTGTTCATCCGGGGCCGGGTGCCGTTGCCCCCGGCCGCCGGGATCTGGCTGCTGTTCCTGGCCGTCGTGGTGGTCAGCGCCACCCAGTTGCAGACGCCGGCCTCGGTGCTGACGTTCGCCCTGCGGCTCGCCTTCTACCTCACCGCCCTCGTGGTGGGCGTGTACGTCTACGCGGTCACCCGGGAACGCCCCGACCAGGTCGCGGTCCTCGTTCCGCTCTGCGCCTTCTGGTTCGGGCTGGTCGCGCTGGGCTGGCTGGGCGTGCTGGCCCCCCGGTTCGCGCTGACCACCCCGGTGGAGGTGCTGCTCCCGAGCGGGGTGGCCAACACCCCGTTCATCCAGGACATGGTCCACCTCACCACCGCGGAGTACAGCGCCCGGTCGTTGAACCCGATCTACCGGCCGGCCGCGCCGTTCGCGTACACCAACAACTACGGCAGCGCGTACGCGATGACGCTGCCCTGCGTCGTGGCCTTCACCATGCTGCGCCGGCGCGGCGTGCTGCGCTGGGCGCTGCTGGTGTCGCTGCCGCTGTCGTTGGCGCCGGCCTTCCTCACGCTCAACCGGGCGATGTTCCTCAGCCTCGGCGCCGGGCTGGCGGTGCTCGGCGTCCGGGCCGCCCTGCGCGGCAACGTGCGGGTGGCCGCGTCGATCGTCGGGGTGGTGGTCACGGGTGGCCTCGTCACCCTGTTCATCCCGGTCACCCAGCTGATCGGCAACCGGGTCGAGTCCAGCGACACCAACACCGACCGGCTCTCCCTCTACCTGGAGGTGATCCGGCGGGTGCGGGAGTCGCCCTGGTTGGGCTACGGCGCGCCGGTGAACGTCGACACCGTCAGCGCCGAGGCGCCGATCGGCACCCAGGGGCAGCTGTGGATGGTGCTGTTCAGCCACGGCGTCCCCGCGCTGCTGTGCTTCCTCGCGTGGTTCGTGGTCGCCGCGCTGATCTGCGCCCGGGCCACGTCCGCCGCCGGGCAGTGGCTGGCCGTGGTGCCGGTGGTCTGCCTGGTGCAGATCCCCTTCTACGGCATGGCCAACCAGAACCTCGCGGTCGCCTTCTTCGCGGTCGCCTTCGCGATGGCGCTCACCGAGCGGGAGACCGCCGCCCGCCCGCACCGCCCCCGTCTCCCGCGCCCGGAAGCGGTGCCCGCATGACCGCCGCCACCCACCCGTCGCCCGGTTCCCACGCCGCCTCCGGCACCGCAGGGGCGTCCGGCGACGACACGGAGACCCGCCGCAGCGTCCGCAGCGGCGTCGCCGGGCTGATCGGCGCGGCGACCAGCGGGCTCTTCGGCTTCCTGCTCGCGGTCGTCATCACCCGCGGCTACGGCACGGTCGGCTCCGGGGCGTTCTTCGCCGCGATCGGGGTGGTCACCGTCGCCACCGCCGTGTGCACCCTCGGCGCGGAGACCGGGCTGATGTGGGCGCTGCCCCGCCGGCGCCTCGGCGCGCGCGGCGACGCCGCCCGGGTGCTCCCGGTGGCGCTGCTCCCACCGCTGCTGGTCGCGGTCGCCGTCGCCGTGGGCGGGATGCTCGCCGCCGACGCGCTCGCCCCGCGCCTGCTCGGCGGCTCCGGCGTCGACGGCGCGGCCCTGCTGACGGCCAGCTTCGCCGCGGTGCCGGTGGTGGTGGCGATGACGCTGCTGCTCGCCGCGCTGCGCTGCGTGCGCCCGATCCGGGCGTACGTCGGGGTGCAGTTCTTCCTGCTGCCGGTGGCCCGGCCCGTGCTGGTCGGCGCGGCGGCCCTGGCCGGTGGGGGCCTGCTGGCCGGCATGACCGGCTGGCTGGTGCCGGCGGCGCTCGCCCTGCTGGCCTGCCTGACGCTGGTGGCCGGCCCGCTCGGCGTCGGCCGGGGCGCGGCGCTGCGGCCCGCCGCGGCCGACTGGTCGGCGTTCTGGCGCTTCGCGCTGCCCCGGGCCGCGTCGGCCGCCATCGACGCCGGCAACATGTGGGTGGGCGTGCTGCTCACGTCGGTGCTCGCCGGGCCGGCCGACGCCGGCGTGTTCGGCGCCGTCGGGCGCTACATCCTCGCCGGCCAGCTGGCCATGCAGGGGCTGCGGGTGGCGGTGTCGCCGCAACTGTCCCGGCTGCTCGGGCGCGGGGACCGGGCCGCGGCGGCGGCCGTGCACCGGCAGTTGACGACGTGGGGGCTGGTGCTGTCCTGGCCGGTCTACCTGCTGCTCGCGGTCTTCGGGCTGGCCTTCCTCCAGCTCTTCGGGCCCGAGTTCACCGCCGGCGCCACCGCGATGACCGTGCTCGCGCTGGCCATGCTGGTCAACACCGGGGTCGGCAACGTGCAGAGCCTGCTGCTGATGGGCGGGCGCAGCGGGCTGCACCTGGCCGCCACGCTGGCCGGGCTGCTGGTCACCGTCTCCCTCGGTCTCTGGCTGATCCCGGCGCACGGCGCGACCGGGGCGGCGCTGGCCTGGGCGCTCGGCATCGCCACCGAGAACGTCACGGCGGTCGTCTGCGCCCGGGTCGTGGTCGGCCAGCCGCTGGTCGACGCGGCGATGCTGCGGGCCGGGGCGGCCACCGTCGCCGGGGTCGGGGCCGCCGCGGCGGTCGGGGTGCTGGCCGGGGGCCGGGGGATCGGCGGCCTGGCCGTGGCCCTGGGCGTGCTGGCCGCCGGCTGCGTCGGCTTGTTGACGTTGCCCCGGGTGCGGCACCGCATCCGGGTGACCATGGTGCAGGTCCGTGGGCGGCAGGAGGCGGCCCCGGCCGCCACCGGGCACGCCCCGGAGGAATCGAAGGGCAGGTGAGGTCCGTCGTGCCGTCCATCCGAGACCGGGTGAAGCAGCTCGTACCGACCCAGGTGACGGAGCGGGTGCGGGAGTCACTCGTCGACTACGGGGTGCGGACCAGCGACCGGCGACCGCTGCCGGACTTCCTCATCATCGGCACGAAGCGGGGCGGCACCACATCGCTGTGGAACTACCTGATCCAGCACCCGCTGGTGCCCCGGCTCTTCCCGGCCTGGAACACCAAGTCCTCGCACTACTTCGAGGAGCACTGGCGCCGCGGCGAGGCCTGGTACCGCTCGCACTTCCCGACGCAGCGCCACCGCGAGGCGCTGGAGAAGCGGCACGGCGGGCCGGTGCGCGTCGGCGAGGCGGCGCCGCTGTACATGTTCCACCCCCTCGCGGCGCAGCGGGTCGCGGCGCTGATGCCGTCGGTGCGGCTGATCGTGCTGCTGCGCGACCCGGTGGAGCGGGCGTACTCGCACTGGAAGGAGCGCCGGACGCACGGCATCGAGCCGCTCGACTTCGCCGCCGCGCTGGCCGCCGAGCAGGAGCGTACGGCGGGGGAGCGGGAGCGGCTGATCGCCGAGCCGGAGTACTTCAGCGAGCCGTACGACTGGTACACCTACCGGGCCCGGGGCCGCTACCTGGAGCACCTGGAGCCGTGGCTGGAGCGGTTCGACCGGGAGCAGATCCTCTTCCTGCCCAGCGAGGACCTCTACCGCGACGCCCGGTCGACCTACCGCCGGACGCTGGACTTCCTCGGCCTGCCCCCGCACGACCTGCCCGACTTCAAGGTCTACAACGACCGTCGCTCGGCGCCGCTGGAGCCGGCCGTGCGTGCCGAGCTGACCGAGTACTACCGCCCGTACAACGACGCGTTGCGGCAGCGGTTGGGGCTGGAGCTCGACTGGCCGGACCGGGCCCCGTGACGGCGCGGGCCACCGCCGCCGACCCCCGCTCGCGTACCGACGGGCTGGGCTGGGTCACCCGGGCCGTGTTCGGCGACGAGCGGATCGCCCTGACCGTGGGCGCCCCGCCGCCGCCCGGGCACCGCGCCGTCGCCCGGTACGCGGTCGTCCCGTCGCTCGCCCGGGCCCGGTTCCTGCTACCGCTCGGCGCGCCCCGGGCCACGGCCGCCTCGCTGCTGGCGTACAACGCGCTGCGTCCGCCGAAGGTGCGGGCGGTGCGGGCCGGGCTCGGGGTGCTGGCGCGGGTCGGCGCGGTCGACCTGGCCCCGTTCCCCCGGCTGACGGTGTCGCTGCCCGAGCGGGTGGCGGCCGACGAGGCGCTGCTGGCCGGGCGGTTGGGCGCCGCGCTCGGCGCGCCGTCGGTCTACGCGGCCTGCGGGGTACGCCCGCCGGACCCGAACCACAAGCCCACCCTGCAACTGTTCGGCCCGGACGGCCGGGCCCTCGGCTACGCGAAGATCGGCTGGAACGGGGCCACCCGGGCGCTGGTGACCGCCGAGGCGGCGGCCCTGCGCGAGTTGCCGACGGTGACCGGCGTGCCCGACCATCCGGCGGCGCCCCGGCTGCTCGCCGAGACGGCGGCCGCCGGGCAGGTGGTCGCGCTGGTCGAGCCGCTGCCACCGGCCGTGCGGGGGGTGTCGGCCGGCGAACCGCCGCGGATCGCGGCGCTGCTGGCCGTGGCCCGCCGGGGCCGCCCGCCGGCGCCACCGCGCCCCGTGGCCGGGTCGGCGTTCCTGGCCCGGCTCGCCGCCGGGGCCGCCCGCGCCGCCGCCGGCACGCCGGACGGAGCCCGGGCGGTCGCCGCCGTCGCCGCCCTGGCCGGCCGGCACGGCGACACGGCCGTCGAGTTCGGGCACTGGCACGGCGACTGGGTGCCGTGGAACCTCGGCGTCCACGCCGGCCGCCTCGTCGCCTGGGACTGGGAGCACAGCGGGCCGGACGTGCCGCTCGGCTTCGACCTGGCGCACGACGGGTTCCAGCGGGCCCTGGTGCTGCGGGGCGAGCCGGCCTCGGCGGCGGCGCGGGCCGTCGACGCCCACCTCGACCGGTACGGCGCCGACCTCGGGCTCGCACCGGCGGCCCGGCTGTTGGTGGCCGACGCCTACCTGCTGGAGATGTGGCTGCGCACCTGGCGCCTCGCCGATGCCGGCGCGGGCTGGAACGCCGCACTGCATCCCGCCCTGCTGGACGTCGTCGAGAAACGACATAGCGGCTGATCCACCGAAATCGCCGGAGCCTGCGAGGCACCGCCGACTCCGGATAGTGACGACGAAGCTCCAGGTCGTGACGATCGTCGATGTCGATGGTCGCCGCGGCGCACCCGATCCGCCACCCGCGGAGATCGACCTGTCGCCCGGTCGCCCTATTTCACCAGCCGGGGGACGTGTGATCTGCTGTCGCGTGGCGACCACCGAACATCCAAGCGAACTTGTGGGGAGTCGCGTGGAAACGACGACCGAGGATGCCGGCGAGCCCGGAGTCCTGCTCCTGGTGGGCTCCAGCGGCGGCCACCTGGCCCAACTGCTCGCCCTGCGCCCGTGGTACGAACGCTGGCGGCGGTGCTGGGTCACCTTCGACACACCCGAGGCGCTCTCGCTGCTGGCCGGCGAGGAACTCGTCCCGGCGCACCACCCGACCACCCGCAACGTGCCGAACCTGCTGCGCAACGCCGTCCTCGCCTGGCGGGTGCTGCGGTCGCGCCGGGTCGCCGCGGTGGTGACCACCGGCGCCGGGGTGGCCGTCCCGTTCGTGGTGCTGGCCCGGCTCCGGCGCGTGCCGACCGTCTACATCGAGGTGTACGACCGCATCGACACCCCGACCCTGACCGCCCGGCTCTGCCGGCCGTTCCTCTCCGCGATGCTCGTGCAGTGGGACGAGCAGCGCCGGCAGTACCCGGAGGCCACCGTCGTGGGGACCCTGCTGTGAGCGCCGAGAGCACCGGAACCGCCCCCGCGCACCGCGTCGCCCCTGGCCGTCCCCGGGCGGCGAACGCCAACCGGGTGCCCCGGCCGCGCGACCCCGGCGACCTCGTCCGGGCCCGGCTGCTGGTCGCCGTCGGCACCGACAAGCATCCGTTCGACCGCCTGGCCGGCTGGCTGGAGGAGTGGCACCCCGCCGTCGCCGAGGACGTCGGGCTGACCGTTCAGCACGGACACACCCGGGCCCCCGGGGTGCCCGGGGCGATGCCCTTCCTCGGCCACGACGAGCTGCAGACCGCGATGGCCGAGGCCGACCTCGTGGTCTGCCACGGCGGCCCGGCCACCATCCTGGAGGCCCGCCGGCACGGTCACCTACCGATCGTCGTCCCACGGGACCCCACCCGGGGCGAACACGTCGACGACCACCAGCAGTTGTTCGCCCGCCGACTGGGCGCGGCCGGCATGGTGGCGCTCGCCGAGACCCGGGAGGCGCTGTTCGAGGCGCTCACCGCCGGCCTCGCCGACCCGTCGCGGTTCGCCGTCGCGGCCGACCCGGACGCGTCCCGGGCGCGCCGCGCGGCGGTCGAGCAGGTGGGACGGATCGTGGAGGACCTGGTGGCCGCGTCGACCGGACGACGGCAGCGGACGAGGTGGCGGCCGTGGGCACGGCCGGGCCGGAACGGAGAGCGGCGATGACCGAACACCCGAGCGTGAGCGCGGTGGTCCCCACCCGGGACCGCCCGGAGCTGCTCCGGGCCGCCGTGCGTGCCATCCTCG
This sequence comes from Micromonospora sp. LOL_025, assembly GCF_048060285.1. Taxonomy (NCBI): domain Bacteria; kingdom Bacillati; phylum Actinomycetota; class Actinomycetes; order Micromonosporales; family Micromonosporaceae; genus Micromonospora; species Micromonospora sp. LOL_025. The sequence goes on along the minus strand of NZ_JBHMIR010000019.1, from coordinate 76,729 downwards.
ACCAGGACCACCCCGGCCCGATCGAGGTGGTGGTGGTCTACGACCAGTCCGAGCCGGACGCCTCCCTCGCCGAGCTGTCCCGCCCGGACCGGCTGGTCCGGGTGATCCGCAACGGGCGCGCCCCCGGCCTGGCCGGCGCCCGCAACTCCGGCGTCCTGGCCGCCACCGGCGAACTCGTGGCGTTCTGCGACGACGACGACGAGTGGCTGCCCGGCAAGCTGCGCGCCCAGGTCGAGGCGCTCGCCGCCCACCCCGACGCGGAGTTCGTCAGCTGCGGCATCCGGGTCAGCTACGACGGGCACACCGTCGACCGGGCGCTGCCGAAGGACTCGGTCACCCTGGCCGACCTGCTGCGGGACCGGATGACGGAGCTGCACCCGTCGACCTTCCTGATCCGCGCCGCCGCGCTGCGCGACGGGTTCGGGCTGGTCGACGAGGAGATCCCGGGCAGCTACGCGGAGGACTACGAGTTCCTGCTCCGGGCCGCCCGCAGCGCGCCGCTGGTCAACCTGCGCACGCCGTACGTGCTGGTGCGCTGGCACAAGCGGTCCTACTTCGCGCAGCGCTGGGACACCATCTCCGAGGCGTTGCAGTGGCTGCTGGAGCGCTACCCCGAGTTCGGCACCCAGCCGGCCGGCGAGGCGCGGGTCACCGGGCAGATCGCCTTCGCCCGTGCCGCCTCCGGCGACCGGCGGGGCGCGATGCGTTGGGCCCGGCACACCATCCGGCGCAACCCGCGCGAGCCGAGGGCGTACCTGGCCCTCGCCGTGGCCGGGCGGATGGTCCGCGCCGACGCGGTGCTGCGTACCCTGCACAAGCGCGGCCGGGGCATCTGAGCGGGCGTTCAGGGCTGGGTGCGTCGTTCGGCGGCGTCGAACGCCGGCGCGAGCGGGGCCAGCGCCGCGCGGAGCTGGTCGGGCAGTGAGCCGGAGGGCACGACCAGTCCTCCGGCGGCGAGGCCCTCGGCGGCCCCTGCGTTTCCGGCCGGCTGGAGCCAGCCTTCCAGTGCGATGCGGACCGCCGCGGCCACGCTTGCCGCGAGAACGCGGGCTGTGTGCGCTCCGGCGTCACCCAGGCGTTCGGCGATCGCTGCCGTGAGAGGGGGCTCGATGCCGGTGGTGGTGTCGAGGAACGCGTCGCGCAGCGCGGTCCGGGTGGTGATCAGCAGCAGCGCCTGCTGTTCACGCTCGCCGGTGTTCGCGTACTGCTCGACCACTGCTTCGGTGACGGCGTCGGCCAGGCGCGCTCCCGCGGGCCGGGCCGTGACCGCCGCCGCGATCCGCGCCTCCCGGTCCGCGGTGACGGCGGAGACGATCGCCTGCTCGCGGCTGGCAAAGTAGTTGTTGTAGGTGCGCGGCGAGACCCCGGCCGCCTCGGCGATGTCCTCGACCCGCACCGACGCCACCATGCGGGCAAGAGGAATGACCTACGACACCGGATTCGTCGTGCACGGCCAGAACGCCCGCGAGCACTTCGACCTAGCGGTGGTCCGGCGCGAGCTCGCCATCATCCGCGACGACCTGCACTGCAACGCGGTCCAGATCATCGGGGGCGACCCGGAGCGACTGGAACTGGCCGCCGGTGCCGCCGCCGAGCTCGGCCTGGAGGTCTGGTTCTCGCCCTATCCGCTGGAGCTGGATCCGCAGCAGATCCTCACGCTCTTCGGCGACTGCGCCGAGCGGGCGGAACGGCTCCGGCAGCAGGGGGCCACGGTCGTGTTCGTCGCAGGCGTCGAGCTGAGCGTGATGAACCGCGGGTTCCTGCCCGGAGAGAGCCCCGAGGATCGGGTCGGGCAGTTGATGAGTCAACCCGAACGGCGGGCCGAAGCCATCCGCGAACTCGGCGCGCGCATCAACGCATTCCTCCGCGAGGCCGTGGCCACGGTCCGTCCCCGCTTCCAGGGCAGGCTCACCTACGCAGCCATCCAGTTCGAGCAGGTCGACTGGACCCCCTTCGACATCGTGGCGTTCGAGCTGATCCGCTCCGCCGAGGTCGCCGACCGGTTCCGGGACGCGGTGCGCACCCTGGCCCAGGGCCCGAAGCCGCTCGCCATCACCGGATTCGGCACCGCGGCCTACCGCGGCGCGGGAGACCGTGGTGGGCGAGTGCTGGAGGTGGTCGAGTACGACCCGGAGACCAGGGCCCCGGTACGGCTGAACGGCGTGTACGAGCGTGACGAGGCCGGCCAGGCCACCTATCTGAGCGAGCTCCTGGAGATCTTCGAGACCGAGGGCGTGGACAGCGCGTTCGTGTTCCTGTTCGCCTTGCCTGGCTACCCGCACCGCCCGGACGGCGACCCCAGGGACGACCTGGACCGGGCCGGCCTGGGCATCGTCAGACTGCTCGAAGGGCGCCGTGGGCAGACCTATCCGGACATGGAATGGGAGCCCAAGGCCGCCTTCGCGGCAGTGGCACAGCGCTATCGGAGGTGACAGGCCCGAGCGGATGGAAGCTGAGGCCGGTACGAGTCACCCCGCGCCGCCCGGGACCGCCCACGGGTGCGGCCTGGCCCGGCCCCGGGGCGGCACGGGTCCTAGCGGCGGGTGTGCCCGGGAGCCGGGCCACCCGGCGGTCGCGCCGGTGCCGCGCCGCGTCCGCAGGGCGGGACGCGGCGGGCACCGCACGGCAGCGGGCACCGGGCGTGACAGACTGACCGCTGTGTTGCGCTGGTTGACTGCAGGGGAATCGCACGGTCCCGCCCTCGTCGCGATGCTCGAGGGCGTGCCCGCCGGCGTCGAGGTCACCACCGGGGAGATCGCCGGTGAGCTGGCCCGGCGGCGGCTCGGCTACGGCCGGGGCGCGCGGATGTCGTTCGAGCAGGACGAGGTCGAAGTCATCGGCGGGCTCCGGCACGGGGTGACGCTCGGCAGCCCGGTCGCGATCCGCGTCGGCAACTCCGAGTGGCCCAAGTGGCGCACCGTGATGGCCGCCGACCCGGTCGACGCGGAGGAGCTGGCCAGCCAGGCCCGCAACGCGCCGCTCACCCGCCCCCGTCCGGGGCACGCCGACCTGGCCGGCATGCAGAAGTACGGCCACACCGACGCCCGGCCGATCCTGGAACGGGCCAGCGCGCGGGAGACCGCCGCCCGGGTCGCCGTCGGCACGGTCGCCAAGGCGCTGCTCCGGCAGGCCCTCGGCATCGAGATCGTCTCGCACGTGGTGGAGCTGGGTCCGGTCGCCGCCAAGCCGGGGCTGCGTCCCATGCCCGCCGACGCCGCCCGCATCGACGCCGACCCGCTGCGCTGCCTCGACCCGGAGGCCAGCGCCCGAATGGTCGCCGAGGTCGACGCCGCGAAGAAGGCTGCCGACACCCTGGGTGGCGTGGTCGAGGTGCTGGCGTACGGGGTGCCGCCGGGCCTGGGCAGCCACGTGCAGTGGGACCGCAAGCTCGACGCCCGGCTCGCGACCGCCCTGATGTCGATCCAGGCAATCAAGGGCGTGGAGATCGGCGACGGCTGGCAGCAGGCGCGCTCCCGTGGCTCCGAGGCGCACGACGAGATCATCCCCACCGCCACCGGCGTGCGCCGGGTCACCGACCGGGCCGGCGGGCTGGAGGGCGGCATCACCACCGGCGAGCCGCTGCGGGTGAAGGCCGCGATGAAGCCGATCTCGTCGCTGAACCGGGCGCTGGCCACGGTGGACGTCACCACCGGCGAGCCGGCCACCGCGATCAACCAGCGCTCGGACGTCTGCGCCGTGCCCGCCGCCGCCGTCGTCGCCGAGGCGATGGTGGCGCTGGTGCTGGCGGAGGCCGCCACCGAGAAGTTCGGCGGCGATTCGGTCGCCGAGATCCGCCGCAACCTGGCCGGCTACCTCGACGCGCTGGTGATCCGGTGAGCGCGGAGCGCGCGGCGGGTCGACGGGCGGGGCGCACAGCCGGCCGGCGGTGCCGCTGATGGCGCCGGTCTGCGTGCTCGTCGGGGCGCCCGGCTCCGGCAAGACCACGGTCGGGCTGGCGTTGGCGGAGCTGCTCGGCGTGGAGTTCCGCGACACCGACCTGGACATCGTCCAGCTGGCCGGCAAGCCGATCCCCGAGATCTTCATCGACGAGGGCGAGGACCACTTCCGTACCCTCGAACGGGCGGCGGTGGCGGCGGGGCTGGCCTCGTGCGAGGGCGTGCTCGCCCTCGGCGGTGGCGCGGTCCTCGCCGAGGAGAACCGCGCGGCCCTGGTCGGGCACCCCGTGGTCCACCTCTCCGTCGAGCTGTCCGACGCGGTGAAGCGGGTCGGGCTCGGCATGGGGCGCCCACTGCTGGCGATCAACCCCCGGGCGACGCTGAAGTACCTGCTGGATCAGCGCCGCCCCCTCTACGCCGAGGTGGCCACCGCGACGGTCGTCACCGACGGGCGCTCCCCGGCGGAGATCGCCGCCGAGGTCGCCGCGCTCCTCAAGCGCTGAGCCGCCGCGCTCCCGCTGCGGGCCGCAGCGGGCCACGTGCCCGGTCCGGTCCGGTCCGGCCGCCGCATGCCGCATGCGCGGGTGTGGCGGTGCCCGGGGGCCGTCAGTCGCGGACGATGCGGTCGAGCACGTCGGTCAGGCCCGCCGGCTCGCTGAGCATGGGCCAGTGCCCGGTGGGCAGCGCGTGCAGCTGGCCGCCGGCCAGCCCGGCGAAGAACGGGTGGCCCTGCGCGATCATGCCCTCGACCACCTCGAGCGGGAAGGTGCTGGCGACCAGGGCAGTCGGCACCGCGCCCCCGCCGGTGCGGCGCACCGGGTCGGTGGCGGCGCGCAGCGGGTGGGCGGTGGCGCGCCGGCGCAGCAGCGCGAGCGCGGCGGAATCCAGCCCGGCCAGGTTCTCCGGGTCCTCCGTTGGATCGAACGCGGGCGGCGGCAGCAGGTGCCCGTCGCCGATCTCGGCGCGCAGCCGCTCCTGCTCCTCCGGCGGGTTGCTGTCGAACTGCGACATGCCGTCCGGCATCGGCCCACTCTCCACGTAGACCACCCGGGCGATCCGTTCCGGGACGCGGTCCGCCGCCTGGGTCACCGGCAGCCCGCCGCCGGAGTGCCCGACCAGCACCACGTCGTGCAGGTCCTCCACCTCGATCAACCGGACGATGTCGGTGGTGTGCGTCTCCAGCCCCACCTCCGGGCCGGCGAGGTGGGCGCGCTCGGCCACCCCGGTCAGCGTCACCGGGTGGACCTCGTGGCCCCGCCCGCGCAGCGCGACGGTCACCTCGCGCCACGCCCAACCGCCCAGCCAGAAACCCGGAACCAGCACGAACGTCGCCATCCGCGACCTCCCTCTCTCGTCGTCCGGGACCACCGTACGATCGAAACCGGACGCTTTCCGCCCGCTTTCGAGGAGTGACCCGTGGCACATCCCGCCGCCCGGGTGCTCGGCATGCTCGAACTGCTCCAGAGCCATCACCGCCTCACCGGCGCGGAACTGGCCCGCCGGCTGGGGGTGGACGGGCGCACGGTGCGCCGCTACGCCGCGACCCTGGCGGAGCTGGGCGTCCCGGTGACCGCCGAGCGGGGCCGCCACGGCGGTTACCGGCTGCGCCCCGGCTACAAACTGCCGCCGCTGATGCTCACCGACGACGAGGCCGTCGCCGTGCTGCTCGGACTGGTCGCCGCCGAGCGGCTCGGGCTGGGCACCGCGGAGCCGGCGACCGCGACCGCGCTGGCGAAGATCCGTCGGGTACTCCCGCCCACGCTCGGTGACCGCCTCGCCGCGGTGCAGGAGCACCTCGACTTCACCCTGCGCCGGTCGGTCCCGCAGGCCCGGCCGGCGACCGCGACGCTGCTCACCCTCGCCGACGCGGCCCGGCACCGGCGCCGGGTACGGCTGGACCACCGCTCCTTCTCCGGCGCGGCGACCCGCCGCGAGCTGGACCCGTACGGGCTGGTCTTCCACGCCGGCCGGTGGTACGTCACCGGTCACGACCACCTGCGCGGGGAGGTACGCACGTTCCGACTGGACCGGATCGGGGAGGTGGAGCCGGGGGAGGAGACCTTCACCGTCCCCGACGGCTTCGACCCGGTGGCCCGGGTGACCCGCTCGCTGGCCCGCGTGCCGTACGCCCACGACGTCGAGGTGCTGCTGGAGACCGACCTGGCCGCCGCCCGACGCCGCCTCCCGCCCAGCGTGGCCGAGCTGAGCGCGACCGCCGACGGCGTGCTGCTGCGTGCCCGCGCGGAGAGCCTGGGCGGGATGGCCCAGCTGCTCGCCGGGCTGGGCTGCCCGTTCACCGTGCTGCGTCCCGACGCCCTGCGCGACGAGGTCGCCGAGCACGCCCGCCGGTTGGCCGCCTGGGCCGTACGGGTGCCCGGGTGACCCGGTCGCCGACGGGGTCGGCCCATGCTCCCTCGGCGGGCCACGAGGGCGAAGCGGGCGGACGCGAGGACGGCGGGCCGGCGCGAGCGGGTGGCCACGAAGTGGACAGTTCCCGCCCGGGACCGGGCGGCTGGACTAGGCTGCCGGCGATGGACGAGGTGACCCGGATCCCGGTCGGCGGCGAGCGCCCGTACGACGTGCTGGTGGGACGCGACCTGCTCGACGCGCTGCCCGGGCTGCTGCCGGACGCGACCCGGGTGGCGGTGCTGCACGCGCACCCGCTCAGGGAGTTGGCCGACGCGATCGGCGGGCGGCTGCGCGCCGCCGGCGTCGCACCGCTGCTGATCGAGGTGCCGGACGCCGAGGCGGGCAAGCGCATCGACGTCGCGGCGACCTGCTGGGACCGGCTGGGCGAGGCGGGTTTCACCCGTACCGACGCGGTGGTGGGCGTCGGTGGCGGCGCGATGACCGACCTGGCCGGCTTCGTCGCGGCCTGCTGGCTGCGCGGGGTGCGCTGGGTGCCGGTGGCGACCTCGCTGCTGGGCATGGTCGACGCGGCGGTGGGCGGCAAGACCGGGATCAACACCGCCGCCGGCAAGAACCTGGTCGGGGCGTTCCACCCGCCGGTCGGCGTCCTCGCCGACCTGGCGACGCTGGACAGCCTCCCGCAGGTCGACCTCGCCGCCGGCCTGGCCGAGGTGGTCAAGTGCGGCTTCATCGCCGACCCGGCGATTCTCGACCTGGTGGAGCGGGACCGGGCGGCGGCCACCGACCCGACCGGACCGGTGACCCGCGAGCTGATCGAGCGGGCGATCCGGGTGAAGTCCCACGTGGTCTCGGGCGACCTGCGCGAGTCGGGCGTGCGGGAGGTGCTCAACTACGGCCACACCCTGGCCCACGCGATCGAAAAGGCGGAGGGCTACCGCTGGCGGCACGGCCACGCGGTGTCGGTCGGCGTCGTCTACGCCGGTGAGTTGGCGCGGCTGGCCGGACGGCTGGACGCCCCCACCGCCGAGCGGCACCGGACGGCCATGGCGGCGCTCGGCCTGCCGACCAGCTATCCCGCCCAGGCCTGGCCCGAACTGCTCGCCGCGATGCGGGTGGACAAGAAGACCCGGGGCAGCCAGCTGCGTTTCGTCGTGCTGGACGGGCTGGCCCGGCCGGCGATCCTGGAGGGCCCGGACGACGAGCTGCTGGAGGCGGCCTACCGCGAGGTGGCCGCGTGAGGGTCCACGTGCTGAACGGCCCGAACCTCGGCCGGCTCGGCACCCGCCAGCCGGACGTCTACGGGGCGACCAGCTACGCGGACCTGGTGACGTTCTGCGAGTCGACCGGGCGGGAACTCGGCCTGGACGTGACGGTGCGGCAGACCGACGCCGAGCACGAACTGCTGGGCTGGCTGCACGCCGCCGCCGACGAGGGCGCCGCCGTGGTGCTCAACCCCGCCGCCTGGTCGCACTACTCGTACGCGGTCCGGGACGCCTGCGCCATGCTGCGCGGGCCGCTGGTCGAGGTGCACATCTCCAACATCCACGCCCGCGAGGAGTTCCGGCACCACTCCGTGGTGTCGGCGGTGGCGACCGGGGTGATCTGCGGCCTCGGCGTCGACGGCTACCGCCTGGCCCTGCACCATCTGGCCGCCCTGGCCCGCTGAGGCCGCCGCCCCGCCACCAACCCCGTCGCCGCCCGCCGCCCGCCGCCCGCCGCCCGCCGCCCGCCGCCCGCCGCCCGCGTGTCGCGCGAGTCGGCGAGATGCGTGCCGGGGCGCCGCGCTCCGGAGGCTATTACGGTGAGTAATATCCCCCTTCGTTACTGAGGGTCACCTCCTGCGTGGCGTCCGCTCCCGGCCCTCCCGATGCTTTGCTCTGCATCCGGATTCGCACCACGGTGCTGAGCTGGGGTTTCTTGTCGCCAGCGAATCATGGTCGAGAACGAAAAGTGACCAAGCGTAACTGGTGCGTCCGCACGTGCAGAGCAAAGGGGAGCGCAGGAAGTTCCCGCCGGGGAAGCCTCCGCTTACGCAGGGTGAGATGTCGGCACGCGTTGTCGCGGCAATCCCGCGACGTGGCTGGGTCGGCCGGCGGGGCGAGGTGGCCGGAACGGCGGGGCGACGTGGGCGGGACCGGTGGACGACGTGGCGGGACCGGTGTGCGACGTGGCTGGACCGGCGGGAGCACCGGGAGCGGCGGCGGAGAACAGTGGGTAGGCGGGCGGTAAGTGTCGCGGATGGCAGGAAGGCGTCGGAAAGTGTCGCGGGCGGGCGGCGGGAGGGCGCCGGAAGGTGCGGCGGGAAGGCCGCGGGCAGCGGCGGGCAGCGGCGTTCGGCGCAACTAGTAGACTTGCCAGGTCTGTCCGCCAATTGATGATCAAGGCAGGAAATGGCCACCACCAACGACCTGAAGAACGGCCTGGTACTCAACCTCGACGGAGAACTCTGGGCCGTCGTCGAGTTCCAGCACGTCAAGCCCGGTAAGGGTGGTGCGTTCGTGCGTACCACCCTGAAGAACGTGCTGTCCGGCAAGGTGGTCGACAAGACCTTCAACGCGGGCACCAAGGTCGAGACCGCGACCGTGGACAAGCGCACCATGCAGTATCTGTACGCCGACGGCGAGGACTACGTCTTCATGGATCTGGAGACGTTCGACCAGATCAACGTGCCGGGTGCCACCGTCGGTGAGGCGGCGAACTACCTGCTGCCCGAGGCCGAGGCGACCGTGGCCACCCACGAGGGTGTCCCGCTCTACATCGAGCTTCCGACCAGCGTCGTGCTGGAGGTCACCTACACCGAGCCGGGCCTGCAGGGCGACCGGTCGACCGGCGGCAACAAGCCGGCCACCGTCGAGACCGACGCGACGGTCCAGGTGCCGCTCTTCATCACCACCGGCGAGAAGATCAAGGTCGACACCCGCGACGGCCGTTACCTCGGCCGCGCCTGATGGCCGAGGGTCCCAAGCAGCAGATGCCTGCGCGTCGCAAGGCGCGCAAGCGGGCGCTGGACGTGCTCTTCGAGGCCGACCTGCGGGACCGTCCGCCGGTCGAGGTGCTCGCCGGCTACATCGAGCGGATCGAGAAGCCCCGGCCCGAGCACCTGGGATACGCGGTGAGCCTCGTCGAGGGGGTCGCCGCCCACCTCGACCGGATCGACGAGGTGATCGCCAGCTACGCCGAGGGGTGGACGCTGGACCGGATGCCGGCGGTCGACCGCAACCTCGCCCGCATCGCGGTCTACGAGCTGCTCTACGTCGACGAGATCGACGACGCGGTGGCCATCAGTGAGGCCGTCGAGCTGGCCCGGCAGATGTCGACCGACGACTCGCCGCGCTTCCTGAACGGCATCCTCGGCCGCATCGCCGAGTACGCCACCCGCTGACGCGGCGCACGTCACAGCCGACGTGCGTCACACCCGGCCGCGACGGCGGGCGGGGACGCGACACGAACGACCGTACGACGACGAGAAGGGCCCGTGCCGGACGGCACGGGCCCTTCTCGCGGTCGGGGTCAGCTGGCGAAGAACGCCCGCGGGTCGGCGACCAGCACACCGTGCTCGGTGAGCCGCTCGATCAGGCCGGACGGCGAGGCGTCGTACACGATCGCGAGCGCGCGCAGGTCGTCGGCGCGGATGGAGAGCACGCGGCCGTTGTAGTCACCGCGCTGCTGCTGGATGGCACGCGCGTACCGGGCGACGTAGGCCAGGTCCTCGGAGGCCTCGTCGTACAGCCGCTCCAGGTCGAGGACGATCTTGCTGGTGGGCTCGTGGCGGACCCCGCTGCCGTCGGGCAGCAGCTCGGAGACGGGAACGCGGTAGAAGTCGGCCAGCTCGGCCAGGCGCGACACCGTGACGGCCCGGTCGCCGCGCTCGTAGGAGCCGACCACCACCGCCTTCCACCGCCCGTTCGACTTCTCCTCCACACCCTGCAGGGAGAGGCCCTGCTGCTGGCGGATGGAGCGCAGGCGGGCGCCCAGAGACTTGGCGTATTCAGAGGGCATTAAACACTCCCAGTGCTGCTCGGGGTTCTCCCAGCGGTCGCTACGGAGCGTGACGGTACGGGGATTGGTACAACTGGTCAAGTGGTCGTGACCTTACCGTTGGGATCACCGGGGGAGTTGTCCCCATTTCGCCGGGCTGACCAGGGGGTCAGTGGCCGGCGACGGTCAGTGCGGTGACCACTGGTAACGTGGCGGGAAGCCCCGGTCCGGGCCGCTCGCGTCCCGGTACCGGCATCCGACGTCCTTTAACGACCCGTCCCGTGAGGCGGGGAAGGAGGTCCGCCGTGGCCTACCCACCTGCTGCCCAGTCGCCGCCGCCGCGACAACCCTCGGTGAAGGTGATCCTCGCCAGCGCCGACGTCCAGCGCGTGGTCGACCGCATCGCCCACCAGATCCTGGAGAAGACCCAGGGCGCCGAGAACACGGTGCTGCTGGGCATCCCCACCCGGGGCGCCCCCCTCGCGAGGCGGCTCGCCGCCCGGATCAGCACCTTCGAGGACGTGACCGTCCCGGTGGGCGTGCTCGACATCACCCTCTACCGCGACGACCTGCGCCGGCACGCCACCCGCGCGGTCGGGCCGACCCAGGTGCCGCCCGGCGGCATCGACGGCAAGCGGGTCGTGCTCGTCGACGACGTGCTCTTCTCCGGCCGCACGGTGCGGGCCGCGCTCGACGCGCTCAACGACGTCGGCCGGCCGGCGTCCGTCCAGCTCGCCGTCCTGGTCGACCGCGGCCACCGCGAGCTGCCGATCCGCGCCGACTACGTCGGCAAGAACATCCCGACGTCCCTCGCGGAGAGCGTGAAGGTCACCCTCGCGGAGACCGACGGCACCGACGAGGTCAAGTTGTACGGGGGGAACCGGTGAGCGCGAGGAGTGCAGGGCAGCGGAGCCCCGCAGTCGCGGACGGAAGGCAGGCACAGTGATCCGGCACCTGCTCTCGGGCGCGGACCTGGACGCCGCCACCGCCACCGAGATGCTGGACACGGCCGCCGAGATGGCCACCGTCGCCGGCCGGGAGGTCAAGAAGCTGCCCGCGCTGCGGGGGCGCACCGTGGTGAACCTCTTCTACGAGGACTCCACCCGGACCCGGATCTCCTTCGAGGCGGCGGCGAAGCGGCTCAGCGCCGACGTGATCAACTTTTCGGCCAAGGGCTCCAGCGTGACCAAGGGTGAGAGCCTGAAGGACACCGCGCTGACCCTCCAGGCCATGGGGGCCGACGCCGTGGTCGTCCGGCACCCCGCCTCCGGCGCCCCGCACCGGCTCGCCGACTGGGTCGACGGGTCGGTGGTCAACGCCGGCGACGGCACCCACGAGCACCCGACCCAGGCGCTGCTCGACGCGTACACGATGCGCTCCCGGCTGGGGCGGCTGGCCGGCCTGTCGGTCGCGGTGGTCGGGGACGTCCTGCACAGCCGGGTGGCCCGCTCCAACGTCCTGCTGCTGTCCACGCTCGGCGCCAAGGTGACCCTGGTCGGGCCGCCGACGCTGATCCCCGTCCACATCGCGCAGGCCCTCGCGCCCGGTACCGACGTCTCCTACGACCTCGACGCGGTGCTGCCGCAGTCGGACGTGGTGATGATGCTGCGGGTGCAGCGCGAGCGGATGAACGCCTCCTACTTCCCGTCCGCCCGCGAGTACGCCCGCCGCTACGGCCTGGACGGCCCGCGGATGCGCCGGCTGCCCGAGCACGCGATCGTCATGCACCCCGGACCGATGAACCGGGGGATGGAGATCACGCCCGAGGTCGCCGACTCGCCCCGCTCCACCATCGTCGAACAGGTCGCCAACGGGGTCTCCGTGCGGATGGCCGTCCTCTACCTGCTGCTCGGGGGGAACAACCGGTGAGCTCGTACCTGATCTCCAACGTCAGCGTCGTCGGCGCCGCGCCGACCGACGTGCTGATCCGCGACGGCGTCGTCGCGGCCGTCGGCGCCGGACTGGACGCGCCGGAGGCGACCGTCGTCGACGGCACCGGGCTGGTCGCCCTGCCCGGCCTGGTCGACCTGCACACCCACCTGCGCGAGCCCGGCCGGGAGGACGCCGAGACCGTCGAGTCCGGGTCGCGGGCGGCGGCGCTCGGTGGCTACACCGCGGTCTGCGCGATGGCCAACACCTCGCCGGTCGCCGACACCGCCGGCGTGGTCGAGCAGGTCTGGCGGCTGGGCCGGGAGGCCGGACTGGTGGACGTGCAGCCGATCGGGGCGGTCACCGTCGGCCTGGCCGGCGAGCACCTCGCCGAGCTGGGCGCGATGGCCGACTCGGCGGCCCGGGTGCGGATCTTCTCCGACGATGGGCACTGCGTCGCCGACCCGAGGCTGATGCGCCGGGCGCTGGAGTACGTGAAGGCGTTCGACGGGACCATCGCCCAGCACGCCGAGGAGCCCCGGCTCACCGAGGGCGCGCAGATGCACGAGGGCGAGGTCTCGACCCGGCTCGGCCTGACCGGCTGGCCGGCGGTCGCCGAGGAGGCGATCATCGCCCGGGACGTGCTGCTCGCCGAGCACGTCGGCAGCCGCCTGCACGTGTGCCACGTCTCCACCGCCGGCAGCGTCGAGGTGCTGCGCCAGGCCAAGGCCCGGGGCGTCCGGGTCACCGCCGAGGTCACCCCGCACCACCTGCTGCTCACCGACTCCCGGGCCGAGACCTACGACCCGGTCTACAAGGTCAACCCGCCGCTGCGCACCGCGGCCGACATCGCCGCGCTGCGGGCGGCCCTGGTCGAGGGCGTGATCGACATCGTCGCCACCGACCACGCCCCGCACGCGGTGGAGGACAAGGAGTGCGAGTGGGCGTACGCCCGGCCGGGCATGCTCGGCCTGGAGACGGCGCTGTCGATCGCCCTCGACGTGCTCGGCCCGCAGTGGGACCTGATCGCCGAGCGGATGTCGCGCACCCCGGCCCGGATCGCCGGGCTGGAGGGGCACGGCCTCGACCCGGCGCCCGGCGTGCCGGCGAACCTGACCCTGGTCGACCCCGCCGCCCGACGCACCATCGAGCCGGCGGAGCTGGCCAGCCGTAGCCGCAACACCCCGTACGCCCGCATGACGCTGCCAGGTCGCATCGTGGCGACCTTCCTGCGCGGCGAGCCGACGGTCCTGGACGGAAAGGCCCTCAAGTGATCCGAGCGAGGAGTGCAGCGGAGCGGAGCCCCGCGGTCCGGACCGAAGGAGACGCAGCATGACCCGCAGACAACCGGCGATCCTCGTCCTGGAGGACGGGCGGACGTTCCACGGCGAGGCGTACGGCAGCGTCGGGGAGACCTTCGGCGAGGCGGTCTTCAACACCGGCATGACCGGCTACCAGGAGACGCTGACCGACCCGTCCTACCACCGTCAGGTGGTGGTGCAGACCGCCCCGCACATCGGCAATACCGGCGTCAACGGTGAGGACGACGAGTCGGGCCGGATCTGGGTCGCGGGCTACGTGGTCCGCGACCCGGCCCGCATCGGCTCCAACTGGCGGGCCACCGGCGGGCTGGAGGAGCGGCTGGCCGCCGAGGGCGTCGTCGGCATCAGCGGCGTCGACACCCGGGCGCTGACCCGGCACCTGCGCGAGCGCGGCGCGATGCGGGTCGGCATCTCCAGCGTCGAGACCGACCCCCGGGCGCTGCTGGCCCGGGTGCGGCAGGCCCCGGAGATGGTCGGCGCGGACCTCTCCGCCGAGGTCACCACGGCCGAGCCGTACGTGGTGGCGGCCTCCGGCGAGCACCGGTTCACGGTCGCCGCGCTGGACCTGGGCATCAAGCGCAACGTCCCGCGCCGGCTCGCGGCCCGCGGGGTCACCACCCACGTGCTCCCGGCCGGCTCCACCATCGACGACCTGCTCGCCACCGGCGCGGACGCGGTCTTCTTCTCGCCCGGCCCGGGCGACCCGGCCACCGCCGACGGGCCGGTGGCCCTGGCGCGGGAGGTGCTGCGCCGCAGGGTGCCGCTGTTCGGCATCTGCTTCGGCAGTCAGATCCTCGGCCGGGCGCTGGGCTTCGGCACCTACAAGCTCGGCTACGGCCACCGGGGGATCAACCAGCCGGTGCTCGACCGGGTCACCGGCAAGGTCGAGGTGACCAGCCACAACCACGGGTTCGCGGTCGAGGTCCCCGGCGCGGGCCACGGCGCGGTCGTACCCGACCAGGTGATCGAGACCGAGTTCGGTGGTGTCCAGGTCAGTCACGTCTGCCTCAATGACAACGTGGTCGAGGGGCTGCGGGCGAAGGACGTGCCCGCCTTCACCGTTCAGTACCACCCGGAGGCGGCGGCCGGTCCGCACGACGCGGACTACCTCTTCGACCGCTTCGCCGAGCTCATCGAGGGCCGGACCCAGAGCGAGGGGCGCACACATGCCTAAGCGGACCGATCTCAAGCACATCCTGGTGATCGGCTCCGGGCCGATCGTGATCGGGCAGGCCTGCGAGTTCGACTACTCCGGCACCCAGGCCTGCCGGGTGCTGCGCAGCGAGGGGATCCGGGTCAGCCTGGTCAACTCGAACCCGGCGACGATCATGACGGACCCCGAGTTCGCCGACGCCACGTACGTCGAGCCGATCACCCCGGAGTTCGTCGAGCTGGTGATCGCCAAGGAGCGTCCCGACGCGATCCTGCCCACCCTCGGCGGGCAGACCGCGCTGAACACGGCCGTCGCCCTGCACGAGGCGGGCGTGCTGGAGAAGTACGGCGTGGAGCTGATCGGCGCCAACATCGAGGCGATCAACCGCGGCGAGGACCGGCAGCTGTTCAAGGACATCGTCGCCAAGGCCGGCGTACGCCTGGGCGTCGACGACCCGGCGGGCCTGGTGCCCCGCTCCCGGGTCTGCCACTCGATGGCCGAGGTCGAGGCCACGGTCGCCGAGCTGGGCCTGCCGGTGGTGATCCGGCCGTCGTTCACCATGGGCGGCCTCGGCTCCGGCATGGCGCACACCCCGGAGGACCTGGCCCGCATCGCCGGTGACGGGCTGGCCGCCAGCCCGGTGCACGAGGTGCTCATCGAGGAGAGCGTGCTCGGCTGGAAGGAGTACGAGCTCGAACTGATGCGCGACCGGCACGACAACGTCGTGGTGGTCTGCTCGATCGAGAACGTCGACCCGATGGGCGTGCACACCGGCGACAGCGTCACCGTCGCCCCGGCCATGACGCTCACCGACCGCGAGTACCAGCGGCTGCGCGACCTGGGCATCGCGGTGCTGCGCGAGGTCGGGGTGGACACCGGCGGCTGCAACATCCAGTTCGCCGTCAACCCGGCCGACGGCCGGATCGTGGTGATCGAGATGAACCCCCGGGTGTCCCGGTCGTCGGCGCTGGCCTCCAAGGCCACCGGCTTCCCGATCGCGAAGATCGCCGCGAAGCTGGCCATCGGCTACACCCTCGACGAGATCCCCAACGACATCACCCTGAAGACCCCGGCGGCGTTCGAGCCGACCCTGGACTACGTGGTGGTGAAGATCCCCCGGTTCGCGTTCGAGAAGTTCCCGGGCGCCGACCCGGAGCTGACCACCACCATGAAGTCGGTCGGCGAGGCGATGAGCCTGGGCCGCAACTTCAGCGAGGCGCTGAACAAGGCGATGCGGTCGCTGGAGACGAAGGCGGGCGGCTTCTGGACGCTGCCCGACCCGGCCGGCGCCACGAAGGAGAACACCCTCGACGCGCTGCGGATGCCGCACGACGGCCGGCTCTACACCGTCGAGCGGGCGCTGCGCCTCGGCGCGTCGATCGCCGAGGTGACCGCCGCGTCCGGCGGGATCGATCCCTGGTTCCTGGACCAGATCGCCGCCCTCGTCGAGCTGCGCGCCGAGATCGTCAACGCCCCGGTGCTCGACGCCGAGCTGCTGCGCCGGGCCAAGCGGGCCGGCCTGTCGGACCGGCAGCTGGCCGCGCTGCGCCCGGAGCTGGCCGCCGAGGACGGCGTACGGACGCTGCGGCACCGCCTCGACGTGCGGCCGGTCTACAAGACGGTGGACACCTGCGCCGCCGAGTTCGAGGCGACCACGCCCTACCACTACTCGACGTACGACCAGGAGACGGAGGTCGTGCCGTCGGCCCGGCCGAAGGTGATGATCCTGGGTTCCGGGCCGAACCGGATCGGTCAGGGCATCGAGTTCGACTACTCGTGCGTGCACGCGGTACAGGCGCTGCGAAGCGCGCCCCTGGGCGGGGCGGTGGGCTCCGGCTACGAGACCGTGATGGTCAACTGCAACCCGGAGACCGTCTCCACCGACTACGACACCGCCGACCGGCTCTACTTCGAGCCGCTCACCTTCGAGGACGTGCTGGAGGTCTGGCACGCCGAGGACTCCTCCGGCCGGGCGGCCGGCGGGCCGGGCGTGGTCGGGGTGATCGTCCAGCTCGGCGGGCAGACCCCGCTGGGCCTGGCGCAGCGGCTGAAGGACGCGGGCGTGCCGGTCGTCGGCACCTCCCCGGAGTCGATCCACCTGGCCGAGGAGCGGGGCGCGTTCGGTGCGGTGCTGGCCCGGGCCGGGCTGCGTGCGCCGGCGCACGGCATGGCCACCTCGTACGACGAGGCGAAGGCGATCGCCGACGAGATCGGCTACCCGGTGCTGGTCCGGCCGTCGTACGTGCTGGGCGGGCGGGGCATGGAGATCGTCTACGACGACGCCACGCTGCGTGACTACATCGGGCGGGCCACCGAGATCTCGCCGGACCACCCGGTGCTGGTGGACCGCTTCCTCGACGACGCCATCGAGATCGACGTGGACGCGCTCTGCGACGCCGACGGCGAGGTCTACCTCGGCGGGGTGATGGAGCACATCGAGGAGGCCGGCATCCACTCCGGCGACTCGTCCTGCGCGCTGCCGCCGATCACCCTGGCGGGCTCGCACGTGGCCCAGGTGCGCCGCTACACCGAGGCGATCGCCCGGGGCGTGGGCGTGCGGGGCCTGCTCAACGTGCAGTACGCGCTGAAGGACGACATGCTCTACGTGCTGGAGGCGAACCCCCGCGCGTCCCGGACGGTGCCCTTCGTCTCCAAGGCGACGGCGGTGCCGCTGGCCAAGGCGGCGGCCCGGATCGCGCTGGGCGCCACCATCGCCGAGCTGCGTGCCGAGGGGCTGCTCCCGGCGACCGGGGACGGCGGCTCGCTGCCGGCCGGCGCCCCGATCGCGGTCAAGGAGGCGGTGCTGCCGTTCAAGCGGTTCCGCACCCCCACCGGCAAGGGCGTGGACTCGCTGCTCGGCCCGGAGATGAAGTCCACGGGCGAGGTGATGGGCATCGACACCGCCTTCGGGCACGCCTTCGCCAAGTCGCAGTCGGCCGCGTACGGCTCGCTGCCGACCGCCGGGAAGATCTTCGTCTCGGTCGCCAACCGGGACAAGCGCGGCATGATCTTCCCGATCAAGCGCCTGGCCGACCTGGGGTTCGAGATCGTCGCCACCACCGGCACGGCGGAGGTGCTGCGCCGGCACGGCATCGCCTGCGAGCAGATCCGCAAGCACTACGAGTCCGGCGGGGGCGAGGACGCGGTGTCGCTGATCCTCGGCGGCGACGTGGCGCTGGTGATCAACACTCCCCAGGGCTCGGGCGCGAGCGCCCGCTCGGACGGCTACGAGATCCGCAGCGCCGCCGTCACGGCGGACATCCCGTGCATCACCACGGTGCCGGGCGCGGCGGCGGCGGTGATGGGCATCGAGGCGCGGATCCGGGGCGACATGCAGGTCCGTCCGCTCCAGGAGTTGCACGCCGCCCTGCGGGCCGCCGAGTGACCGCCCCGGCGAGCGCGCGGTGATGTTCGAGCGGATCGTGCGGCCCGGGCTGTTCCGGATCGGCGGCGGGGACGCCGAGGCCGCGCACGAGTGGACACTGCGCCGGCTGGCGGAGCTGTCCGGGCGGCCGGCGGCGCTGTCCGTGCTGCGGGCCCGCTACGCCGTCCGCGCGCCGCGCACGGTGTTCGGCGTCGAGTTCCCCAACCCGGTCGGGCTCGCCGCCGGGATGGACAAGGACGGCGTGGCGCTGCCGGCCTGGCCGGCGCTGGGCTTCGGCTTCGTCGAGGTCGGCACGGTCACGGCGCACCCGCAGCCGGGCAACCCCCGGCCGCGGCTGTTCCGGCTGCGCGACAGCGAGGCCGTGGTGAACCGGATGGGCTTCAACAACGCCGGCGCCGAGGCCCTCGCGGCCCGGCTCGCGGCGCTGCCCCGCCCGATCGGGGTGCCGCTGGGCATCTCGCTGGGCAAGTCCAAGGTGACCCCGCTGGACGAGGCGGTGGAGGACTACCTGGCCTCGTACCGCGCGCTGCGCGACCACGGGGACTACTTCGCGGTCAACGTCTCCTCGCCGAACACCCCGGGGCTGCGCTCCCTGCAGGACCGGGCGCACCTGGACGCCATCCTGGCGGCGCTGATGGGGGAGAAGCCGGTGCTGGTGAAGATCGCCCCGGACCTCACCGAGCCGGCGATCGCCGAGCTGCTGGAGGTCTGCCTGGCCCGGGGGGCCGCCGGGGTGATCGCCACGAACACCACGCTGGCCCGCGACGGCCTCGCCCCGGCCGACCGGGCGCGCGGCGCGGAGACCGGCGGGCTGTCGGGTCGCCCGCTCGCCGACCGCGCCCGCGAGGTGGTCGCCTTCGTGCACCGGGAGGCCGGTGGCCGGCTGCCGGTGATCGGCGTCGGGGGCGTCGTCGACCCGGATGCGGCGGCCCGGATGTTCGACGCCGGCGCCGTCCTGGTGCAGCTCTACACCGGCTTCATCTACCGCGGTCCGGCCCTGGTCCGGGCCGCCGCCCGCGCCACGGCCACGGGGACGGGCGGGTGACCCCCGAGGAGATCCTGGCCGCCGACCGGGTGCACGTGTGGCATCCGTACGCGGCGCTGCCGCCGGCGAGCGCGCCCTACGTGGTGGAGGGCGCGGCGGGCGTACGGCTGCGGCTGGCCGACGGCCGGGAGCTGGTCGACGGGATGTCGTCGTGGTGGGCGGCGATCCACGGCTACCGGCACCCGGTGCTCGACGCGGCGGTGACCGACCAGCTCGGGCGGATGAGCCACGTGATGTTCGGCGGGCTCACCCACGCCCCGGCGGTCCGCCTGGCGGCCTCCCTGGTCGAGCTGGCCCCGGACGGGCTGGAGCACGTATTCCTGGCCGACTCCGGCTCGGTCGGCGTCGAGGTCGCGATCAAGATGTGCCTGCAGTACCAGCGGGCCACCGGCCGGCCGGAGCGCCGCCGGCTGGGCACCTGGCGGGGCGGCTACCACGGCGACACGTTCCACCCGATGAGCGTCTGCGACCCGGAGGGCGGCATGCACCACCTCTGGGGCGACGTGCTGCCCCGGCAGGTCTTCGCGCCCGTGCCGCCCGGCGGCTTCGACAGCCCGCCCGAGCCGGCCTACGAGGCGGCCCTGGTCGAGGCGGTCGAGCGGCACGCCCACGAGCTGGCCGCGGTCGTCGTGGAGCCGGTGGTCCAGGGCGCCGGCGGGATGCGCTTCCACCACCCGCACTACCTGCGGGTGCTGCGCGAGGTGACCCGGGCGCACGGGGTGCTGCTGATCTTCGACGAGATCGCCACCGGCTTCGGCCGCACGGGCACGATGTTCGCCGCCGAGCACGCCGGGGTGGCGCCCGACGTGATGTGCGTGGGCAAGGCGCTCACCGGCGGGTACCTGACGCTGGCCGCGACGCTCTGCACCGCGGAGGTCGCCCGGGGCATCTCCGCCGGCGGGGTGCTGGCGCACGGCCCGACCTTCATGGGCAACCCGCTGGCCTGTGCGGTCGCCAACGCCTCCCTCGGCCTGCTGCGGGCCGAGGACTGGGCGGGGCAGGTGGCACGGGTGCAGGCGGGCCTGCGGGCCGGCCTGGAGCCGTTGCGCGGCGCGCCGGGGGTGGCCGACGTGCGGGTGCTCGGCGCGATCGGCGTGGTCCAGCTGGGCCATGAGGTGGACCTGCCCGCCGCCACCGCCGCGGCGGTCGCCGAGGGGGTCTGGCTGCGGCCGTTCCGCGACCTGGTCTACACCATGCCGCCGTACGTCACCGACGACGCCGACGTGGCCCGGATCGCCGCCGGGGTCGCCGCCGCGGTGCGGGCCGGCTGAGCCGCCGGTCACGGTCCGGCGGGAGTACGCGGACGGCGCGCGCCGCCCGCGACAGGAGCGTGCCCCGGCGGCGGACGCCCCGGGTGCCGAGGAGAGGGAGAGAACCGGATGGAGAGCTTCGGCGCCCGCCTGCACCGGGCCGTCACCGAGCGGGGTCCGCTCTGCGTCGGCATCGACCCGCACCCGGGGCTGCTGGCCCGCTGGGGGCTCGACGACGATGTCCGGGGGCTTGACCGGTTCGCCCGGACGGTCACGGAAGCCCTCGGTGACCGGGTCGCGGTGATCAAGCCGCAGTCGGCCTTTTTCGAGCGGTTCGGCTCGAAAGGTATCGCGATTCTTGAGTCAACTATCCGACAGTTGCGCGAAGCCGGCTCGCTCGTTCTGCTGGACGTCAAGCGCGGCGACATCGGCTCGACCGTCGCCGCGTACGCCTCGGCGTACCTCGACCCATCCAGCCCGGTCCATGCGGACGCGGTGACCGCGAGCCCGTACCTCGGTGTCGGCGCGCTCGCGCCGATGTTCGAACTGGCCGCCGAGCACGGCGGCGGGGTCTTCGTGCTGGCGCTCACCTCCAACCCCGAGGGCGCCGCCGTGCAGCGCGCGCGCACCGCCGACGGACGCACCGTCGCGCAGGCCGTCATCGACGAGATTTCCCAGCTCAACGCGGGTGCGCAGCCGCTCGGCAGCGTCGGGCTGGTGGTCGGCGCGACCATCGGTGACACCGGTCACGACCTCTCCGCCGTGAACGGTCCGCTGCTCGCCCCGGGCCTCGGGGCGCAGGGCGCCACCGCGGCCGATCTGCGCGTCGTCTTCGGCTCCGCCCTGCCCGCCGTGCTGCCCTCGTACTCCCGGGAGGTGCTGGGTGCGGGCCCGGATCCGGATGCGCTGCGGGCCGCCGCCGACCGCGCCCTGACCGGCTGCCGGGCCGCCCTCGCCGCTGGTGACTGACTGACGGCTCGGTCACCTTTGTAAAGATCATCGCGCGTCCACGTTGCCGAATGCGCCGTCGACCGCTAGTTTTCCCCGCGCTGGGAACCACGGACCCCTTGGTTCACAGCGACACCACGTTTCACAGATGCGGCGGTGCGTCCCGCCCGTCGCGATAGGGACCTGAGGAGAACTGGTGCCGCTCCCGTCACTGACCCCCGAACAGCGCGCTGCCGCGCTGGAGAAGGCCGCGGAGATCCGCAAGGCCCGTGCTGAGCTGAAGGAGCAGCTCAAGCAGGGCAAGACCACCCTCGGAGCCGTCCTCGAGCGTGCCGAGTCCGACGACGTCGTCGGCAAGCTCAAGGTCTCCGCCGTGCTGCAGGCGATGCCGGGTATCGGCAAGATCCGGGCCACCCAGATCATGGAGAAGCTCAAGATCGCCGACAGCCGTCGCCTGCGTGGCCTCGGCGAGCAGCAGCGCAAGGCACTGCTTGGAGAGTTCGCCGCCAACTGAGCCTGGCTGCGTGTAGAAACAAGCAGTGAGCACGGATGACGAGGCGCGCCCGGCGGCTCGGCTCACTGTCCTGACGGGGCCTTCGGGCTCCGGCACGGAGAGTGTCGTCGAGCGCGTCCGGGCGCGTTCTCCGTCCGTGTGGATCCCGGTGCCGGCCACCACGCGATCTCGCCGGGAGGGCGAGCTGGACGGCGTCGACCGGCTCTTCCTGACCCCCGCCGAGTTCGACCGGATGGTCGCCGCCGGGGAGCTGCTGGAGTGGAGCCGGGCCGGGCCCCACCGGCGGGGCACCCCCCTCGGACCGTTGCGCTCCCGGCTCGCCGCCGGTCAGCCGGTGCTGATCGGCCTCGACCTGGCGGGCGCGCTGCTGGTCCGGGCGGTGCTGCCCGACGCCCGGCTGGTGCTGCTGCACCCGCCGGGGAACCTCCCCCCGCAGGCCACACCGGCCGCGTTCGCACACACCCTCGCGCACGACCTCACCGGGCGGGTCGTCGACGAGCTGGTAGGCTTGTCCGGTTCTTCTTTCCTGGCTCCGGCGCCACCGCACACGCGCGGTTGACCGCCAGCACCGCCACGCGCGGTGCGATAGACGCAGAGGTTAATTCGTGGGATCCATCGCAAACCCCGAAGGCATCACCAACCCGCCGATCGACGAGCTCCTCGAGAAGACGACCTCGAAGTACGCGCTGGTGATCTTCGCCGCCAAGCGCGCACGCCAGGTCAACGCCTACTACAGCCAGCTCGGTGAGGGTCTGCTGGAATACGTCGGCCCGCTGGTCGAGACCACGCCGCAGGAGAAGCCCCTCTCCATCGCCATGCGCGAGATCAACGCGGGCCTGCTCACCGCCGAGCCGACCGACCAGCCGTAATCCGCCCCGCGTCGATGTCCCCCCGGATCGTCCTCGGGGTAGGCGGCGGCATCGCCGCCTACAAGGCGTGCGAGCTGCTGCGGCTCTTCACCGAGTCGGGCCACCAGGTCCGGGTCGTGCCGACCGCGTCGGCGTTGCGCTTCGTCGGGGCCCCGACCTGGGCCGCGCTCTCCGGCCAGCCCGTCGCCGACGACGTCTGGTCGGACGTGCACGAGGTGCCGCACGTCCGGCTCGGTCAGCAGGCCGACCTGGTGGTGGTCGCGCCGGCCACCGCCGACCTGCTGGCCAAGGCCGCCCACGGCCTCGCCGACGACCTGCTCACCAACACGTTGCTGACCGCCCGCTGCCCGGTCGTGCTGGCCCCGGCCATGCACACCGAGATGTGGGAGCACCCGGCCACCGTCGCCAACGTCGCGACGCTGCGCTCCCGGGGCGTGCGCGTCGTCGAGCCCGCCGTCGGCCGGCTCACCGGCGCCGACACCGGCAAGGGCCGGTTGCCCGACCCGGCGGAGATCTTCGCGGTCGCCCGCCGGGCCCTCGCCCGGGGCGTCGGGGCACCCGCCGACCTGACCGGGCGGCACGTGGTGGTGACCGCCGGTGGCACCCGCGAGCCCCTCGACCCGGTCCGCTTCCTGGGCAACCGCTCGTCGGGCAAGCAGGGCTACGCCTTCGCCCGCTGCGCGGTGGCCCGGGGCGCCCGCGTCACGCTGATCTCGGCAAACGTCTCGCTGCCCGACCCCGCCGGCGTCGACCTGGTCCGGGTCGGCACCACGGGCGAGCTGCGCGACGCCACGCTGGCCGCGGCGGCCGAGGCCGACGCGGTGGTGATGGCGGCGGCTCCGGCCGATTTCCGTCCCGCGACCTACGCGCCTGGCAAAATCAAGAAGTCGGACGACGGCAGTGCGCCCACCATCGAGCTCGTCACCAACCCGGACATCGCGGCCGAGCTGGGCCGGCG
Source organism: Micromonospora sp. LOL_025 (assembly GCF_048060285.1). Classification (NCBI taxonomy): domain Bacteria; kingdom Bacillati; phylum Actinomycetota; class Actinomycetes; order Micromonosporales; family Micromonosporaceae; genus Micromonospora; species Micromonospora sp. LOL_025. The sequence goes on along the minus strand of NZ_JBHMIR010000019.1, from coordinate 53,172 downwards.
CCGTCGCCCGGAGCAGGTGCTGGTGGTGTTCGCCGCGGAGACGGGCGACGCCGAGGCCAACGGCCGGGCCAAGCTCGCCCGCAAGCGGGCGGATCTCGTCGTGATCAACGAGGTCGGGCCCGACAAGGTCTTCGGCGCCGAGACCAACGCGGCGACGGTCATCGGCGCGGACGGTTCGGTCAGCCGGATGCCCGAGCGGTCCAAGGAGGACCTCGCCGACGGCGTCTGGGATCTCGTGGTGGCCCGATTGCCCGGCCGTTCCTGACGGCTGGAACCGGGCACGACCGAAGAGGCCAGGCGCTGACGCGGATGACTACACTGCCGCGGAACGACTTCCACAATTTAGGAGTGCCGTGACACGCCGCCTCTTCACTTCCGAATCGGTCACGGAAGGCCACCCGGACAAGATCGCTGACCAGATCAGCGACGGCATCCTCGACGCCCTGCTCGCCGAGGACCCACGCAGCCGCGTCGCCGTGGAGACCCTGATCACCACCGGTCAGGTGCACATCGCGGGCGAGGTGACCACCAAGGCGTACGCCGACATCCCGACCATCGTCCGCCGGACCATCCTCGACATCGGCTACGACTCGTCGAAGAAGGGCTTCGACGGCGCCTCCTGCGGCGTGAGCGTCTCCATCGGCGCCCAATCCGAGGACATCGCGCAGGGCGTCGACAACGCCTTCGAGCTGCGTACCGGGGCGTCGGAGAGTGCGCTGGACGCGCAGGGCGCCGGCGACCAGGGCATGATGTTCGGCTTCGCCTGCTCCGAGACGCCGGAGCTGATGCCGCTGCCGATCGCCCTGGCGCACCGGCTGGCCCGGCGGCTCTCCCAGGTCCGCAAGGACGGCACGATCCCGTACCTGCGCCCCGACGGCAAGACCCAGGTCACGATCGAGTACGAGGGGCTGCGCCCCGTCCGGCTCAACACGGTGGTCGTCTCCAGCCAGCACGCCGCGGACATCTCGCTGGACTCGCTGCTCACCCCCGACGTGCGCGAGCACGTCATCGCCCCGGAGCTGGAGAGCCTCGGGCTAGACACCGAGGGCTACCGGCTGCTGGTCAACCCGACCGGCCGGTTCGAGATCGGCGGGCCGATGGGCGACGCCGGCCTCACCGGCCGCAAGATCATCGTCGACACCTACGGCGGCTACGCCCGGCACGGCGGTGGCGCGTTCTCCGGCAAGGACCCGTCGAAGGTGGACCGCTCGGCGGCGTACGCGACGCGTTGGGTGGCCAAGAACGTGGTCGCCGCCGGCCTGGCCGAGCGGTGCGAGGTCCAGGTCGCGTACGCGATCGGCAAGGCCCACCCGGTCAGCCTCTTCGTCGAGACGTTCGGCACCGAGACCGTGCCGGTCGCCTCGATCGAGAAGGCCGTCTCCGAGGTCTTCGACCTGCGCCCGGCCGCCATCATCCGGGACCTGAACCTGCTCCGCCCGATCTACCAGCAGACCGCCGCCTACGGCCACTTCGGCCGGGAGCTGCCGGACCTGACCTGGGAGAGCACCGACCGGGCCGCCGACCTCAAGTCGGCCGCGGGAGCCTGACCGGCACCAGGCGCAGCGACCGGCGACCCGCGGACGGGTCGCCGGTCGCTCGCGTCTGCGTCGACGTCCCCCTGGCCCACCTGGACCGCCCGTTCGACTACCTCGTTCCGGCCGAGTTGGACGCCGACGCCGTCCCCGGCGTACGCGTGAAGGTCCGCTTCGCGGGGCAGCTCGTCGACGGCTGGCTGCTGGAGCGGGCCGACGACTCGGGACACACCGGCCGGCTGGCGTACCTGGAGAAGGTCGTCTCGCCCGAGCCGGTGCTCGCGCCGGAGGTCGCCCGGCTGGCCCGGGCGGTCGCGGACCGCTACGCCGGCAGCCTCGCCGACGTGCTCCGCCTCGCCGTTCCGCCCCGGCACGCCCGGGTGGAGAAGGACGTCCGCGCCCGCGCCGCCGTCCCCGGCGTGGACTCCGCCGTTCCCGGCGTGGACTCCGCCGTTCCCGGCGTGGACCTCGACGCCTGGCGGGACTACCCGGCCGGGCCGGCCCTGCTGCGGGCGCTCGCCGACGGGCGGGCCCCGCGGGCGGTCTGGTCGGCGCTGCCGGGGGAGGACTGGCCCGCCCGGTACGCCGAGGCCGTCGCCGCCACCGTGGCCGGCGGCCGGGGCGCGGTGGTGGTCGTCGCCGACAACCGCGACCTGGACCGCCTCGACGCCGCCCTGCACGACGCCCTGGGCCCGGGGCGGCACGTCTGCCTCTCCGCCGCGCTCGGTCCCGCCCGGCGCTACCGGGCGTTCCTCGCCGCCCGGCGCGGCGACGTGGCGGTGGTGGTGGGCACCAGGGCCGCGATGTTCGCCCCGGTCGCCCGGCTCGGGCTGGTGGCGATCTGGGACGACGGCGACGACCTGCACGCCGAGCCCCGGGCCCCCTATCCGCACGCCCGCGAGGTGCTGCTCACCCGCGCCCAGCTCGGCGACGCCGCAGCGCTGGTGGGCGGGTACACCCGCACCGCGGAGGCGCAGCTGCTGGTGGAGACCGGGTGGGCCCGGGAGGTGGTGGCCGACCGGGCCACCGTCCGGGCCCGGATGCCGGCGATCGCGCCCACCGGCGACGACCCGCAGCTGGCCCGGGACCCCGGGGCGGCCACCGCCCGGCTGCCCAGCCTGGCCTGGACCACCGCCCGGGACTCGCTGCGGGCGGACCTGCCGGTGCTGGTCCAGGTGCCCCGCCGCGGCTACCTGCCCTCGGTGGCCTGCGCCGAGTGCCGCACCCCGGCCCGGTGCCCGCACTGCGCCGGCCCGCTCGCGCTGCCCTCTGCCGAGGGCACCCCGGCCTGCCGCTGGTGCGGGCGGGTCGCCGCCGCGTACGCCTGTCCGGAGTGCGGCGGGCGGCGGCTGCGCGCCTCCGTCACCGGCGCCCGGCGCACCGCCGAGGAGCTGGGCCGGGCCTTTCCCGGCGTGCCGGTGCGCACCTCCGGGCGGGAGGAGGTGCTGGCCGCGGTCCCCGGCGGCGCCGGCCTGGTCATCGCCACCCCCGGGGCCGAGCCGGTCGCCGAGGGCGGCTTCGGGGCGGTGCTGCTGCTCGACTCGTGGGCCCTGCTCACCCGGGCCGACCTGCGGGCGGGGGAGGAGGCGCTGCGCCGCTGGCTGGCGGCCGCCGCGCTGGCCCGTCCCGCCTCCGCCGGCGGCCGGGTGGTGGTGGTCGCCGACGGGGCCCTCGCCCCCGTGCAGGCGCTGCTGCGTTGGGACGCCGGCTGGTTCGCCGCCCGGGAGTTGGCCGAACGGCGGGAGCTGGGCTTCCCGCCGGCGGTGCGGATGGCCAGCGTCACCGGCCTGCCGGCCGCGGTGGCCGACCTGCTGGCCGAGGCCCGGCTGCCGGCGGAGGCCGAGCTGCTCGGGCCGGTGCCGGCCGACGGGGAACGGGAGCGGATGCTGGTCCGGGTCCCCCGGGCCCGGGCCGGCGCGCTGGCCGGCGCGCTGCACTCGGCGGCGGGGGTGCGCACCGCCCGCAAGGCCGCCGAGCCGGTCCGCCTCCAGGTCGACCCGCTGGCCCTCTTCTGACCGGCGTCCCGGCCGGTCCGGCGCCGCTTCCACCGCCCGACCTGGCCCGTCGTCGCACGCCGTGTCCGGCGGTGTGTCGACACGCGGGTGATAGCATCGCCCGTCATGCCCGGGCGTACGACGGCTCCAGGTCGCGGCGCGGCGCCGGACGCGCCGAGCCGGGGTCGTCGCAGGATCGCGCGACGATGGCGGGAGCGCGTCGGTTCGGCGCGGTGTCGATGATTCCAAACAGCCGGTGATCAGGGGTGGACCAGTCGTGACCGTTCGTCAGTCGATCGTCTTCAATGGTGACCTCGGCAGCGGCAAGAGCACCGTCTCCGTGGTCATCGCCGAGCGGCTCGGCCTGCGCCGGGTCAGCGTCGGCGACCTCTACCGCCAGATGGCGCAGGAGCGGCAGATGACCGCGCTCCAGCTCAACCTGCACGCGGAGCTGGACCAGGCCGTCGACGGCTACGTCGACCAGCTCCAGCGGGACATCGCGGCCTCGGGCGAGCGGCTGGTCATGGACTCCCGGCTGGCCTGGCACTTCTTCACCGACGCGCTCAAGGTGCACATGATCACCGAGCCGGGCGAGGCGGCCCGCCGGGTGCTCGCCCGCCCCTCCGGCCCGGCCGAGAGCTACGCCTCGATGGAGGAGGCCAAGGCCAAGCTGCGCGAGCGCAGCGAGAGCGAGCGGGGCCGGTTCATCGTCCGCTACGGGGTGGACAAGGCCCGGCTGCGCAACTACGACCTGATCTGCGACACCACCCGCGCCTCGGCCTCCGAGGTCATCGAGCACATCATCGACGCGTACGAGGGCCGGCTGTGCGCGGACGTGCTGCGCGACGCGCCGCCGCTGCTGCTGCTCGACCCGGCCCGCGTCTACCCGACCGAGGACATCGCCCACCTGCGCGACCTGTGGGACTCGGAGTTCGTCGGCGAGGTGGCCGCCGCCGGCGACGAGGCGTTGGAGCCCCTGCGGATCGGCTACACCGGCGAGTACTTCTTCGTCGTCGACGGGCACCGCCGCCTCAGCGCCGCCCTGCAGAACGGCTTCCGCCTGGTGCCGGCCCAGCTCGTCGCCGAGGTGGACGAGCCGGTGGTCGGTGGGATGAGCGCGGTGGACTACTTCGCCGCCCAGGCCCGGCCCGGCCTGATCCACGACTGGGAGGCCGCCCACAAGATCGAGCTGCCGCTGCCCGAGCACGCCCTGCTCGGCGGCGACGCGGTCCTGGCCGGGGAGCCGGGCACCGGCGTCTGAGCCGGGCACGGCCCCGTGCCGCCCGGGCCAGGAAGCGTCGCCGCCGGTCCCCGTGGGCCGGTGCGCCACCCGCCCAACGGGGGCAGCCGGATGTCGCCGCCCGGGGCATGATGAGGTCTCTCGGCCACGGACGGGAGGCTGACCATGGACGCCGCCGATGCTGTCGCGCTGCTCATGTCGCCGGGAGGACGGATCGACCCCTACCCGACGTACGAGCGGCTGCGCGCCCTCGGGCCGGTGGTCCAGGCCGGTCCGGCGATGTACGCGGTCACCGGCTACGCCGAGGCTGACGAGCTGCTGCGTGACCCCCGGGTCGGGGTGCTCGACGACGCGCTGCGTGACCGGTTCATGCCGGGCTGGCGGGACAGCCCCGCCATCGCGTCGATCTCCCGGTCGATGCTGCGCACCGACCCGCCCGACCACAGCCGGATGCGCCGGCTGGCGGCGGGCGCCTTCACCCCCCGCCGGATCGCCGCCCTGCGGGACGTGGTGGCGGCTCAGGCCGAGGAACTGGCCGACGCCATGGCGGAGCGGGGCGCCGGCGGCGAGCCCGTCGACTTCCTGGCCGAGTTCGCGTACCCGCTGCCGGTCGGGGTGATCTGCGCGCTGCTCGGCGTGCCGGCGGCGGACCGGCCGCTGTTCCGGCGCTGGGCGGCGGACCTGACCGGGGTGCTGGAGCCGGTGATCACGCCGGACGAGCTGACCGTGGCCGACCGGGGCGCGAGCGAGCTGCGCGACTACTTCGCCGGGCTGGTCGCGGCCCGCCGGCGCAGGCCGGCCGACGACCTGACCACCGCGCTGGTGCAGGTGCACGACGCCGACGGTGAGCGGCTCTCCGGCGACGAGTTGCTGGCCAACCTGGTGGTGCTGCTGGTCGCCGGCTTCGAGACGACCACCAACCTGCTCGGCAACGGCCTGGCCGTGCTGCTGGCGCACCCGCGCGCGGCCGACGCGTTGCGCGGGCATCCGCAGCTCGCCCCGGCGTACGTCGAGGAACTGCTCCGCTACGACCCGCCGGTGCAGCTCACCACCCGGCTGAGCAGCGCGCCGGTCACCGTGGGCGGCGTCGAGGTGCCCGCCGACGGCTGGATCCTGCTGCTGCTCGCCGCGGCCAACCGGGATCCCCGGCGCTACCCCGAGCCGGAACGCTTCGACCCGTGGCGGGCGCAGAGCCACCCGCTGTCCTTCGGCGCCGGCCCGCACTACTGTCTCGGCGCCGGCCTGGCCCGGCTGGAGGCGCAGGTCGCCTTCCCGCTGCTGCTGCGCCGACTGCCCGGGCTCGCCCTGGCCGCCCCGCCGCGGCACCGGGCCCGACTGGTCCTGCGCGGCTACGAGAGTCTCCCCGTGACCATCGACACGCAACGGTCCGCCCCGCTTCGCGGCACGCCGGCCGGGGCGGCCGACGGCACTCCGTAGACTGGTACGGCACCAGTCCGCCCGCCGAAGGAGCCATGCCGAGTGACCGTCCAGCCCATCCGTCTGTTCGGGGATCCGGTGCTGCGCACGCCGGCCGATCCGGTGGTCGACTTCGACGTCGAGCTGCGCAAGCTCGTCGCCGACCTGACCGACACGATGCGTGAGCAGAACGGCGCCGGCCTCGCCGCGCCGCAGCTCGGTGTGGGCCTGCGGGTGTTCACCTTCGACGTCGACGACGTGGTCGGCCACCTGGTCAACCCGGTGCTGGAGTTTCCCGACGCCGAGGAGCAGGACGGTCCCGAGGGCTGCCTGTCCATCCCCGGCCTCTACTTCGACACCAAGCGCCGGCAGAACGTGATCGCCAAGGGCTTCAACGGCTACGGCGACCCGATGCAGATCGTCGGTACCGGTCTGATGGCGCGCTGCGTGCAGCACGAGACCGACCACCTCGACGGGGTGCTCTTCGTGGACCGGCTGGACCCGGCCGGGCGCAAGGAGGCGATGAAGGCGATCCGCCAGGCGGAGTGGTACGACCCGGCCACCCCGCCGACGGTCAAGCTCAACCCGCACGCCTCCGGCAGCCCCTTCGGCCTGGGTCGGTGAGCCGGTGCGCGTGATCTTCGCCGGTACGCCGGCCGTCGCCGTTCCCGCCCTGGCCGCCGTGGCGGCCTCCCGTCACGAACTCCTCGCCGTGGTCACCCGGCCGGACGCCCCCGCGGGGCGCGGTCGCGGGCTGTCCCGCTCCCCGGTGGGGGCGTGGGCCGACGAGCACGGGATCGAGGTGCTCACCCCCGCCCGGCCGCGTGAGCCGGAGTTCCAGGACCGGCTGCGCGAGCTGGCCCCCGACTGCGTCCCCGTGGTCGCCTACGGCGCGCTGGTGCCGCCGGCCGCCCTGGAGATTCCCCGCCACGGCTGGATCAACCTGCACTTCTCGCTGCTGCCCGCCTGGCGCGGGGCCGCGCCGGTGCAGCACGCCGTGCTGCACGGCGACGAGCTGACCGGGGCGAGCGTGTTCCAACTGGAGGAGGGGCTGGACACCGGTCCGGTCTACGGCACGCTGACCGACGAGATCCGTCCGACCGACACGTCCGGCGACCTGCTGGAGCGGCTGGCCCACTCCGGCGCCGGCCTGCTGGTGGCCGTCCTCGACGCGATCGACGACGGCACGGCCCGGGCCGAGCCGCAGCCCGCCGACGGGGTGTCGCTGGCACCGAAGCTGACCGTGGAGGACGCCCGGGTGCGCTGGTCCGATCCCGCCTTCGCGGTGGACCGGCGGATCCGGGCCTGCACCCCGGCGCCCGGCCCGTGGACGACGTTCCGGGGCGAGCGCGTCAAGCTGGGCCCGGTCACCCCGGTGCCCGACGGTCCGGAGTTGAAGCCGGGCGAGCTGCTGGTGGAGAAGTCCCGGGTGCTGGCCGGCACGGCCACCACCCCGGTGCGGCTCGGCGAGGTCCGGGCGGCGGGCAAGCGGGCGATGCCGGCGACCGACTGGGCGCGGGGCGTCCGGGTCGCCGCGGGGGAGGAAGTCGCGTGACGGGCACTTCGGAAGGGCCCTCGGGCGACCGTCTCTCCGGCGAACGGGGCGGTGAGCGCTCCGACGGCGAACGGCGCGGTGAGCGTTCCGGTGGTGAGCGCTCCGACAGCGGGCGTTTCGGCGGTGAGCGCTTCGGGCGCGAGCAGCGTCCCTCGGGCGGCCAGCGCGGCGAGCGGCCGGCGCGGGGCGGCCAGTGGGGTGCCCGGGCCGGCGGCGACCGCCGCGACGGCGGCCGGCGCCCCCCGGCCCGCCCGACGGTCGACCTGCCCCGCCAGGTGGCCTACGAGGCGGTCGCGGCGGTGCACCGGGACGACGCGTACGCCAACCTGGTGCTCCCGTCACTCCTGCGCGACGCGGGGCTGGTCGGCCGGGACGCCGCCTTCGCCACGGAACTGACCTACGGCACGCTGCGCCACCTCGGCACCCTCGACGCGATCCTCAGCGACGCCGCCGGGCGGGACGTGCAGCGCATCGACCCGCCGGTGCGTGACGCGCTGCGGATCGGGGCCTACCAGCTGCTGCACACGCGGGTGCCGGCGCACGCCGCGGTCTCCTCGACCGTCGACCTGGTCCGGGCGGTGGGCCCCGGCGCGACGGGCTTCGCCAACGCGGTGCTGCGCGAGGTCGCCGGCCGCGACGCCGACGCCTGGGTGACCAAGCTGGCCCCGTCGGCGGAGAGCGACCCCGTCGGGCACCTGGCCCTGGCGTACAGCCATCCGCAGTGGATCGTGCGGGCCTTCGCCGAGGCGCTCGGCGGCGACCTCGGCGAGACCACCCGGCTGCTCATCGAGGACAACGAGCGCCCGCCGGTGCACCTGTGCGCCCGGCCCGGGCTGGCCGATGCGGCGGAGCTGGCCGACGAGGCCGGGGGCGCACCGGGGGCCTTCTCCCCGTACGCGGTCTATCTCTCGGGTGGCGCGCCCGGCGACCTGCCGGCGCTCGCGCAGGGGCGTGCCCACGTGCAGGACGAGGGCTCCCAGCTGGTGGCCAACGCCCTGGCGGTGGCCCCGCTCGACGGCCCGGACGGGCGCTGGCTGGACCTGTGCGCGGGCCCGGGCGGCAAGTCCGGCCTGCTCGGCGCCCTGGCCGCCCAGCGGGACGCGCGGCTGACCGCGGTCGAGGTCTCCGAGCACCGGGCGCGGCTGGTCGAACAGGCCACCCGCGGCCTGCCGGTGACCGTGCTGCACACCGACGGCCGCACCGTCGGCGCGGACCCGAAGCTGCCGGAGGCGCACTTCGACCGGGTGCTCGTCGACGCGCCCTGCACGGGGCTGGGGTCGCTGCGCCGTCGCCCGGAGTCCCGCTGGCGGCGCCAGCCCTCGGACCTGCCGCCGCTGACCCGGTTGCAGCGCGAGCTGCTGGCCGCGGCGCTGCGCGCGACCCGTCCGGGCGGGCTGGTCGCCTACGTCACGTGCTCCCCGCACACCGTGGAGACGCACGTGACGGTGACCGAGGCGGCCCGCCGCTCCGGGGTGCCCGTCGACTTCGTCGACGCCCGGCCGCTGCTGCCGGCGGGCATGCCCGGTCTCGGCGACGGGCCGACCGTGCAGCTGTGGCCGCACCGGCACGGCACCGACGCGATGTTTCTCGCGATGCTTCGCCGCACCTGAGCGGGGCTCCCCACGGGCTCGTCCGGCCGCGACGCGGGGTTGACGGCCGTGGCCCGCTCACCGGGCGTGCCGCGGCCGTGGCCCGCGCACGGTGACCGTCGGGCCCTGAAGGGCACCCCTCACGCCTGGTCGAGGTCCCAGACGAAGCAGAAGGGCTTGCCGGCGGGATCGGCGTACACCCGCCAGTTGTCCCCCTCGCCGGGCAGGCGGGTGGCGCCGAGCGCGAGCGCCGCCGCCTCGGCCGCCGCCACGTCGTCGACCCGCACGTCGAGGTGGATCTGCTGCGGGTGGGCGGGGTCGGGCCAGCGCGGCGGCGAGTAGTCGGCCACCTGCTGGAACAGCACCGGTTGGGCGCCGTCCTCGCCGATCATCGCCATGCCGTCGCCCTCGTAGGTCACCGGCTTGCCGAGCAGCTCCGCGTAGAACACGCTGAGCGCCCTGGCGTCGGGGCAGTCCAGCATCACGCCCGCGAGCGTGGTGCGCGGGTCGTCGGCGTTGAGGCACAGGTCGAACGGGTGCCCGGCCGGGTCTGCCAGGGTGTGCCACCGCTCGTTGCGGCGCAGCAGCGTCGCGCCCAGTTCCTGCGCCCGGGCGGTGGCCACCGCCAGGTCGGGCACGCGCAGGTCGAGGTGGGCCTGCTGGGGGCGGGCGGGATCCGGCCACCTCGGTGCCACGTGGTCCGGCGCGAGCTGGGTCGCCACCCGCCAGCCGTCGTCGGTGGTCATCGTGATCCAGTCGTCCTCGGCGTAGATCTGCCGCCACCCGGCCAGCTCCTGGTAGAACCTCGCCAGGCCGGCGATGTCACGGGTGTCCAGCGCGACGGTCCACAAGGTGCCGATCATCGTCTCTCCCCCTCCGGCGGACGTCGACACATGATTGCCCACCGGTACGACACCACGCCCGTCGGTCCGTCGGCGGTACGCGGGCGCGGCGGGACGCGTCGCCCTTTCGTCTGCTTCCACGAGCGCGCTCCACGGTGGCATCATCAGGCGGCCACCTATCGAGGAGCGTCCATGAAACGAAGAATCCTGACCGCCGGCCTCGCGCTCGCCGTCGTCACCGGCGGCATGGCGGCGCCGACCGTCGCGCCGGCGTCGGCGGCCCCGGCCGCCGGCGTGCTCGCGCCCGCCGCGCAGGCCCTGGCCGCGCCGGACATCGCGATCGCCGACGTCCAGGCCCACCTGACGCAGTTCCAGAGCATCGCCACCCAGAACGGCGGCAACCGGCGGGCCGGGTCCGCCGGTTACACGGCCTCCGTCGCGTACGTCAAGACGAAGCTCCAGGCCGCCGGGTACACGGTGACCGAGCAGGTCTGCACCGACTGCACCTACCGGTCGAACAACCTGATCGCCGAGTGGCCCGGCGGCCCCGCCGACCAGGTCGTCATGTTCGGCGCGCACCTCGACGGCGTCTCCGCCGGCCCGGGCATCAACGACAACGCCACCGGCTCGGCCGCGCTGCTGGAGAACGCGCTGGTGCTGGCCCGGCAGAACCCAACGATGACCAAGCGGGTCCGGTTCGCCTGGTGGACCGACGAGGAGCAGGGCCTCAACGGCTCGGACTTCTACGTGCGTTCCCTCAGCGCCACCCAGCGGGGATACGTCAAGGGTTACTACAACTTCGACATGGTGGGCTCCACCAACGGCGGCTACTTCATCAACCGGATCACCTCCACCACCGCCGCCCCGCTGAAGGCGTACTGGGACTCGCTGAACATCCAGCCCGAGGAGAACGTCGAGGGCCAGGGACGCTCCGACGACTACTCGTTCCAGCAGGCCGGCATCCCGACCTCCGGGTACGCAGCCGGCGCCAGCGCCCGGAAGACCTCGGCGCAGGCCGCCAAGTGGGGCGGCACGTCCGGCTCGGCGTACGACCCGTGCTACCACCGGTCCTGCGACACCACCTCGAACGTCAGCGCCACGGTGCTCAACCGCAGCGCCGACGGGATCGCGTACGCCATCTGGCAGCTCGCCGTGGGCACGGGGACCAACGACTTCTCGGTCGCGGTGAGCCCGACGTCGGGTTCGGTGCAGCGGGGCGCGTCCACCACGGCGACGGTCGCCACGGCCACCACCGGCGGCACCGCCCAGACGGTCGGCCTGTCGGCGACCGGCGCCCCGGCGGGCGTCACCGTGTCCTTCAGCCCGTCGTCGGTCACCTCCGGCGGCTCCGCCACCATGACGGTCAGCGCGTCGGCCTCCGCCCCGGTGGGCACGTACACCCTCACCGTCACCGGCGCGGGCTCCGGCGGCGTCTCGCGCTCGGCCAGCTACACCCTGACCGTCGGCGGGAGCGGCGGCTGCGCCGGTGGGCAGCTCATCGGCAACGGTGGGTTCGAGACCGGCTCGTCGCCGTGGACCGCCTCGTCGGGTGTCATCACGAACGACACCCGCCAGCCGGCGCGGACGGGTTCGTACAAGGCGTGGCTGCTGGGGTACGGCTCGACGCGGACCGAGACGCTGTCGCAGTCGGTGACGATCCCGGCGGGCTGCGCGAGCTACACGCTGTCGTTCTGGCTGCACGTCGACACGGCGGAGACGACGACGAGCACCGCGTACGACCGGCTGGTGGTGCAGGTGGGGACGGCCACGCTGGCGACGTACTCGAACCTGAACGCGGCGGCGGGCTACACGCAGCGGTCGTTCAACGTGGCCGGGTACGCGGGACAGACGGTGACGCTCAAGTTCACCGGCACGGAGGACGCCTCGTTGCAGACCAGCTTCGTCATCGACGACGTGACGCTCCAGGCCAGCTAGGCGCGGCAGGGGTCGGGGCGGCCATCCGCGGTGGCCGCCCCGGGCCTCAGGTGACCGGCAGGCCCCTCGTGCCGGCGCCCTTCACCGACCTGGTGAGGTTGCGGTCGCTGACCCACAGGAAGCACTGCACGCCCCGGTTGCCGTTGCGCCACTCCCGCTCGAACGGGTGGTAGTAGATCGAGCCGGCCCGGTACTGCAGGTCGCCGTTGTCCGGCACCCTGGCGTACTTCGCGATGAGCGTCCGGCACGCCCGGTGCACCTTCCGGGTGTCCCGGCTGAAGTCGTCGTAGCTGGTGTCGGGGGCCTGCCACACGCCGACGAACTCGGCGCGGTGCTTGCTGGTGCAGGCCACCGGCACCATCTCCCGCACCTCGTCGGCCCGCGTCTTCGGGTTGAAGCAGCGGTGGGCGAGCGGGGCGGCGCCGCTCAGCGCGCCCTTCAGGCTGCCCGTGCGGGCCTTCGCGGCGGCCTCGTCGAGGCTGGTCTGCTCGCTCAGGTCGCAGCGGAACCAGCGGGCGCCCCCGCCCCAGGCCTGCGGCGACGGCAGCACCACGGTCAGCCCGAGCCGGCCGGCCCGCCAGTCGCCGCCGACCAGCTCGTTGACCTTGACGTCGCACTCGGCGCGGGCGGCGCGCATGCCGGCCGAGCCGGCCGGCGGGGGTGTGACCCGGTCGGCCCCCGCCCCGGTCAGCGTGCCGACGTGCACGGTCTCCGTGCGGTGCGACGCCGCGCAGTCGACGGGGTGGTACGCGGTGAGGTAGCCGACGTCCTGCACGCCGGCGTGGCAGACCCCGGCGGCGGGCACGAACGCCTGCGGCGCGGCGGGCGCCGGCCAGTCGTCGGTCAGGTCACGGTCGGTGCCGGCCGGGGTGCCGCAACCGGCGAGCGCCAGGGCCGCCACCGCGCCCACCGTGGCCGCCGTCCACCACCGTCGCATCCCGACCTCCCGCCGTTCGAGGGCCGCACCCGGCGGCGGCCAGCGCGGCGGTCCCGCCGGCGCGGAGGCGGCCGGACACGCCACGGTGCGGCAGCATACGGCACCCTCGCTCAGCTCGCGGGCAACCCTTGCGGGCCGGCGCCCCGCATGGAGCGGGTCAGCTTCCGGTCGTCGCTCCACAGGAAACACCGCACCCCCCGGTCGCCCTCCTGCCACTCCCGCTGCGACGGGGGATAGAAGATCGAGCCCGCCCGGTACGGCAGGTCGCTGTTGTTGGGCACCTCGGCGAAGGCGGCGATGAGCGCCATGCAGCGGGTGTGCGCCTGCCGGTGGGACCGGCCGAAATCGGCCCAGGTGATGTCCCGCTCCAGGTAGACGCCGACGAACTCGGCGCGGTGCGGTTCGGTGCACAGCACCGGTGCCATGTAGTTCAGGTTGTCGCCGATCAGCTTGGGGTCGAAGCAGCGGTGCAGCAGCGGGGAGTCGCCGATCATCGCGCCCCGCAGGCTGCCCGTGCGGTTCACCGGCCGGGTGTTGTCGATGCTGCCGGTCTCGCTCAGGTCGCAGCGGAACCAGCGGGCGCCCCCGCGCCACGCGGGGGCGGAGGGCAGCGCGACGGTGAGCGTGACGCGGGCGGCGTGCCAGTCGCCGCCGAGCACCTCGCGGGCGCGCTGGTCGCACTCGGCGCGGGCGGGACGCAGGGTCGCGGATCCCGGTTCGGGCCGGTCGCCGTCGGCGGCCGGGCCGGCGAACCTGCCCACGTGCACGGTCTCGGCCAGGTGGTTGCGGGAGCAGTCCACCGCCTCGTAGGTGCGGGCCTGCACGACGGCGGTGATCCGGGGCAGGCAGGCGTCCGTGGCCGGCACGAACAGCTGCGGCGCCCGCAGCGCCGGCCAGTCGTCGGTGAGGTCGCCGTCGGAGCCGCCCGGTCGTACGCAGCCGGACAGCAGGACCGTCAGCGTGCCGGCCAGCGCCAGCGCCGCGAGCCACCGTCGCATCGTCCGCCCTTCCCGGGAGCTGACGCGTCGACCGCCGCCGGGCCACCGCGCGGGCGTACGGCTCACGTCACCGTCCCTGATGGAGTCTTGCCGCGTTTCGGTCGTCCGGCCAGTCGCGGATGGCCCTTCGTCCGGTTTCGCCGACCCGGGAGGACCAATTCTGCACCACTGGTCACTGCCGGGTCACCGGGTGTCCCGGTGGTGGCGCGCTGCGGGTGGTCGTCGGCCGCGTTCGTACACTGGCCCCGTGACCGTACCGCCGCCGATCGTCGCGCCCAGCATCCTCGCCGCCGATTTCGCCCGCCTCGCCGAGGAGGTCCGTGCCGTCGAGAACGCCGCGGACTGGCTGCACGTGGATGTCATGGACAACCACTTCGTGCCCAACCTGACCATCGGGCTGCCCGTGGTGCAGAGCCTGCGGGCCGCCACCGAGCTGCCCTTCGACGTGCACCTGATGATCGAGGACCCGCGCCGGTGGGCGCCCGGGTACGCCGACGCCGGGGCGTACAACGTCACCTTCCACGCCGAGGCGTGCGACGACCCGGTGGCCCTGGCCAAGGACCTGCGCTCGGCGGGGGCCAAGGCCGGGCTGGCGATCGACCGGGACACCCCGATCGAGCCGTACCTGGAGCTGCTGCCGAGCTTCGACACGCTGCTGATCATGACCATCAAGGCCGGCTTCGGCGGGCAGCGGTTCATCCCGCAGCTGCTGGACAAGGTGCGTACGGCCCGTCGGCACGTCGACGCCGGCCACCTCGAACTGCGCATCGAGGTCGACGGCGGCATCGCCGCCGACACCATCGCCCAGGCTTCCGAGGCGGGTGCCGACGCGTTCGTCGCCGGCACCGCCGTCTACGGCGCCGACGACCCCGCCGAGGCCGTCCGGAAGCTGCGGGCACTCGCGGAGCGCGCCGCCCCCGGAGCCTGACGTGGAACCGGCCGGGGACCGTCCGGACGTCATCCTCGTCGTCGACGACGACGAGGACATCGCGCGTTTCGTCGCGTTCAACCTCCGGCTGCACGGCTTCGAGGTGATCCACGCCAGCGACGGGCAGGAGGCGCTCGAGGTGATCGAGCGCCAG
Organism: Micromonospora sp. LOL_025; assembly: GCF_048060285.1. Taxonomy (NCBI): domain Bacteria; kingdom Bacillati; phylum Actinomycetota; class Actinomycetes; order Micromonosporales; family Micromonosporaceae; genus Micromonospora; species Micromonospora sp. LOL_025. The sequence continues at coordinate 38,052 of NZ_JBHMIR010000019.1, read as the reverse complement.
CGCCCCGACCTGGCGGTGGTCGACCTGATGATGCCGCGCATCGACGGGTTGGAGCTGACCCGGCGGCTGCGCGCCGACCCGATGACCTCCGCCCTGCCGGTGATCATGCTGACCGCCAAGGGCATGACGGTGGACAAGGTGCACGGGCTCAGCGCCGGCGCCGACGACTACCTGGTCAAGCCCTTCGACACCGCCGAACTGGTCGCCCGGGTCAGCTCCACGCTGCGCCGCAACAAGGAGTTCCGCGAGGTCTCACCGCTGACCGGGCTGCCCGGCAACAGCCGGATCCGTCGGGAGATCTCCGACCGCGTCCGCAGCGGGGTCGACTACGCCGTCGGCTACATCGACATCGACCGGTTCAAGAGCGTCAACGACCGGTACGGCTTCGTCCGCGGCGACGACTTCATCTCGGCCCTGGCCCGCAGCCTGCACCGGGCGGTGGTCTCCGTCGGGCTGCCGCCGGCCTTCCTGGGGCACGTCGGCGGGGACGACTTCGTCATCGTCTGCGCCCCGGAGCAGGTCCGGCCGCTCACCTCCCGGGTCTCCGCCGACTTCGAGAAGGCCGCCGACTCGCTCTACGACCCGGTCGACGCCGCGCGCGGCTACGTGGAGCTGAAGGACCGCCGGGGCAACATCCGACGGGCCGCCCTGGTCACCCTCTCTATCGGCGTGTCCCTCTCCGACTCCGGCAAGCGGTTCACCGACCCGCTGGAGGCGATCGCGGTCGCCTCCGAGATGAAGACGGTGGCCAAGAGCCAACCCGGCTCGTACGTGGCGGTGGACCGCCGGCGCGGGGTTACCTGATTCGTGCGCTGTTGCTGTGAACTACCACGCCCGGGTGGCGCGACCCCCCGTCCGGCGTGTAACACTTCCCGTGTACCCACCACGCGCTGGCGGGACTCGGTGTAATTCCGAACCGGCGGTGATCCACGGTGTGACCGTGGTAAGCCCGCGACCCGGTCGGCCTCGTGCCGCCCGGTGGACCTGGTGAGAATCCGGGGCCGACGGTTGGGAGCGGGAAACCCCGCCCCAGACAGTCCGGATGGGAGACAGCGCGCGGGACGGACGGGCCCTGCCCGGCCGCTGAGTTCAGCGTGCCGTGCGCGCCCCCCGGGGCGGCCCTGCCGTACCCGGATCTCCGCCGCCGCACGCTCGCGGCCCCATGCCGTTGCCTCCCGTGACCGCCCGCGCGTCGACCGGCGAGTGAGAGGGCAGGGCATGGCCGGCGTCTCCGTCGACGAGGCGATGCGTCGCGCGGTGGAACTCGCCGCGCGCGGTCTCGGCACGACCAGCCCCAACCCGGTGGTCGGCTGCGTGCTGCTCGACGCCGACGGGCAGGTGGTCGGCGAGGGGTTCCACGCCTACGCCGGAGGGCCGCACGCCGAGATCGTCGCGCTCGCCCAGGCGGGGGAGCGGGCCCGCGGCGGCACCGCCGTGGTCACCCTGGAACCCTGCGACCACACCGGCCGCACCGGCCCCTGCAGCACCGCCCTGGTGCGCGCCGGCGTCGCCCGGGTCGTCATCGCCGTGCCCGATCCCAACCCGCTCGCCACCGGGGGCGCCGCCACGCTGCGCGCCGCCGGGATCCAGGTCGACACCGGGGTACGCGCGTGCGAGGCGGAGGCCGGCAACGTCGCCTGGCTCACCTCGATGCGCCGGGGCTGGCCGTACGTGATCTGGAAGTTCGCCGCGACGCTGGACGGCCGGTCGGCGGCGGCCGACGGCACCAGCATGTGGATCACCTCCGAGGCCGCCCGGATGGACGTGCACGCGCTGCGCGGCACCGTCGACGCGGTGCTCGCCGGGGTGGGCACGGTCCTCGCCGACGACCCCCGGCTCACCGCCCGCAACCTGCGCGACGGCACGCTCGCCATCCGGCAGCCGCTGCGGGTCGTGGTGGACACCGACGGGCGTACGCCGGCCGACGCCCGGGTCCGCGACGGCGCGGCGCGCACGTGGATCGCCACCGCGGCGGAGGTCGGCACCGGGCCCGACGGCCGCGTCGACCTGCCGGCGCTGCTCGCCGCGCTGCACCAGCGCGGGGTCCGCGCCGCGCTGCTGGAGGGCGGTCCCAAGCTGGCCGGCGCCTTCCTGGCTGCCGGCCTGGTCGACAAGATCGTCGGCTACGTCGCGCCCCGGCTGCTCGGCGCCGGCCCGACCGCCCTGGTCGACGCCGGTGTGAACACCATCGCCGAGGCCATCGACCTGGAGTACGTCGACGTCACGCAGGTCGGACCCGACCTGCGGATCACCGCGCTGCCCCGGAAGAGGGAGGGCTGACATGTTCACCGGCATCGTCGAGGAGTTGGGTGAGGTCGTCCGGATCACGGAGACGGCGGGTGACTCGGCGCTGGTCGCGGTCCGCGGCCCGCTGGTCACCTCGGACGCCCGGCACGGCGACTCGATCGCGGTCAACGGCGTCTGCCTGACCGTGGTCGACGTCGAGAACGGGACCTTCACCGCGGACGTGATGGGGGCGACGCTGCGCCGCTCCGCGCTGGGCGCGCTGCGCGCCGGCGACCCGGTCAACCTCGAGCGGGCCGCCGCGCTGAACAGCCGCCTCGGCGGGCACCTCGTGCAGGGGCACGTCGACGGCGTCGGCGAGGTCGTCGCCCGCGAGCCGGCCGCGCAGTGGGAGACCGTCCGGTTCCGGCTGCCCACCGCCCTGGCCCGGTACGTGGTGGAGAAGGGCTCGATCACGGTCGACGGCGTCTCGCTGACCGTCGCCGACGTGGGTGCGGACTGGTTCTCGGTGGGACTGATCCCCACCACGCTGAAGCTGACCACCCTCGGCGCCCGGCGCGTCGGCGACCCGGTCAACCTCGAGGTGGACGTGCTCGCCAAGTACGTCGAGCGGCTGCTCGCCGCCCGGCTGGCCGATCCCGCCCTCCCGGACGCCGGCTTGCCCGGCGGGCTGCCGGTCACCCTGCCGGGTGCCGCCGCGCAGGGCGGGGTGGCCTGATGGGCCCGCTCGGGTGGTTGCTCGACGCGCAGATCAGCATCGCCGGCTCGCCGGTGCTGGTCCGCGAGATCGTCGGCAACGGCTTCGGGCTGGCGTCGGCGGTGTTCGGCCTGCGCCGGCTGGTCTGGGCCTGGCCCGTCGGCATGATCGGCAACGCGTTGCTGTTCACCGTCTTCCTGGGCGGTGTCTTCGCCACCCCGCAGGCGCACGACCTCTACGGGCAGGCGGGCCGGCAGGTCTTCTTCTTCTCGGTCAGCGTCTACGGCTGGTGGCGCTGGTCGCGCAACCGCCGCCACGGCGGCGCGGGCGACGGGGCCGCGGTGGCGCCCCGCTGGGCCACCGGCCGGGAACGGCTCGGCCTGCTGCTCGCGGCCGGGATCGGCACCGCCGCGGCGTACCCGCTGCTCGCCGCACTCGGCTCCTGGGGGCCGCTGCCCGACGCCTGGATCCTCACCGGCAGCCTGCTCGCCACCTACGGCATGGCCCGCGGCTGGGTGGACTTCTGGCTCATCTGGATCGCCGTTGACGCGGTCGGCGTGCCACTGCTGCTGCGCGGCGGGTTCTACCCCTCGGCCGCCATGTACCTCGTCTACGGCGCCTTCTGCGCCTGGGGCCTGATCGCCTGGTGGCGCACCTCGCGGGCCGCCCGCCCGGCGCCCGCCCCGATCCCGTCGACCTACTCGGAGGCCGTGGCATGAGCGAGCGAAGCGAGCGAATCATCAGGGTCAGTGCGGTGGTGCCTCATGTCGGCACGGAGCGAAGCGGAGTGCCGGCATGAGCACCTTTGGCAGCATCGAGCAGGCGGTGGCGGACATCGCCGCCGGCCGGCCCGTCGTCGTGGTCGACGACGCCGACCGGGAGAACGAGGGCGACCTGATCTTCGCCGCCGAGCTGGCGACGCCGGAGCTGCTCGCCTTCATGGTGCGCCACACGTCCGGCTACATCTGCGCGCCGCTGACCGAGAGCGAGTGCGACCGGCTGGACCTGCCGCCGCAGCACCACACCAACCAGGACCGGCGCGGCACCGCCTACACGGTGACCGTGGACGCCCGGGAGGGCGTCAGCACCGGCATCTCCGCCGCCGACCGGGCGCACACCATCCGGCTGCTCGCCGACCCCGGCACCGGCCCGGCCGACCTGGCCCGCCCCGGGCACGTGGTGCCGCTGCGGGCCCGCGAGGGCGGCGTGCTGCGCCGGCCCGGCCACACCGAGGCCGCCGTCGACCTGACCCGGCTGGCCGGGCTGCGTCCCGCCGGCGTGCTCTGCGAGCTGGTCAACGACGACGGCACCATGATGCGGGTGCCGGACCTGGAGAAGTTCTGCGCCGAGCACTCCCTGACCCTGATCACCATCGCCGACCTGGTCGCGTACCGGCGGCGGACCGAGAAGCAGGTCGAGCGGGTCGCCGACGCCCGGATGCCCACCCGGCACGGCGTGTTCCGCGCCCTGGGCTACCGCAGCGAGCACGACTCGGCCGAGCACGTCGCCCTGGTCGCGGGTGAGATCGGCGACGGGCACGACGTGCTGGTGCGGGTGCACTCCGAGTGCCTCACCGGGGACGTGTTCGGCTCGGTGCGCTGCGACTGCGGCCCGCAGCTCGACGCCGCCCTGGACCGGGTCGCCCGGGAGGGCCGGGGCGTGGTGCTCTACGTACGCGGCCACGAGGGGCGCGGCATCGGGCTGCTGCACAAGCTCCAGGCGTACCAGCTGCAGGACCAGGGCCGGGACACGGTCGACGCCAACCTCGACCTGGGCCTGCCGGCCGACGCCCGCGACTACGGCACCGGCGCGCAGATCCTCTACGACATCGGGGTGCGCTCGATGCGACTGCTCACCAACAACCCGGCCAAGCGTGCCGGCCTGGAGGGCTACGGGCTGACCGTCACCGGCCGCGAGGGGCTGCCGGTGCGCCCGCACCCGGAGAACGTGCGCTACCTGCGCACCAAGCGGGACCGGATGGGGCATCTGCTGGACGAGCTGGACGAGGTGACCGAGGCCCCGATGGGCCGCCCCGTCCTCGGCGACGAGATCGGAGCGTAGGCATGGCGGGTTTCGGTGAACCGGGCGTGACGGCGGTGGACGCCGCCGGAATGACCGTCGGCGTGGTCGCCGCGCGCTGGCACGGCGAGCTGACCGACCACATGCTCGACCGGGCGGTCGCGGCCGCCGAGGCGTGCGGCGCCCGGGCGGTCACCGCCCGGGTGGCCGGCTCGGTCGAGCTGCCCGTGGTGGCCCAGGCCCTCGCGCGGCGCTGCGACGTCGTGGTCGCGCTCGGTGTGGTGGTCCGTGGCGCCACCGCCCACTTCGACTACGTCTGCCGCTCGGTCACCGACGGGCTGACCCGGGTGGCGCTGGACGAGGGCAAGCCCGTCGCGCACGGCGTCCTCACCGTCGACACCCTCGCGCAGGCCCGGGACCGGGCCGGGCTGCCCAGCTCGGCGGAGGACAAGGGCTGGGCGGCCACCGTCGCCGCCCTCGACGCGGCCCTGGCCATCCGCGCCCTCGCCAGCAACGGCCACCGGGTCGGCTTCGGCGGCTGACCCGGTGCCCGACGTGGGGACGCACCCGTCGTGCGGGCGTTCCCGGTCGGTGAGCGGGGCCTGACCCGGCGCGTCGGGGCCGTCAGGGCGGCTGGAAGAATCGCGGCGTGAAGACGTTCGAGGAGTTGTTCGCCGAGCTGCAGGCCAAGGCCGTCGCGGGCACCCCCGGCTCGGGCACGGTCGCCGCGCTCGAGAAGGGCGTGCACTTCATCGGCAAGAAGGTCGTCGAGGAGGCGGCCGAGTCGTGGATGGCCGCCGAGCACGAGGGGCCGGAACGCACCGCCGAGGAGATCTCCCAGCTGCTCTACCAGGTCCAGGTGCTGATGCTGGCCAGCGGTCTCGACCTGAAGGACGTCTACCGACATCTGTGAGTGCGCCCCGCCGTTGATCAGATTCGATCGAAGGAGCACTCCGTCATGCTGCGTGTCGCCATCCCGAACAAGGGCACCCTGGCCGAGCCGGCCGCCCAGATGCTGCGCGAGGCGGGCTACCGCCAGCGCACCGACCCGAAGGACCTGGTCTGCCGGGACGAGGCCAACGACGTCGAATTCTTCTACCTGCGCCCGAAGGACATCGCCACCTACGTCGGCTCCGGCGACCTGGACCTGGGCATCACGGGCCGGGACCTGCTGATCGACTCCGGCGCTCCCGCCGAGGAGGTCGTCGACCTCGCCTTCGGCCGGGCCACCTTCCGCTTCGCCGCCCGCCCCGACGACATCGCCTCGGTGCGGGAGCTGGGCGGGCACCGGATCGCCACCGCGTACCCGGGGCTCGTGGAGCGGCACCTCGCGGAGCTCGGGCTCAAGGCCGAGGTGATCCGCCTCGACGGCGCGGTGGAGAACGCCGTCCGGCTCGGCGTCGCCGACGTGGTCGCGGACGTGGTGGAGACGGGCGCCACGCTGCGCCAGGCCGGCCTGGTGGTCTTCGGCGAGCCGCTGCTGCGCTCGTCGGCGGTGTTGGTCCGCCGCGCCGACGCCCCGACCCACCCGCAGGCCGCGCAGCTGCTGCGCCGGCTGCACGGGGTGCTGGTCGCCCGCCGTTACGTGATGCTCGCCTACGACGTGCCGGCCGGCCTGCTGGACCGGGCCAGCTCGCTGACCCCGGGCATCGAGTCGCCGACCGTCTCGCCGCTGCACCGCGAGGGCTGGGTGGCGGTGCAGGCGATGGTGCTCCGTGACGACGTGCACCGGATCATGGACGAGTTGTACGAGCTCGGCGCCCGCGCGATCCTGGTCACCAACATCCACGCCTGCCGGCTGTGAGACGCCCGGCCACGCCGGGGGCGGTTACGGGGCGCCCGCCCGCGGTGTCGGGCCTGCCGCCGTGGGCGGCGCTGACCCTGGTCACCCTCGCCGGCGTCGCCTCGGCGGCCCAGGGCGCGATCAACGCCGAGCTCGGCGAGCGGGCCGGCAACGCGACCCTGGGGGCGGTGGTCAACAACCTCGGCGGGGCGCTGCTGGTCGGCCTCGTGGTGCTGGCGCTGCCGTCGGCGCGCACCGGCCTGGCCGCGCTGCGCCGGGCCGGGCTGCCCTGGTGGGCGTACCTGGGCGGGCTCGGCGGCGCGGGCATCGTGCTGGCCGGCGCGTACATCGTGCCGGTGCTCGGGGTGGCGATCTTCACCATCGCCCAGGTCGCCGGGGGCAGCCTCGGCGGGCTGGCCGTCGACCGGGCCGGGCTGGCGCCGGTGGGGCGGCTGGCGCTCACCCGGCCACGGGTGGCCGCGGCGCTGCTCGGCGTGGCCGCCGTGACGCTGGCCCAGCTCGGTCAGCCCGTCGGCGACCTCGCCCTCGGCCTGGTCCTGCTCGCCGTGGCCGGCGGGCTGGGCGTCGCGCTCCAGTCCGCGCTGAACGCACGGGTCTCCGCCGCCAGCTCGGCCGCCGCCGGGATGGTGGTCAACTTCGCCACGGCCACGCCCGTCGTGCTGCTGGTCGCGGCGCTGGCCGGCGCCCTCAGCGGGCCGGGCCCGACCTGGCCGGACGACTGGTACCTCTACACCGGCGGCCTGCTCGGCGTCGTCATCGTGGCCGCCCTGCTGGTCGGGGTCCCGGCGGTCGGTGTGCTGCGCACCGGGCTCGCCCTCGTCGCCGGCCAGCTGGGCGGCGCCCTGCTGCTGGACGCGCTGCTGCCGGGCGGCCCCGGCCTGCGGCTGCCGGTGCTCGCCGGGGCGCTGCTCACCCTGGCGGCCGCCCTGGTCGCCGGTCAGGGGCGCGGCCGCCGGGGTCCCGGGGACTCCGTCCCGCCTGTGGAACGTGTGGCGGCGCCGGAACGGCCCGCATCGGGTGGCAGACTGGTGGGGTGAGCGAAATCGAGTCCGTCCACCTCCGCCCGCGCCGCATCCGAGTGGTCTGCTGGACCTGCGCGGCCGTGCTGTTCGTGGTGTTCAGCCTGCTGGCCACCTCGCTGAGCGGCGCGACGGGCAACGGCTACGGCAGCTTCCAGCGGGGCGACCAGATCGCGATGGTCGGGCTCGGCGTCCTCGGCGCGCTCGCCTTTCTGATCTTCACCCGTCCCCGGGTCGACGCGAACGCGTCGGGGGTGCGCGTGCGCAACGTCGTCGGCTCGTACGAGCTGCCCTGGGAGGTCGTCCGGGGGGTCCGCTTCGACCGGGGTGCGCCCTGGGCCAGCCTGGAGCTGCACGACGACGACCTGCTGCCGATGATCGCCCTGCAGGCCGCCGACAAGGAGCGGGCCGTCGAGGGGGTCCGCGCCCTGCGCCGGCTGCACCAGGCGCACCAGGCCCGGCTCACCGAGGGCGCCACCGGCCGCTGACCCCCGGTGCCCGGTTGGGAGGGTGTCCGGGCGAGGGTGTAGTGTTACGAAGTCGACCAGGCTGTCTTCGTGTGTGCGCATCGCGCCCATGCATGCAGTCTTGAAAGAGGAGCGCCTGCTCCCACCCGAGTCGCCACCACGGTGGCCGGGTCCGGTCACCGGTTCCGGGCACGTCCCGGCACCGGATGCGCGATCATGTGATCGTGCCGACCGGTCGAGCGGGCCCTGGCATGCGCCGGGGCCTTCTGCTTTCCAGGTCGGCTCCCACCCGGGAGCCGCGAGGGTCGGCCACGTAGAGATTCCGACTCGAGGAGGCCCCATCAGCGTCGAACCACGCGTGAACGAGCAGATCCGGGCACGTGAGGTCCGACTGGTCGGCCCCGAGGGCGAGCAGGTGGGCATTGTCCCGCTGGAGCGCGCCCTTCAGCTGGCCGCGGACGTCGACCTGGACCTGGTCGAGGTTGCGCCGATGGCGCGCCCGCCGGTGTGCAAGCTCATGGACTTCGGCAAGTTCAAGTACGAGAGCGCACTGAAGGCGCGCGAAGCGCGGCGTAACCAGCAGCAGACCGTCATCAAGGAGATGAAGCTCCGGCCGAAGATCGACCCGCACGACTACGAGACCAAGAAGGGTCACGTGGTGCGGTTCCTCAAAGCGGGCGACAAGGTCAAGGTGACGATCATGTTCCGCGGTCGCGAGCAGAGCCGTCCGGAGCTGGGTTACCGGCTCCTGCGCCGGCTCGAGTCGGAGATCTCGGAGCTGGGGTACGTCGAGGCCGCTCCGAAGCAGGACGGTCGAAACATGATCATGGTGCTCGCGCCGCACCGCGCCACCAAGGCCGCCGCGGTCGCCGCCACGGCCACCCGGGGCGGGCCCAGGGAGCGGGACGCCGAGGGCGCCCCGGCCGGCGAGCCCGCAGCGGCCGGTGACACCGGCACAGTCGCCGACAACAGCGGCGAGTAACAGGGGAGAGACGTTCCACATGCCGAAGATGAAGAGCCACACGGGAATGGGCAAGCGGGTCAAGGTGACCGGCAAGGGCAAGATCGTTGCCCAGCAGGCCGGCCTCCGGCACAACCTGGAGAAGAAGCCCTCCACCCAGACCCGTCGGCTGACCGGCACCGTGGTGCTGGCCAAGGCCGATGTCAAGCGCATCAAGAAGCTGCTCGGCCGCTGACGCGCGCCACCTTACGTAATTAGGAGTTGAGATGGCACGCGTCAAGCGGGCTGTGAACGCCCAGAAGAAGCGTCGTACCCTGCTGGAGACCGCGAGCGGCTACCGCGGTCAGCGCTCCCGCCTCTACCGCAAGGCCAAGGAGCAGGTGCTGCACTCGATGCAGTACGCCTACCGGGACCGTCGCGACCGCAAGGGCGACTTCCGGCAGCTGTGGATCCAGCGGATCAACGCGGGCGCCCGCGCCAACGGGATGACCTACAACCGCCTGATCCAGGGCCTGCGCCTGGCCGGCATCGAGGTCGACCGCAAGATCCTGGCCGACCTGGCCGTCAACGACGCCACCGCCTTCGCGGCGATCGTCGAGCTGGCCCGGGCCGCGGTCGCGGCCGAGGGCACCGGCGGCGCGGCGGCCCAGGCCGCCTGATCCCCGCGCACCAGCAGATCGAGGCGTCTCCCATGCAGTCACCATCGCGCGGGAGACGCCTCGACGCTGTCTCCGGCCCCTTCACCCCGCGTACCCCCAGGGTGGTCGCCGCCCGCCGGTTGCAGCGCCGCCGGGACCGCGAGGCCGCCGGCCGCTTCCTGGCCGAAGGGCCGCAGGCGGTCCGCGAGGCCCTGGCCCGCCCGGGCGTGGTCACCGAACTCTTCGGTACGCCCGCCGCCCTGGACCGGCACGCCGACCTGGCCGCCGTCGCGGCCCGTGCCGACGTGCCCGTCTCCGAGGCGACCGACGAGGCGCTCGCCGCGCTGGCCGAGACGGTCGCCCCGCAGGGCCTGGTCGCCGTCTGCCGCCACCTCGACGTGCCGTTGGAACGGGCCCTGGCCGACGGGCCCCGCCTGGTGGCCGTGCTCGCCGAGATCCGCGACCCGGGCAACGCCGGCACCGTGCTGCGCACCGCCGACGCCGCGGGCGCCGGTGCGGTGGTCTTCGCCGGCGAGGCCGTCGACCCCTACAACGGCAAGTGCGTGCGGGCCTCGGCCGGCAGCCTCTTCCACGTCGACGTGGTCCGCGCGCCCGACCCGGTGGACGTCGTCGCGGCGCTGCGCGCCGCCGGGCTCACCGTCCTCGCCACCAGCGGCTACGGCGAGGACGACCTCGACGACCTCGCCGACGACGGACGGCTCGCCGCCCCCACCGCCTGGCTCTTCGGCTCGGAGGCGCACGGCCTGCCCGAGGCGCTCACCGCCGCCGCCGACGCCCGGGTCCGGGTGCCCCTGCACGGGCGCGCCGAGAGCCTGAACCTGGCTGCGGCCGCCGCCGTCTGCCTGTACGCTTCGGCGAGAGCACAGCGGCGGCCGTGACCCGGCCGCCCCAGGCACGGACCACAGGGGAGAGCATCCGCCCATGAACGCGCCACGGCGTTCGTTTAGCCAGCCCGCCGGTGTCGGCGGGCGGCGGGCCTGACCTGCTCTCCGCACAACTCCCACCGGCGGGCTGCGGCACAGCCGCGCGTCCGTAGACTCGCTTCGCCGCCCGTGAGGGCTGGCGCCGCCGTGAGGGAGTGCCCGTACGCCATGAGCTACCGCAACGATCCGTACGACCCGAAGCAGGTCGCCCTGCTCGACCCGGCCGCCCTGGCCGAGGCCGTCGCCGCCGCCGAGAAGGCGTTCGCCGAGGCCGGTGACCCGGACGCGCTGACCGCGCTGCGTCCGGCGCACCTCGGCGACCGGTCCCCGGTCTCGCTGGCCCGCCGCGAGATCGGCGCGTTGCCGCCGGCCGCGAAGTCCGACGCCGGCAAGCGGGTCAACGAGGCCCGCCGCGCCATCGACGCCGCGTACGCGGCCCGCCAGGAGGTCCTGGACCGCGAGCAGGCGCAACGGGTGCTGGTGGAGGAGCGCGTCGACGTGACGCTGCCCCACGACCGGCGGCCCCGGGGCGCCCGGCACCCGATCAGCACCCTGATGGAGCAGATCAGCGACCTGTTTGTCGGCATGGGCTACGAGGTGGCCGAGGGGCCCGAGGTCGAGCTGGAGTGGACCAACTTCGACGCCCTGAACATCCCCGCCGACCACCCGGCGCGCGGCCTGATGGACACCTTCCACGTCGCCCCCGCCGACGGCTCCACCCATGCGGCGGGCTCCGGGCTCGTCCTGCGTACCCACACCTCGCCGGTGCAGGCGCGCACCATGCTGACCCGCAAGCCACCGATCTACGTGATCGTGCCGGGCCGGGTCTACCGCACCGACGAGCTGGACGCCACCCACGCGCCGGTCTTCCACCAGGTGGAGGGTCTCGTCGTCGACCGGGGCATCACCATGGCGCACCTGCGCGGCACCCTGGACCACTTCGCCCGGGCGATGTTCGGCGAGGGCGCGAAGACCCGCTTCCGGCCGCACTACTTCCCCTTCACCGAGCCGTCCGCCGAGTTCGACGTCTGGTTCCCCGAGCACCGCGACGGCCCGCGTTGGGTCGAGTGGGGCGGTTGCGGCATGGTCAACCCGCGGGTGCTGCGCGCCTGCGGCATCGACCCCGAGGTCTACTCCGGATTCGCGTTCGGGATGGGGATCGACCGGACGGTGATGTTCCGGCACGGGGTCAGCGACATGCGGGACATGGCCGAGGGCGACGTGCGGTTCACCCGCGCGTTCGGGGCCGGGGCGTAGGCGATGCGGGTACGAGTTACGGAGACGGTGGTCTGAGTCATGCGAGTTTCTGTCAGTTGGCTGAGGGAGTACGTCGACCTCCCCGCCGACCTGCCCACCGGCGACCTGGAGCAGGCCCTGGTCGGCCTCGGCATCGAGGTCGAGTCCGTGGTGGACCTGCGGGAGACCGTCACCGGTCAGCTGGTGGTCGGCGAGGTCCGCGAGATCGAGGAGCTGACCGGCTTCAAGAAGCCGATCCGGTTCTGCCGCGTCGACGTCGGCGACGCCAACGGCACCGGCGAGCCGCAGGAGATCGTCTGCGGGGCGCGCAACTTCGCCCCCGGCGACCGGGTCGTGGTGATCCTCCCCGGCGGTGTGCTGCCCGGCGGCTTCGCCATCGGCGCGCGCAAGACGTACGGGCGCAACTCCAACGGGATGATCTGCTCCGCGCGGGAGCTGGGCCTGGGTGACGACCACGACGGCATCATCGTGCTGCCCGGGGACACCCCGGCCAAGCCGGGTGACGACGCGCGGCCCGTCGTCGGCCTCGACGACGTCGTGGTCGACCTGGAGATCACCCCCGACCGGGGGTACGCGATGAGCGTCCGCGGCCTGGCCCGGGAGCTGTCGCACGCCCTCGGGGTGCCGTTCCGGGACCCGGGCCTGGCGCCCGCGCCCGGCGGCACCGACACGCCGGCGTACCCGGTCGAGGTGCGCGACACCGTCGGCTGCGACCGCTTCGCCGCCCGCCTCGTACGCGGCGTCGACCCGACGGCTCCGACTCCCGACTGGATGCAGCGGCGGCTCACCGTCGCCGGCATCCGCAGCATCTCGCTGCCGGTCGACATCACCAACTACGTGATGCTCGAACTGGGCCAGCCGATGCACGCCTTCGACGCCGACCGGATCGCCGGGCCGCTGGTGGTGCGCCGCGCCGAGGCGGGGGAGAAGCTGACCACCCTGGACGGGGTCACCCGGGCCCTCGCGCCCGAGGACATGGTGATCTGCGACGACACCGGACCGATCTCGCTGGCCGCCGTGATGGGTGGCGAGACCAGTGAGGTCGTCGCCGGGACGACGGACGTGCTCTTCGAGGCCGCCCACTGGGACCCGGTGATGGTCGGGCGCACCGCCCGCCGGCACAAGCTGTTCAGCGAGGCGGCGAAGCGGTGGGAGCGGGGCGTCGACCCGGCCCTGCCGCTGGTGGCCGTCGCGCGGGCGGTCCGGCTGCTCACCGAGCACGCCGGTGGCGCGGCCGGTGACGAGATCCTCGACATCGACCACGTCCGGCCGCGCACCCCGGTCGTCCTGCCGGCCGACCTGCCGACCCGGCGGATCGGCGTGAACTACCCGCCGGCGCGGGTGGCCGCCCTGCTGGAGCAGGTCGGCTGCACGGTCGCCCGGGGCGCCGACCGGCTGGTCGAGGACCCGGGCGAGGTCGGCGTGGCCGCCGGCACCGGCGGCGCCCTCAGCGTCACCCCGCCGACGTGGCGGCCCGACCTGACCGACCCGGCCGACCTGGTCGAGGAGGTGGTCCGCCTCGACGGGTACGACCGGGTGCCGTCCGTGCTGCCGACCGCGCCGCCCGGCCGCGGCCTGACCTGGCAGCAGCGCCGCCGCCGGGCCGTGGCCCGGTCGCTCGCCGAGCGTGGGTACGTGGAGGTGCTCGCGCACCCGTTCGTCGCCCCCGGGCTGGCCGACCAGCTCTGCCTGCCCGCCGACGACCCGCGTCGGCGGGCGGTACGGCTGGCCAACCCCCTGTCGGAGGAGGAGCCGCTGCTGCGCACCACGCTGCTCGGCCCGCTGCTCGGCATCGTGAAGCGCAACCTCGGCCGGGGCCAGCGCGACCTCGCCCTCTACGAGATCGGCGCGGTGTTCCACCCACGTCCCGACGCCGGCCGCCCGCCGGCGATGGGCGTGGACCGGCGACCCACCGACGAGGAGTTCGCCGCCGCCGACGCGGTGGTGCCCGACCAGCCCCGGCACGTCGCCGTCGTCCTGACCGGCGACGTGGAGCCGGCCGGCTGGTGGGGCGCGGGCCGCCCGGCCGGCTGGGCGGACGCCGTGGAGGCCGGGCGGGACGTGCTGGCCGCCGCCGACGTCCCGGCGGACCGGATCGAGGTCCGCGCCGCCGAGCACGCCCCCTGGCACCCCGGCCGCTGCGCCGAGCTGCTGGTCGACGGCACGGTGGTGGGGCACGCCGGCGAGCTGCACCCGGCGGTCGTGGCGGCGCTGGAGCTGCCCCGGCGCACCAGCGCCATGGAACTCGACCTGGACGCGCTGCCGGCCGCCCCGGTGGCGTCCGCGCCGGTCGTCTCGGGCTTCCCTCCGGCGCTGATCGACGTGGCGCTGGTCGTCGACGCCTCGGTGCCCGCGGCGCAGGTGCAGCAGGCCCTCGTCGAGGGAGCCGGCGGGCTGCTGGAGGGGGTGCGCCTGTTCGACGTGTACGCCTCGGAGCAGCTCGGTGCGGGGCGCAGGTCGCTGGCGTACAAGCTCACCTTCCGGGCCCCGGACCGGACGCTGACCGTGGAGGAGGCGGTGGCCGCCCGGGACGCGGCGGTCGCCCGCGCCACGGAACGCTTCGGCGCCACCCTGCGCGGCGCCTGAGCGACGACGAGGGCCCCTTCCGCCGGCGCGGGAGGGGCCCTCGTCGTTCCCGGCCCCGGGTCGCCCGGCTCCTGCGGGCGGGGCCCGGCCGGGGTCGACGACCGGAGGGTGAGCGGGATGTTACGCGGTATAGCGCATCGGCTGAAAGGTCAGCGGCCTTCGCATCTTTGGCTACCCGTGAGTCACATCCGAGCGGTTAACCTGCTTGGATTCCGAATGTAGCCGGAGTCACACCCCCGCCACCCCCACGGGAGTCCAGTCATGTCCGAGGATCCGCCGTTCGCCGCCGTGGACGTCTGCATCGTGGGCGGCTGCGGCCGGGTGGGGTTGCCGCTGGGTGTCGCCTTCGCCTCGCGCGGCCTGTCCGTGCTGCTGTACGACATCAACGCCGACGCGGTCGCCACGGTCAACGCGGCCACCCTGCCCTTCGCCGAGCCCGGCGCGGCCGAGGCGCTCGCGGAGGCGGTCGCCGCCGGCCGGCTGCGGGCCACCACCGACCCGGCGAGCGTCGGTGCCTCCGAGCACCTCGTCGTGGTGGTCGGCACCCCCGTCGACGAGCACCTCAACCCGGACCTGGGTGCGGTGCCCCGGGCTCTGGAGCGCTGCGCCGAGCACCTGCGCGACGGGCAGCTCGTCGTGCTGCGCAGCACCGTCTACCCCGGGGTCACCGCGCTGACCGAGAAGCTGCTCGCCGGCAAGGGCATCCGCGCCGACGTGGCGTTCTGTCCGGAGCGGATCGCCGAGGGGCGGGCGATGACGGAGTTGTTCGCGCTGCCGCAGATCGTCGCCGCCCGTACGCCGGGGGCGCTGGCCCGGGCCGAGAAGCTCTTCCGGCATCTCACCGAGCAGATCGTGCCGCTCGAGCCGGAGGAGGCCGAGCTGGCGAAGCTGTTCACCAACACGTGGCGCTACATCAAGTTCGCCACCGCCAACCAGTTCTGGATGATGGCCAACGACTTCGGGCTGGACTTCGCCCGGATCCGGCACGCCGTCGCGTACGACTACCCGCGCGCGGCGGACCTGCCGATGCCCGGGTTCGCGGCCGGGCCGTGCCTGTTCAAGGACACCATGCAGCTGGCCGCGTTCAACCGCAACAACTTCGTGCTCGGCCACTCCGCCATGTTGATCAACGAAGGGCTGCCGCTGTACCTGGTCTCCCGCCTGGAGGACCGCTTCGACCTCTCCGAGCAGACCGTGGGCATCCTGGGGATGGCCTTCAAGGGCGGCAGCGACGATCCCCGGGAGAGCCTGGCGTACAAGCTGCGCAAGATCCTGGCGCTGAAGACCCGCGAGACGCTCTGCACGGATCCCTACGTGGCCGACGAGCGGCTCGTCGACCTGGAAGAGGTGCTGCGCCGGGCCGACCTGCTGGTCATCGCCGCCCCGCACGAGCAGTACGCCCGCCTGGAGACCGACAAGCCGGTGATCGACATGTGGGGCCTGACCGGGCAGGGGGTGCGGGTGTGAAACCCCGGGTGTCGGTGATCGTCCCGGTCTACAACGAGGGCGACGCGATCGTGCGCTGCCTGGAGCGGATGCTCCGGGAGATGCTGCTCCCCGCCGAGGTGCTCGTCGTGCACGACATGCCCGAGGACACCACCGTGCCGTACGTGGAGGCGGTCGCCCGGACGGATCGGCGGGTGCGGGCGGTGCTCAACACGTACGGTCGCGGTCCGGCCAACGCCATCCGGTTCGGCATCGACGCGGCGCTCGCCCCGGTCGTGGTGGTCACGATGGCCGACGGCTGTGACGACCCCCGCCAGATCGACGAGTTGGCCCGGCTGGTCGACCGGGGTGTGGTGGTCGCCGCCGCCTCCCGCTACATGCCCGGCGGCCAGCAGGTCGGTGGGCCGCGGCTGAAGCGGATGATGTCGCGCTGGGCCGGCCGCAGCCTCTACACCTTCGCCCGGGTCGGCACCCGCGACGCCACCAACAGCTTCAAGGCGTACGACACCGCGTTCGTCCGGGAGGTGGGGATCGAGTCGCGGACCGGCTTCGAGATCGGGCTGGAGCTGACGGCGAAGGCGACCCGGCTGCGGCTGCCGGTGGCCGAGATCCCCACCATCTGGCTGGACCGGCCGCTGGGGGAGTCCCACTTCGACCTCGGTCGCTTCCTGCCCGGCTACCTGCGCTGGTACTTCTTCGCATACGGTCGACGGCTGAGCCGGGAGAAGCTGGCGGGGCGCGGCACTCCGAGCGGGGTCGTGCCCGCCCAACGCGACCCGCAGCACAGCACCGAGTTCGAGAAGACCGCATAGGAGCGCACGTGGCGAAGGTCCTGGTAACTGGTTCGGCCGGCTTCATCGGTGGCTACCTCGTCTCCGAGCTGTTGGACCGGGGCCACGAGGTCGTCGGCGTCGACGACTTCTCCAAGTACGGTCCGGTCACCCACAGCTACGACGAGCACCCCCGGTTCCGGTTCGTCGAGGGTGACGCCCGGGACGCGGACCTGCTCACCGAGCTGCTCGACGGCTGCGAACACCTGGTCGCCGGGGCGGCGATGATCGGCGGCATCTCCTACTTCCACGCGTACGCCTACGACCTGCTCGCCACGAACGAGCGGATCATGGCGGCCACCTGCGACGCGGCGATCCGCGCCCGGCGGGACGGCCGGCTGGCGAAGGTCACCTACCTCTCCTCCTCGATGGTCTTCGAGTCCACCGGGCACTGGCCCAGCCGGGAGGGCGACGAGCGCCGCATCCCGCCGCCGCTGTCGTCGTACGGGTTCCAGAAGCTGGCCGTGGAGTACTACGCCCGGGCGGCCTGGGAGCAGTACCAGGTGCCGTACACGATCGTGCGGCCGTTCAACTGCGTCGGTGTGGGGGAGGGGCGTGCCCTGGGCCAGGCCGAGGTGCTCTCCGGCAACGTCAAGCTGGCCATGTCGCACGTCGTACCCGACCTGGTGCAGAAGATCGTGAAGGGGCAGGATCCGCTGCACATCCTCGGTGAGGGCAACCAGGTCCGCCACTACACCTACGGCGGCGATCTGGCCCGGGGCATCGCCACGGCGATCGAGCACCCGGCGGCGCGCAACGAGGACTTCAACCTCTCCACGGCCGAGTCCACCACGGTGCTGGAGTTGGCCGAGCTGATCTGGCGCAAGATCAAGGGCTCGGACGTGCCGTTCCGGTACGTCTCCGACGAGCCCTTCCGCTACGACGTGCAGAAGCGGGTGCCGGACGTGACCAAGTCCCGGGATTTGCTGGGCTTCACCGCGACCACCTCGCTGGACGAGATGCTCGACGAGGTGATCCCGTGGGTCACCCGGGCGGTCGAGGAAGGCCGCCTCTGAGCAGCACCCGCCGTCCGGGAGCCGCCCGCACCCTCCTGCCCGCTCTCCCGCGCCCGCGGGCGGTGACCGGGTGAATGGGTGGCGGGTGGGCGGCGGGTAGTCGCCTCATCCTCATGCAGTCGGCTGTATGAACTTGCAGGAAGGCGTCGGAACTTGTTAGCCTCCTCTGCATAGTCATGCGGAGGTGGGGATGGGTATCCGAGTCGCGGTCGCCGGGGCGAGCGGCTACGCAGGCGGCGAGCTGATCCGCCTGGTCGCCGGGCACCCGGAGTTCGACCTGGTCGCCGCCACCGCGCACAGCCAGGCCGGGCACCGGCTCGACGTCGTACACCCGCAGCTCGCCGGCCTGGACATGGTCCTCGGCGAGACGGACGCGGCGACGCTGGCCGACGCGGACCTGGTCTTCCTGGCCCTGCCGCACGGTCAGTCGGCCGCCCTGGCGGCGCAGCTCCCGCCCGAGGTGCGCGTCGTCGACCTGGGCGCCGACCACCGCCTCGCCGACCCGTACGCCTGGGCCAACTACTACGGCGGCACGCACGCCGGGCCGTGGACCTACGGCCTGCCCGAGCTGCCCGGCCAGCGGGAGCTGATCGCGGGCGCCACCCGGGTCGCCAACACCGGCTGCTACGCCGCCGCGATCATCCTGGCCCTCGCCCCGCTGGTCGCCGCCGGTGCCGCCTCCCCGGCCGACGTGGTGGTCGTCGCCGCCTCCGGCACCTCCGGCGCGGGCAAGGCGGCCAAGCCGCACCTGCTCGGCAGCGAGGTGATGGGTGACCTGTCGCCCTACCGCGTGGGCACCCACCAGCACGTCCCGGAGATCAAGCAGGCCACCGGCGCGACCGGCCTGTCGCTGACGCCGGTGCTCGCGCCGATGCCCCGGGGCATCCTCGCCACGGTGACGGCCGTGCCGGCCCGGGGCGTCGACCCGCGGGCGGTGCTCGCCGAGGCGTACGCCGGCGCGCCCTTCGTGCACGTCCTGCCGGAGGGCGCCTGGCCGCACACCGCCGCCACCCTCGGCTCCAACTCCTGCCACCTGCAGGCCACGGTCGACGTCGACTCCCGCCGGATGATCGTGCTGAGCGCGCTGGACAACCTCGGCAAGGGCGCCGCCGGCCAGGCCGTGCAGAACGCCAACCTCATGTGCGGCCTGCCGGAGACGACGGGCCTGTCCGTCTGGGGGATCGCGCCGTGAGCGCGAGGAGTGCGGCGCGGCGGAGCCCCGCGGTCGCGAACGAAGGAGTAGCGCCGTGAGTGTCACGACCCCGCGGGGGTTCCGGGCGGCCGGGGTGGCCGCCGGGCTCAAGGCCAGCGGCGCGAGCGACGTCGCGCTGGTCGTCAACGACGGCCCGGACGCCGGTGTCGCCGGCGTGTTCACCGCCAACCGGGTGAAGGCCGCGCCGGTGCTCTGGACCCAGCAGGTGGTACGCGGCGGCGTCGCCCGCGCCGTGGTGCTCAACTCCGGCGGCGCCAACGCCTGCACGGGCCCGGCCGGCTTCCAGGACACCCACGCCACGGCCGAGCACACCGCCGCCGCGCTCACCGGGGCCAGTGCCCGGCTGATGCTGGGCGCCGCCGACGTGGCGGTCTGCTCGACCGGGCTGATCGGCGAGCGGCTGCCGATGCAGAAGCTGCTCCCCGGCGTACGCTCGGCGATCCGCCGGCTGTCGCGCGACGGCGGCGCGGCCGCCGCCGAGGCCATCATGACCACGGACACCCGGCCCAAGACCGCAGTGGCCCGGGGCAGCGGCTGGACCGTCGGCGGCATGGCGAAGGGCGCCGGCATGCTCGCCCCGGCGATGGCCACCATGCTCTGCGTGCTGACCACGGACGCGGTGGCCGGGCCCGAGGCCCTCGACGCCGCCCTGCGGGAGGCGTGCCGGGTCACCGTCGACCGGATCGACTCCGACGGCTGCATGTCGACCAACGACACGGTGCTGCTGCTGGCCAGCGGCGCGAGCGGCATCGCCCCGACCCAGGCCGAGCTGACGGCCGCGGTCACCGCCGCCGCCCACGACCTGGCCCAGCAGCTCATCGCCGACGCCGAGGGCGCCACCAAGCAGATCGCCATCGACGTGGTCGGCGCGGAGAGCGAGGACGACGCGGTCGAGGTGGGGCGGTCGGTGGCCCGCAACAACCTGGTGAAGACCGCGCTGTTCGGCAACGACCCGAACTGGGGACGGATCCTCGCCGCCGTCGGCACCACCGCCGCCGCGTTCGAGCCAGACGCGGTCGACGTCGCCGTCAACGGCGTCTGGGTGTGCCGCTCCGGCGCCGCCGCCGAGGACCGGTCGAAGGTCGACCTGACCGGCCGGGACGTCACCATCCGGATCGACCTGCACGCCGGTGCCGCCGAGGCAACGATCTGGACCAACGACCTGTCCCACGCGTACGTGCACGAGAACTCGGCCTACTCGACATGAACCTCTCCACCGACCTCACCCGCGCCCAGGTCAAGGCGGCCACGCTGATCGAGGCGCTGCCCTGGCTGGCCCGCTTCTCCGGCTCGACCGTCGTGGTCAAGTACGGCGGCAACGCCATGGTCGACCCCGAGCTCCAGCGCGCCTTCGCCGCCGACATGGTCTTCCTGCGCTACGCCGGTCTCCGGCCGGTCGTGGTGCACGGCGGCGGCCCGCAGATCTCCGCCATGCTCGGCCGGCTGGGCATCGCCAGCGAGTTCCGGGGCGGCCTGCGGGTCACCACGCCGGAGGCGATGGACGTGGTCCGGATGGTCCTGGTCGGCCAGGTCGGCCGGGAACTGGTCGGCCTGATCAACGCCCACGGCCCGTTCGCGGTGGGCCTCTCCGGCGAGGACGCCGGGCTGTTCACCGCCGTGCGGCGGCCCGCGTACGTGGACGGGCAACCGGTCGACGTCGGGCAGGTCGGCGACGTGGAGTCGGTCGACGTCTCGGCGGTCACCGACCTGATCGGGGCCGGCCGCATCCCGGTGATCTCCACCGTGGCGCCCGACGCCGACGGGGTGCTGCACAACCTGAACGCCGACACCGCCGCCGCCGCGCTCGCCGTCGCCCTCGACGCCCGCAAGCTGGTCGTCCTCACCGACGTGCCGGGTCTCTACGCCGACTGGCCCGACACCGACAGCCTGATCAGCGAGATCACCGTCGACGAGCTGGCGGTGCTGCTGCCGTCGCTGTCCAGCGGCATGGTCCCCAAGATGGAGGCGTGCCTGCGGGCGGTGCGGCAGGGCGTACCGGCCGCGCACGTCGTCGACGGCCGGGTCGCCCACTCCACGCTGCTGGAGGTCTTCACCTCGGAAGGATTCGGAACCATGGTCGTGAGCGCGAGGAGTGCGGGAGCGGAGCGACCAAGCCCCGCAGTCGCGAACGAAGGGGGTGTCGTGAGCGCGAGGAGTGCGGGAGCGGAGCGACCAAGCCCCGCAGTCGCGAACAACGAGGACACCGTCAGCGCGCGGAGCGGGCCCGTCAGCCCCGCCGCCAGCCAGGAAGGCACGATCGCCGGATGAGCACGCTCGTCGAGCGCTGGGCACAGTCCATGATGGACAACTACGGCACGCCGCCGCTCGCCCTCGTCGCCGGCTCCGGCGCCGTCGTGGTCGACGACGCCGGCCGCGAGTACGTCGACCTCGTCGGCGGCATCGCCGTCAACGCCCTCGGCCACGCCCACCCGGCCGTGGTGGCCGCCGTGTCGAAGCAGGTCGCCACCCTCGGGCACGTCTCGAACCTGTACGTCGCCGAGCCGCCGGTGGCCCTCGCCGAGCTGCTGCTGGCCCTGGCCGGACGGCCGGGGCGGGTCTTCTTCGCCAACTCGGGGGCCGAGGCCAACGAGGCGGCGTTCAAGCTCTCCCGGCTCACCGGCCGCTCGCACGTGGTCGCCACCCGGGGCGGCTTCCACGGCCGGACGATGGGCGCGCTCGCCCTCACCGGCCAGCCGGCCAAGGCCGACCCGTTCCGCCCGCTGCCCGGCGAGGTGACCCACGTCGACTACGGCGACGTGGCGGCCCTGGAGGCGGCGGTCACCGACGCCACCGCGATGGTGATCCTGGAACCGGTGCAGGGGGAGAACGGCGTGGTGGTCCCGCCGGCCGGCTACCTGGCCGCCGCGCGCCGGATCACCGCCCGGCACGGCGCGCTGCTGGTGCTCGACGAGGTGCAGACCGGTGTCGGGCGTACCGGGCACTGGTTCGCGCACCAGGCCGAGGGGATCGAGCCCGACGTGGTGACCCTGGCCAAGGGGCTCGGCGGTGGGCTGCCCATCGGCGCCTGCCTGGCCTTCGGCCGCGCCGCCGAGCTGCTCGCCCCTGGTTCGCACGGCACCACCTTCGGCGGCAACCCGGTGAGTTGCGCCGCCGCCCTCGCGGTGGTGTCGACCATCGCCAGCGAAGGGCTGCTCGACCACGTCAAGCGGGTCGGCGAGCGGCTGCGCCGGGGGATCGACTCGCTGGGCCATCCGCTCATCGACGGCGTACGCGGCGCGGGCCTGCTGCTCGGTGTGGTGCTGGCCGCGCCCGTCGCGAAGGTGCTCGCCGAGGCGCTGCGGGAGGCCGGCTTCCTGGTCAACCCGGTGCAGCCCGGCGTGGTACGGCTCGCCCCGCCGCTGATCCTCACCGCCGCCCAGGCCGACGACTTCCTGGCCGCCCTCCCCGCCGCCCTGGACGCGGCGTCCCCGGCCGCCGCCGGCTCCGTCCCGTCCGCCGGCTCCGTCGCGCCCGCTGCCGGCGCGTCCCCGATCACCGCCACCCGCGCCCCCGGCTCCGGCCCCGGCTCCGCGCCGGATCTTGGTGGGAAACGGCCCCTGGAGGGGCCGGAACCTACCAAGATCTCGACGCCGTCCACCGGGTCCACGCCGTCCACGGCGCCCACGTCCATCGTGCCTACGCCTACCGCGCCCACCGTGGCGATGCCGAGCACGACGGAGGCGGGGGCGTGATCCGGCACTTCCTGCGGGACGACGATCTGAGCCCTGCCGAGCAGTCGGCCGTGCTCGACCTCGCGGCGCGGATGAAGGCCGACCGGTTCGGTCACCGGCCGCTGGCCGGGCCCCGGTCGGTGGCGGTGCTGTTCGACAAGCAGAGCCTGCGTACCCGGTTCTCGTTCGACGTCGGCATCGCCGAGCTGGGCGGGCACCCCCTCGTGGTGGACACCCAGGTCACCCACTTCGGGCGGGGCGAGACCCTGGCCGACGCCGGCCGGGTGCTGTCCCGCTACGTCGCGGCGATCGTGCTGCGTACCCACGGCGACGACCGGATCGCCGAGGTGGCCGACGGCGCCAGCGTGCCGGTGGTCAACGCGCTCACCGACGGCTTCCACCCCTGCCAGCTCCTGGCCGACCTGCTCACCGTCCGCGAGCACTGCGGCGGCACCGCCGGGCGGACGCTGGCCTACGTCGGCGACGCGGCGAACAACCTCGCCCACTCGTACCTGCTGGCCGGTGCGACCGCCGGCATGCACGTCCGGGTCGCCGGGCCGGCCGGCTTCGGCCCCGACCCGGAGGTGGCCGCCAGGGCCGCGAAGATCGCCGCCGGCACCGGGGGATCGGTGCAGGCGCTCACCGACCCGGTCGCGGCGGTGGCCGGCGCCGACGTGGTCGCCACGGACACCTGGACCTCGATGGGCCAGGAGGACGACGGGCTGGACCGGGTCACCCCGTTCCTGCCGTACCAGGTCAACGCCGCGCTGCTCGCCCACGCCGCGCCGGACGCCGTCGTGCTGCACTGCCTGCCCGCGCACCGGGGCGAGGAGATCACCGACGAGGTGCTCGACGGCCCGCGCAGCGTCGTGTTCGACCAGGCGGAGAATCGGCTGCACGCCCAGAAGGCGCTGCTGACGTTCCTCCTCGGGGCCGCGCCCGCCGCCCCGGACGCGGCGGCGCCGGGCCTCGCCGCGACCAGGGAGACACCATGACCGCCCCGCTGACCCGCGCCGCCCGGCACGCCCGCATCGTCGAGCTGATCCGCGACAAGGCGATCCACTCGCAGACCGAGCTGGCCGACCTGCTCGCCGGCGACGGGATCCAGGTCACCCAGGCCACCCTCTCCCGGGACCTCAAGGAGCTGGGCGCGGTCACCGCGCGCGGCGGCGACGGGCGGGCCGTCTACCACATCCCCGAGGACGGCCACCGGCCGCTGCGCGACGCCGAGGCGGCGCCGGCCCGGCTGGTCCGGCTGCTGCGCGAGCTGCTCAACGGGGTCGACGCCAGCGGCAACATCGCCGTACTGCGCACCCCGCCGGGCGCAGCCCAGTACCTGGCCAGCGCGTTGGACCGAGCGGGCCTGCCCGAGATCGTCGGCACCATCGCCGGCGACGACACCATCCTCGTCGTGGCCCGCGAGGCCGTCGGCGGGGCCGCGCTCGGCGACAAGCTCGCCGGCTGGGCCCGCCGCGAAGAGAACGTCGAAGGGAACACCACGCCATGACCGAGCGGGTCGTACTCGCCTACTCCGGAGGGCTCGACACCTCCGTCGCCATCCCGTACCTGGCCGACCGGACCGGCGCCGAGGTGATCGCGGTGGCGGTCGACGTCGGGCAGGGCGGCGAGGACCTCGGCGCGATCCGGCAGCGCGCCCTGGACTGCGGCGCCGTGGAGTCGGAGGTCATCGACGCGCGCGACGAGTTCGCCGCCGAGTACTGCCTGCCGGCCGTCCGTGCCAACGCGCTCTACATGGACCGCTACCCGCTGGTGTCCGCGCTGTCCCGGCCGCTGATCGTCAAGCATCTGGTGGCCGCGGCCCGCAGGCACGGCGGCACCATCGTGTCGCACGGCTGCACCGGCAAGGGCAACGACCAGGTCCGCTTCGAGGTGGGCCTCGGCGCGCTCGCCCCCGACCTCAGGATCGTCGCGCCGGCCCGGGACTACGCCTGGACCCGGGACAAGGCGATCGCCTTCGCCGAGGAGAAGGGGCTGCCGATCGACGTGTCGGCGAAGTCCCCGTACTCCATCGACCAGAACCTGTGGGGCCGCGCCGTCGAGACGGGCTTCCTGGAGGACATCTGGAACGGTCCGGTGGAGGACCTCTACTCGTACACCTCCGACCCGGCGCAGGAGCGCGACGCCGACGAGGTCGTGATCACCTTCGACGCCGGCGTCCCGGTGGCGATCGACGGCGAGACCGTCACCCCGTACCAGGCGATCCTGGAGCTCAACCGGCGCGCCGGCGCCCAGGGCGTCGGCCGGCTCGACATGGTCGAGGACCGCCTCGTCGGCATCAAGAGCCGCGAGGTGTACGAGGCGCCCGGCGCGATCGCGCTGGTCACCGCCCACCAGGAGCTGGAGGCGGTGACCGTGGAGCGGGACCTGGCCCGGTTCAAGCGCGGCGTCGACCAGCGCTGGGGCGAGCTGGTCTACGACGGCCTCTGGTTCTCGCCGCTGAAGCGCTCGCTGGACGCGTTCATCGACGACGCGCAGCGGCACGTCACCGGTGAGGTGCGGCTGACCCTGCACGGCGGCCGGGCCACCGTCACCGGACGCCGCTCCGAGGCCAGCCTCTACGACTTCGGCATGGCCACCTACGACACGGGGGACACCTTCGACCAGTCCCTGGCGAAGGGCTTCGTGCAGCTCTGGGGCCTGCCCAGCAAGATGGCCGCCGCGCGGGACGCCCGGCTGGGCGGTTGCTGAGCATGGGCACCACAATGGGCGGCGTGGACGACAAGAGCCTGACCGAGAACAGTGCCGCCACCAACCGCACGAGCCTCTGGGGCGGCCGCTTCGCCGGTGGCCCCGCCGAGGCCCTGGCCCGACTGTCGGTGAGCGTGCAGTTCGACTGGCGGCTGGCCCCGTACGACATCGCGGCGTCCCGGGCGCACGCCCGGGTGCTCGCCGGGGCCGGCCTGCTCGACCCGGAGGAACTGGGCCGGATCCTCGCCGCCCTCGACGACCTGGAGGCCGCCTGCGCCTCCGGGCAGTTCCGTCCCACGGTCGACGACGAGGACGTGCACACCGCCCTGGAGCGCGGCCTGCTGGAGCGGCTCGGCAGCCTCGGCGGCAAGCTGCGCGCCGGCCGGTCCCGCAACGACCAGGTCGCCACCGACCTGCGGCTCTACCTGCGCGACCACGCCCGGGGCGTGGCCGGTCGGCTGGTCGAGCTGGCCGAGGCCCTGGTCGAGCAGGCCGAGCGGCACGTGGAGACCGCCGCGCCCGGCATGACGCACCTCCAGCACGCCCAGCCGGTGACGTTCGGGCACTGGCTGCTGGCCCACGTGCAGCCGCTGCTGCGCGACCTGGAGCGGCTCAGCGACTGGGACCACCGCACGGCGGTCAGTCCGCTCGGCGCGGGCGCGCTG
Organism: Micromonospora sp. LOL_025; assembly: GCF_048060285.1. NCBI lineage: Bacteria > Bacillati > Actinomycetota > Actinomycetes > Micromonosporales > Micromonosporaceae > Micromonospora > Micromonospora sp. LOL_025. Next base: position 11,866 of record NZ_JBHMIR010000019.1, on the reverse strand, counting down.
GCCGGCTCGGGCCTGCCCCTGGACCCGGTGGCCGTCTCCAAGGAGCTGGGCTTCCGCACGTCCTTCGCCAACTCGATGGACGCGGTCGCCGACCGGGACTTCGTCGCCGAGTTCCTGTTCGTCACCGCGATGATCGGGGTGCACCTGTCCCGCCTCGGCGAGGAGGTGGTGCTCTGGACCTCGCAGGAGTTCGGCTGGGTGGAGCTGGACGACGCGTTCGCCACCGGTTCGTCGATCATGCCGCAGAAGAAGAACGCGGACATCGCCGAGCTGGCCCGGGGCAAGTCCGGCCGGCTCGTCGGCGGGCTGGTGAGCGTGCTCACCATGCTCAAGGGCCTGCCGATGAGCTACGACCGGGACATGCAGGAGGACAAGGAGCCGGCCTTCGACGCGGTCGACACCCTGGAGCTGCTGCTGCCGGCGCTCGCCGGAATGATCTCCACGATGACCGTTCGCGCCGACCGCCTCGTCGCCGCCGCGCCGGTCGGTTTCTCCCTCGCCACCGAGGTCGCGGACTGGCTGGTGCGCCGCAACGTGCCGTTCCGCGACGCGCACGAGATCACCGGGAAGCTGGTGGCGCTCTGCGTGGCCCGCGACTGCGCCCTCGACGAGGTCAGCGACGACGACCTCGCGGCGGTCAGCGAGCACCTCGACCCGTCGGTGCGCGACGTGCTCTCGGTCCGCTCGGCGCTCGCGGCCCGGATCACGCCCGGCTCGACCGGTCCCGGGCCGGTCGCCGACCAGCTCGCCACCGCCGCCGACAAGCTCGCCGGCTGGCGGGAGTGGGCCGCCGAGCGGGTCGTGCCCCGCTGAGTCGCCGACCCCGCGCGGCGCCGCCGGTGTCGCGCGGGGTTCAGCCCGCCGGGCGCTCCCGCTTCGGGAGCTTCGCCACCACGGCGTCGTACGACCCGTCGACCGCCTCGATCAGCTCCTCCTCGTCGATCCCGCCGGCCAGGCGTAGCGTGTTCCAGCCGGCGCGCCCGATGTACGGCGACGGCCTCGCGTCGCCCGGGTGCCGGTGCAGCCACTCGTCGGCCACCTCCCGGCTCGGGCCGCACTTCACCCCGACGGTCGGCTCGTCGCCGCCGGCGGAGCCGAGGAAGGCGAAGATCCGGCTGCCGACCTTCACCACCTCGTCGCCCTCCCACGGCTGGTCCAGCCAGGCCCCCGGCTTCCCCAGGCAGTACGCCAGCATCTCCTCGCGCGTCATCGCGTCCTCCTCGACACCGTTCCCGCGCCCAGTCTCGTCCATCGGCGGCGTCATTCGGTGGTGGCGGTGCGGGCGGAGAGCCGTTCGAAGCGCTGCTTGGCGGCCTGCGCGCTGCCCAGCCCGAGCCCGTACGCGATCTGCTGCCAGGTCAGCCCGCGGCTGCGGGCCAGCGTGAGCAGCCCCGCCTCCATCGCGTCGACCTCGGCGCGCAGGTGCGGGACGAGGGTGAGCGCCGCGACGAGGTCCGCCTCGTCGACGGGCTCCTCGCCGGGCTCGACCTCGGCTCCGCCGGCGGCCAGGGCGGTGACCAGCGCGACCGCCTCGTAGGCGTCCGGCACGTAGGGGTTGGTGTGCCGGCGGCGGCGTGCCTCGGTGCCGGCGTGCCGCTCGGTGATCCGGTGCAGGGCGGCGTAGGTGCGGTGCGCCCGGGACGCGCCGGCGTCGGGGGCGGTGAAGGAGTCGGTCATGCCCCCACTCCATCACGTCAACGATTTCTTGTCAACGGACTGTTGAGGACCGGTCTCGACCGGCGGCCGGGCACGCCGGCGGATAGGGTCGTTGCCGTGGTGGCGTACTCCGACCGCCGCCCCGCCGATCTCGCGGGGCTGGCCGACCTGCTCGCCGGCCCGGTGGTGCCGGCCGCCCGGGGCCTGCTCGGCTGCCGGCTCACCGCCGGCGACGTCACCGTCCGGATCACCGAGGTCGAGGCGTACGCCGGGACGGCCGGCGACCCGGCGTCGCACGCGCACCGGGGCCGCACCCCGCGCAACGCGGTCATGTTCGGGCCGGCCGGGCACGCCTACGTCTACTTCACCTACGGCATGCACTGGTGCGTGAACGTGGTCACGGGGCCCGACGGGGAGGCCTCGGCGGTGCTGCTGCGCGCGGGCGAGGTGGTCGACGGCATCGAGGCGGCCCGGGCCCGACGCCCCGCCGTACGCCGGGACGTCGATCTCGCGCGCGGGCCCGCCCGGCTCTGCGCGGCCCTGGGTGTCGACAAGAGTGCCTACGGCCGCTGGCTGCTCGGCGACGGCCCCGTCCGCCTGCGCCCGGCCGAGGCGCCGGTGCCCGGCGAGGCGGTCGCCGCCGGGCCCCGCGTCGGCGTCACCGGCGCGCACGACGTGCCGTGGCGGTTCTGGATCGCCGGCGACCCGACCGTGAGCGCCTACCGCCGGCACGTGCCGCGCAGCCGCTGACCTGCCCGGGGGCGCCCCGGCGCGCGATCGACGCGGGCGGCGCGACGGGCGTGACGGCGGCCACCGGCGGTGCCTCCGGCGACGGAATAGTTGACTCGTCAAATATGTTGTGCGGTGCGTCCGGGAGCCGCAGCGGCCCCGGCCGGGACAACGCGAGGAGCTGGTCATGCAGTTCGGAGTCTTCACCGTCGGCGACGTCACGGTCGACCCGACCACCGGTCGCGAGCCGACCGAGCATGAGCGGATCAAGGCGATGGTCGCCATCGCGCTCAAGGCCGAGGAGGTCGGCTTGGACGTCTTCGCCACCGGTGAGCACCACAACCCGCCGTTCGTGCCGTCGTCGCCGACCACCATGCTGGGCTTCGTCGCGGCCCGCACCGAGCGCCTGCTGCTCTCCACCGCCACCACGCTGATCACCACCAACGACCCGGTGAAGATCGCCGAGGACTACGCGATGCTCCAGCACCTCGCCGACGGCCGGGTGGACCTGATGATGGGGCGCGGCAACACCGGGCCGGTGTATCCGTGGTTCGGCCAGGACATCCGCAACGGCATCCCCCTCGCCGTCGAGAACTACGACCTGCTGCACCGGCTCTGGCGCGAGGACGTGGTCGACTGGAAGGGCCGCTTCCGCACCCCGTTGCAGTCGTTCACGTCGACGCCGCGTCCGCTCGACGGCGTGCCGCCGTTCGTCTGGCACGGCTCGATCCGCAGCCCCGAGATCGCCGAGCAGGCCGCCTACTACGGTGACGGCTTCTTCGCCAACCACATCTTCTGGCCCAAGGAGCACACGCAGCGGATGGTCGGGCTGTACCGGCAGCGCTTCGCGCACTACGGTCACGGCTCCGCCGACCAGGCCATCGTGGGCCTCGGCGGGCAGGTGTTCATGCGGCGCAACTCGCAGGACGCGGTGCGGGAGTTCCGGCCGTACTTCGACAACGCCCCGGTCTACGGGCACGGCCCGTCGCTGGAGGAGTTCACCACGCAGACGCCGCTGACCGTGGGCAGCCCGCAGCAGGTGATCGACCGCACGCTGGGCTTCCGCGACTACGTCGGCGACTACCAGCGCCAGCTGTTCCTCATGGACCACGCCGGCCTGCCCCTGAAGACCGTGCTGGAGCAGCTCGACCTGCTCGGCGAGGAGGTCGTCCCCGTGCTGCGCAAGGAGTTCGAGTCGCTGCGCCCGGCGCACGTGCCCGCCGCGCCCACCCACGCGTCGCTGCGGGACGCCGCCGGGACCCCCGCCGACCGGGCCGGGGCGGAGGCCCGTCGATGACCAGCCGCACCCTCGCCGTGGTGTCGGCCGGGCTGGGGCGGCCCTCGTCGACCAGGCTGCTCGCCGACCAGCTCGCCGCGGCCACCCGCGACGAGCTGGCCCGGCGCGGCGACGACGTCGACGTACGCCCCGTCGAGCTGCGCGAGCACGCCCACGACATCGTCAACCACCTGCTGACCGGCTTCCCGTCGCCCGCGCTGCGGGAGGTGCTCGACACGGTCACCGGCGCGGACGGGCTGATCGCCGTCACGCCGATCTTCCACGCCTCGTACAACGGGCTGTTCAAGTCGTTCTTCGACCTGGTCGAGTCCGGCGCGCTCGCGGACCGGCCGGTGCTGGCCGGCGCCACCGGCGGAACGGCCCGGCACTCGCTGGCGCTGGAGCACGCCCTCCGGCCGATGTTCGCCCACCTGCGGTCGGTCGTGGTCCCCACCGCGGTCTTCGCCGCCCCGGAGGACTGGTCCGCCGGGGCCGCCGACGGCGCGCTGCGGGCGCGGATCGTCCGCGCCGGCAGCGAGCTGGCCGAGCAGATCCACCGACGGTCGCCGTCCACCGGCCCCGCCGACCCCTTCGCCCTGACCACCAGCTTCGACGAGCTGCTCGGGGGTCGGGACCACTGACCGCCGCCGGCCCGCCGACCCGGGGCCGGCGGGCCGGGGCACGTCAGCGGGCGTGACCGTACGGGCGGGCCACCAGCACCGGGCAGTGCGCGTGCTGCACGAGGGCCTGGCTGACCGAGCCGAGCAGCAGCCCGGCGAACCCGCCCCGGCCCCGGGAGCCGACCACCACCAGCGCCGCGTCCCCGCTGGCCTCGACGAGCGCCTGCTCGGCCTTCGGCGCCCGGAGCACCCGCCCCTCGACGGCCAGCCCCGGGTGGCTGCCCCGGACGGCCGACGCGGCGGTGGCCAGCAGCTCGGCGGAGCCCGCGTGCGCGGCGGCCTGCGTCTCCGTCACCTCGTCCGCCGCCGGGCGGTCCCCGTCCGGCGGCTGGACGTGCACCAGCACCAGCCCGTCGCCACGGCGGGCCGCCTCGTCGGCCGCGTACCCGACCGCCAGCTCGGCGGGCTCCGACCCGTCGACCCCGACCAGCACCGGCCCGGCGACCGGGATCGGCTCCTCGGCGGGGCGCACCACCAGCACCGGGCAGTGCGCGTGGGCGGCCACCTGTGTGCCCACCGAGCCGAGCAGCAGCCCGGCGAAGCCGCCCAGCCCCCGGCTGCCCACCACCACCAGCTCGGCCCGCCGGGACTCCTCGACCAGCGTCGCACCCGGCCCGCCCGCCACCTGGCGCACCTCGACGGTCAGCCCCGGGCAGCGCCCGGCGAGATCGGCGGCCGTGCGTTCCAACATCTTCTGCGCGTCCTCGGTCGGCGCCGGCAACCCCACGTCGTACGGGTTGAGCGGCACGCCGTAACCGAGCGGGTGCAGGTAGCCGTGCACCAGGTGCAGGGGGCGGGACCGCAGCACGGCGGCCCGCGCGGCGTGCTCCGCCGCCAGCAGGCTCGCCGGCGATCCGTCCACGCCCACCACCACGGGTCGGTTCATCAGCCCTCCCAGAGATCGATCAGGCCATTGTCGACGCGGCACCGCCGACCCGCCGGCATTTGCGTCGACGCCGTCGCGCCGGCCGGGGGGAGCGGCCGACGCGACGGCGTCGCGGTGCGATGACCGGGTCAGGACGCGTCGGCCTGCTTGGGGTGCCGCACGATCACCAGCGGACAGTGCGCGTGGTGCAGGACCGCGTGGCTGACCGAGCCGAGCAGCAGCCCGCCCAGCGCGCCCCGCCCCCGCGCGCCCACGACCACCAGCTGGGCCTTCTTCGACTCCTCGACGAGCACGCCGCCGGGGGAGCCGCGGACCAGCCGGTGCTGCGTCGGCACGTCGGGGTAGCGCTCGGCGAAGCCGGCGAGGGACTCCACGAGGGCGCGCTCCTCGTCCGCGGCGAAGGCGTCCAGGTCGTAGACCAGGGGCAGGATGTCGCCCGGGCCGACCGGCGTGGGGTAGAGCCAGGCCTGCACCGCGACCAGCGGGGCGCCCCGGCGGCTCGCCTCCTCGAAGGCGGAGGCGACGGCCTCGAGGGAGCACTCGGAGCCGTCGACGCCCACCACGACCGGGCCGTCGGCGCGCTGCTCGCCGCGTACCACCAGGACGGGGACCTTCGCGTGGGCGGCGACCTGCACGGTGACGGAGCCGAGCAGCAGCCCGGCGAAACCGCCCAGGCCTCGGTGGCCCAGCACCAGCAGGGCGGCGTCCCGGGACTCGTCGAGCAGGACGGGAGTCGCCGCGCCGTCGACCACCACGCCGGTCACCGGCACGTCCGGGGCGGTCTTGTTGGCCTCGGCGATGGCCTCGGCGACGTACCGCTCGGCCTGGTTGCGCAAACCGGCGCCGGCCGGCGCGCCCTCGGCGGCACCGAGCGGGGCGCGCGTCAGGGGCCAGATGAAGGCGTGCACGACCCGCAGCGGGCGCTGTCGCTGCGCCGCCTCCCGCGCCGCCACCCGGACCGCGTCGAGCGCGGCGGCCGAGCCGTCCACACCCACCACGACGGGGGCACCGGCGTTGATGGTCATCGACTCCTCCTTCGTCCGCCCTCAGCCTGCGTCATCCGAACGCTACCCGTCAGAGGCGGCCGTCCCGACCAGCGGGACCTTGGTCCCGGATCGCAGACCGCCGGCCGCCGGCCCGGTCGTCCGCGCCCGCCGGCTGATCCGTCCGGCCCGCGTCGCCACCGGCGGGGACCGCCCGGGCGGACACTCCGTCGCCCCCGGGCGGGACCGCCGACCGGCCGGGACACCGATCATCTCGGCCAGGCGGGCGGCAACCGCGACCGCGACCGGTGTGGACGCTGTCCGTCATCCGTCATCCGTCGCCGACCGGCCGGCCGCGCACCACCAGCTCATCGACCTCCAGCCTGCCGATGCGCAGCTCGCGGATCACCGCCCGGCGGATCGCCAGCCGCCCGATCGCGAGCGCGCCGACGGCGGCGGCACCGCAGGCCAGCGCCCCCACGGCCAGCGCCCCGACCGACGCCGCCCCCGCCGCCCGCGCGCCCGCCGCCGCCGCACCGGTGGCGCTCGTCCCGACCACCCGCGCGCTCCGTACCGTTCGTCCCATCCCGCCATTGTCGGCGCACCGGCGGCGGCGCGCGCCCGGATCATGCGCACCCGGCCCCCGATCCGGTTGTCGGTGGTGGGTCCTATCCTCGGCCCCGTGACCGCCGAGCTGCACCTGCGTCCCGTGCGCGACGACGACCTGCCCCTCTTCTTCGCCCACGAGCAGGACGCGGAGGCCAACTGGATGGCCGCGTTCGGGCCGGAGGACCCGGCCGACCGGGAGCGGTTCGACGCCCACTGGCGGCGCGTGCGCGCCGACGAGCGGATCGTCCCCCGCACGGTGGTCGTCGACGGCGAGGTCGTCGGCCACGTGGTCGCCTTCCCCGTCGGCGAGCAGACCGAGGTCAGCTACTGGATCGACCCGCGACGCTGGGGTCGGGGGCACGCCACGGCGGCGCTCGCCGCGCTGCTGCGCGAGCTGCCCCAGCGGCCCGTGCACGCCCGCGCCGCCAAGGACAACCGCGCCTCGCTCGCCGTGCTGCGCAAGTGCGGCTTCGTCGTCACCGGCGAGGACAAGGGGTACGCCAACGGCCGGGGCACCGAGGTGGAGGAATGGGTGCTGGAGCTCGCCGGCGACTGACCCGCCGCCGCCCGCCGGGTCACCGCGTCCGCCCGAGCACTACTCTCGCGGGGTGAACTGGCTGGAACTGATCGGCTGGACCGGCTCCGCGCTGCTGGTCTGGTCGCTGCTGCAGACGCGCATCCTCCGGCTGCGTGCCCTGAACCTGGTCGGCTGCCTGATCCTGATCGGTTACAACGCCGCCGTGCAGGTCTGGCCCATGGTCGGGCTGAACGTCGTACTCGCCGTGATCAACGTCTGGTACCTGCGGACCATGCTCGCCACCCGCCACGACGAGACCACCTACCAGGTGGTCGAGGTCGGGGTCGACGACCAGTTCCTGGCCCACACGCTGAGTGTGCACGCCGCCGACATCGCCCGGTTCAACCCCGGCTTCCGCTGGCCCCCCGGCACCGCCGCCGAGCGTTCGGCATTCCTGGTCGTACGCGCCGACGAGGTGGTCGGCGTGGTGCTGTCGCACGCCGAGGCCGACGGCGTGGCGCAGGTCGACCTCGACTACGTGACCCGACGGTTCCGGGACTTCACCCCGGGCGAGTTCGTCTACCGGCGCAGCAGCCTCTTCACCGACCGAGGCTTCCACCGGGTGATCACCCCGCCCGGCATGGTCGCCCCGTACTACCACCGGCTCGGCTTCCGCCCCGAGGGCCGCTCGTACGTCCTCGACCTGCCCGCCCCGCCGGTCGCCCGGCAGGCCTGATCACATCGGGCACCGGACGAGGATTCGCCGGTCGGCCCGGTGGGCACAGACTGGCCTACGCCGGCCGTGACCCTCGGCCGGCGGTGCCCGTCGTGCCGGCGGGCACCTGTTCCGCGTGAGGAGAGCCGGGCGTGCAGAGCATCTGGACCCAACTGGCCCTGGTCGGTGTCCTGGTCATCCTCAACGCGGTCTTCGCCGGCAGCGAGATGGCACTGGTCTCGCTGCGGGACAGCCAGATCCAGCGGCTGGAACGCACCAGCCGAGCCGGCCGGGTGCTGGCCCGCCTCGCCAAGGACCCGAACCGCTTCCTGGCCACCATCCAGATCGGGATCACCCTCGCCGGCTTCCTGGCGTCGGCCGCGGCGGCGGTGTCGCTGGCCAAGCCCCTCGTGCCGCTCCTCAGCGCGCTCGGCGGCGCCGCCGAGACCGTCGCGATCGTGGTGGTCACCCTCGCGCTGACCTTCGTCACCCTGGTCTTCGGCGAGCTGGCCCCGAAGCGGATCGCCATGCAGGCCGCGGAGCGGTGGGCGCTGCTGGTCGCCCGCCCGCTCGACCTGCTGGCCTCCGTGACCCGGCCGGCCGTCTGGGCCCTCGGCGCCACCAGCGACCTGGTGGTACGCCTGGTCGGGCTCAACCCGAAGCACGAGCCCGACGAGATCGGCCCCGACGAGCTGCGGGACATCGTCGCCGGCAACCACGGCTTCACCAAGGAGCAGCGGACCATCATCGCCGGCGCCGTCGAGATCGCCGACCGGCAGCTGCGGGCGGTGCTCGTACCCCGGTTGCAGGTCTTCACGCTCGACAGCGGCACCACGGCGGAGGCCGCGCGGCTGCTGCTGGCCGCCACCGGCCACTCCAGGGCGCCGGTGGTCCGGCACGGCGGCCTCGACGACGCGGTCGGCGTGATCCACCTGCGTGACCTCGTCGGCGTCCCCGAGGACCGGCCGGTCGACGAGTGCGCGCGCCCGCCGATGCTGCTGCCGGACTCCCTGCCGGTGGTGGACGCGCTGCGGCAGTTCAAGGCCGAACGCCAGCACATCGCCCTGGTGGTGGACGAGCGGGGAGCCGTCGACGGGATCGTCACCCTGGAGGACATCCTCGAGGAGATCGTCGGGGAGATCTACGACGAGACCGACCGGGACGTGCGCTCCGTGCGCACCGAGCCGGACGGCGCGATGTGGCTCCCCGGCACCTTCCCCGTGCACGACCTCGCCGATCTGGGCGTCGAGCTGCCCGGCCGCCCCGGCGGCGACTACACCACCATCGCGGGTCTCGTGCTGGCCTGCCTCGGCCACATCCCCACCGTGGCGGGGGAGAGCGTCGTCGTGGACGGATGGGAGCTGGAGGTGACCCGCATCGACCACCGCGCTATCGCCGGGGTCCGACTGCGCCGGCAGGCCGAGCCGGCGTCCGACGCGGCCGAGGCCGTGCTGGACGAGGCCAGAAGCTGACCGGTCAGGCCGGATAGAGGTTCTGCAGCCGGACCTGGCCGCGGGCCACGAGCCGGGCGTCGGCGTCGGTGATCTCCACCTGCCAGAGCTGCTGGCTGCGCCCCCGGTGCACGGGGGTGCCCACCGCGGTCAGCTCGCCGTCGCGGACCGCGCGCAGGAAGTCGGTCTGGTTCGACACGCCCACGACGCGTCCGCGCTCGCCCAGCCACAGCGACCCGCCGATGCTGGCGGCCGTCTCGACCACCGAGCAGTACACGCCGCCGTGCTGGATGCCGAACGGTTGGTGCAGCTCAGGGCGGACCTGCCAACGGATCACCACCCGGTCGCCGTCGACCTCGTCGAGCTTGAGGCCGAGCAGGGCGACGAAGCCGCCCGTCAGATCCGGCATGTCCACGGCGTTCCCTCCTCGATCACGGCGCCGCCAGCCTACGCCGACGGCCGCCCGGCAAACCCGGTACGTTCCGCCCCCGGTCATGGGGGACAATCGGTGACCGTGACCGACAGCAGCCCCCCGCCGCCCGGGCGGGACTCCCTGACCGACGACCTGCGGTGGCGGGGCCTGATCCAGGACTCCACCGGCCTCGACGAGCTGCGTGCGCTGCTCGACGGCGGCTCCGCCGCCTACTACGTGGGCTTCGACCCGACCGCGCCGAGCCTGCACGTCGGCCATCTCATGCAGGTCGCCACGGCACGTCGGCTCCAGCTCGCCGGGCACCGGCCGCTGCTGCTCGTCGGCGGCGCCACCGGCCAGATCGGCGACCCGAAGGAGAGCGCCGAGCGGAGCCTCAACCCGCCCGAGGTGGTCGCCGGCTGGGTGGCCCGGATCCGCGACCAGCTCGCCCCCTTCGTCTCGTACGAGGGGGAGAACGCGGCGCAACTGGTCAACAACCTGGACTGGACCGGCGAGATGTCGGTGGTCGAGTTCCTCCGCGACGTCGGCAAGCACTTCCCGGTCAACAAGATGCTGGCCCGGGAGGTGGTCAGGGCGCGGCTGGAGAGCGGCATCAGCTTCACCGAGTTCAGCTACCAGCTGCTCCAGGCGAACGACTTCTTCGAGCTGCACCGCCGGCACGGCTGCCAGCTCCAGTTCGGCGGCTCGGACCAGTGGGGCAACATCACCGCCGGCGTCGACTACATCCGCCGGCGCGGTGCCGGCCCGGTGCAGGCGTTCACCACGCCGCTGGTGACGAAGTCCGACGGCACGAAGTTCGGCAAGACCGAGGGCGGCGCGATCTGGCTCGACCCCGAGATGACCAGCCCCTACGCGTTCTACCAGTTCTGGGTCAACGTCGACGACCGGGACGTGACTCGCTATCTGCGGTACTTCAGCTTCCGTTCCCGCGAGGAGCTGGAGGCGCTGGAGAAGGAGACCGCCGAGCGGCCGGCGGCCCGGGCGGCGCAGCGGGCGCTCGCCGAGGAGCTGACCACGCTGGTGCACGGCGAGCGGGAGATGGCGCAGGTGGTCGCCGCGAGCCAGGCGCTCTTCGGCCGCGGCTCGCTGGACGAGCTGGCGCCGGCGACGCTGCGGGCCGCGCTGGCCGAGGCCGGCCTGGTCCACGTCGACGAGCTGCCCGACGTCGCCGGGTTGCTGCGCGACGCCGGGCTGGTCCCCAGCCTTAAGGAGGCGCGCCGGGTGATCGCCGAGGGCGGCGCCTACGTGAACAACACCCGGGTCACCGAGACCGACGCCACGGTGGACCCCGGCGACCTGCTGCACGGCCGGTACCTGGTGCTGCGCCGCGGCAAGCGGTCGTTCGCCGGGGTCGAGCTACGCGGATAGCCGTACGTCGCCCGACGTGACGCGGGACGCCCCCGGCGGATTTGACGATCGATCCGCCGGGGGCGTAACTTTCTCTCTGCCAGCGCGGAACGGACGAACCGGGGCGAAGCCACCGGAGGCCGGGCGCGGGAATGAGCTTCGGGTCCGGTGTGTTGCACTCATCGGTGCCCGGACCGGGCGGTGCCCCGGATCCACCGCGAGGCGGATTTGGCGAGGCGGAACCGACCGGGTATGGTTCATCGCCGGTAGGGAACCGGGCGAGCTTGCGGGAGACCGCAGCGGCCGGCCTGCCGGAAGTCACGACCGACAGCGGCGGAAGCCGATGTCCTGTGGCGCCCGGAAATGGGATTGAAGTGGTGCGGTTCGCTGCGAAGCGGTTTGACACGGCGGAAACCAGCGGGTAACGTAGTAAAAGTGCCCGGCGCGGGAAGCGGCGGGTGCGGCGAACGAAATGCCCCGGGTCGGGGGCTCCACGGTGTGGGGTTTCCGGGCGGTGTGTGGTTGTTCTTTGAGAACTCAACAGGGTGCTTGATAAGCCAGTGCCAAATTGATTTATACCCCGG